>CAIXMB010000001.1 GCA_903920435.1 uncultured Actinomycetes bacterium
AGCCCCACGCCCGGGAAGATCGTCGGGAGCACGAGGTCGCCCGTGAAGACCGTGCCGTCGTCGAAGAGCGAGAGGCTGCCGGGCGTGTGGCCGGGCGTGTGCAGCACCCGGATCTCGCGGCCGGGCACGTCGAGCAACTGGCCGTGGGTGAGCAGCACGTCGGCCGTGATCTGCTCCGGGCGGGTGCGGCCGACGATCGCGGCGATGCCGTCGTGCAGCTCGTCGGGCACGCCCCACGAGTGCAGGTCGGGCACCATCACACCCCGCTGCGCGAACTCATCGAGCCCGCGCTGCTCGGCCTCGTGCACCTGGATGCGCGCGCCCGACGCGGCACGGATGCGCTCCGCCAGCCCGAGGTGGTCGGAGTGGAGGTGGGTGGCGGTCACCGACTCCACGCGGTCGAGCGCGAGGCCGATCGAGTCGAGGCCGGCGGAGAGCAGTTCGAGGCTGCCGGGAAGGTCCCAGCCCGTGTCGAGGAGGTGCACCCGCGCCGCGGCATCCGTGAACGCGTAGACGAGTGTGTAGGGCGGCGGGCCGACGGGCAGCGGGAGGGCGAGCGCCCACGTCCCCTCGGCAATGCGAGTGGGCGCGGGGAGCTCGCCCGCCGAGTGCGCCGCGAACTGCGCGGGGTCGAGGGGCTGCACCGCTAGGAGATGTGGCGCTCGTCCGGCCCCACGTACAGCGAGAGCGGGCGGATGAGCGCGTTGGCCTGCAGCTGCTCCATGATGTGCGCCGTCCACCCCGTGACGCGCGCGGCCACGAACAGGGGCGTGAACATCTCGGTGTCGAACCCGATGAGGTTGTAGGCCGGGCCCGACGGGTAGTCGAGGTTGGGCTTGATGTTCTTGCGCTCGTTCATCGCGGTCTCGAGCGTGTCGTAGAGTTCGGCGAGGTCGGGGCGGTCGTACTCCGCGATGAGGGTGTCGAGCGCGGCCTTCATCGTCGGCACGCGAGAGTCGCCGTTCTTGTACACGCGGTGGCCGAAGCCCATGATCTTGCGCTTCTCGGCGAGCGCGGTGTCGAGCCACCCAACCGCCTGGTCGGCGGTACCGATCTCATCAAAGATGTGCATCACTGCCTCGTTCGCACCGCCGTGCAGCGCACCCTTGAGGGCCCCGATACCGCCGACGACCGCCGAGTACAGGTCGGCGAGCGTCGAGGTGATGACGCGGGCGGTGAACGTCGACGCGTTGAACGAGTGCTCGGCGTAGAGGATCATCGACACGTCGAAGGCGTTGACGACGACCTCGTCGGGCATCTCGTCGAAGGTCATGAACAGGAAGTTGGCGGAGTAGCCGAGGTCGTCGCGCGGCTCGACGAGGTTCTGTCCGCGCCGGCGGCGCTGGTCGTAGGCCACGATCGAGGGCAACTGCGCGAACAGCCGGATGCTCTTGCCGAGGTTCGACGCGGGGCTCGCGTCCGCCGCATCCGGGTCGCTCGCACCGATGACGCTCACCGCGGTGCGCACCACGTCCATGGGGTGCGCGGAGATGGGAAGCTCGTCGATGACGCGCTTGACCCGCTCGTCGAGCTGGCGGAGGGATCGCTCGAGGGTCTCGAACTCGGCGAGCTGCTTGTCGTCGGGCAGCTCGCCGTTCCAGAGGAGGTAGGCGACCTCCTCGAACGTGCAGTTCGCCGCGAGCTCCTGCACCGGGTAGCCGCGGTAGAGCAGCGAGTTGGTCTCGGGGTTGACCTTGGAGATCGCCGTCGTGTCGACGACGACACCGGCCAGACCCTTGCGGATTTCGTCACTCATCTATTTGCCCTCCGGAACCGTGAAGTTGAACACCGACGTGTCGAAGGCGTTGTACGCCTCGTAGTCGAGCAGCTCATACAGTCTTGCGCGAGTCTGCATCGTGGGCACCTGCGACTTCAGCGAACCCTCGGCGACGAGCGCGTCAAGCCCGCGCTCGGCGGCACCCATGGCGATGCGCAGCAGCGACACCGGGTAGATGACGATGTTCACGCCGATGTCGGCGAGCTGCTGCGTGCTGAACAGCTCGCTCTTGCCGAACTCCGTCATGTTCGCGAGGATCGGCACATCCACGGCGGCCCGCACCGCCTCGAACTCGGCGAGATCGGCCATCGCCTCGGGGAAGATCGCGTCCGCCCCCGCGTCGACGAGCGCCTTCGCGCGGTCGATCGCGGCCTGCAGCCCGTCGACGGCACGGATGTCGGTGCGCGCCATGATGAGCAGGTTGGGGTCGCGCCGCGCCTGCACCGCCGCACGGATGCGCTTCGTCGAGGTGTCCATGTCGACGACCGCCTTGCCGTCGAGGTGGCCGCAGCGCTTGGGGTTCACCTGGTCTTCGATGTGCAGTCCCGCCACGCCCGCGTCCTCGAGCGCCTGCACCGTGCGGGCGACGTTCATGGGCTCACCGAAGCCGGTATCGGCGTCGATGAGGGCGGGGAGGTCGGTCATCCGGGCGATCTGCTGCCCGCGGCCGGCGACCTCGCTGAGGGTCGTGAGGCCGATGTCGGGCAGCCCGAGGTCGGCCGCGAGCACGGCGCCGGAGATGTAGACACCCTCGAAGCCCTTGTCTTCGATGAGCTTGGCGCTCACCGGGTTGAAGGCGCCGGGGAAGCGCAGGAGCTCGCCGGTGGCGAGAGCCGCCCGCAGGTCGATGCGCTTCTGCGCAGCCGTGGTCTTCGAGTACAGCATTAGAAGAGTCCCTTCGGGCCGTCACCGAGGATGCCCGGCTTCGCGACGATGTTCAGGCCGGTGAGGTCGGTGAGCTCGGGCAGGCGCTGCACGGTCTCGAGGAAGCGCTCGATCTCGGCCTCGTCGAGCACGGGCGCGGCGAGGGTGCGGAACTTCCTGATGTAGTCGGCACGGGCGAACGGCCGCGCGCCGAGGGGGTGGGCGTCGGCGACCGCGATCTCGTCGACGATCGTCGAGCCGTCGGTGAGCGTGATCGCGACGCTGCCGCCGAACGCCTTCTCCTGCGGGTCGTTCGAGTGGTAGCGGCGGGTCCACTCCGGGTCCTCCTCCGTCACCACCTTGTTCCATAGGGCCACCGTGTCGGGCCGGCCCGCGCGCTCGGGGGCGTACGACGTCGAATGGTCCCACGCGCCATCCTGCAGGGCGACGGTGAAGATGTACGGGATCGAGTGGTCGAGCGTCTCGCGGCTCGCCGTCGGGTCGTACTTCTGCGGGTCATTCGCGCCCGAGCCGATCACGTAGTGGGTGTGGTGGCTCGTGCGGATGATCACGCGCTCGATGCGGTCGGCAGTCAGCTCCGGGTACTGGTTGTGCAGCTTGCGGGCGAGGTCGATCCACGCCTGCGCCTGGTACTCGGCCGAGTGCTCCTTCGTGTACGTGTCGAGGATCGCGCGCTTCGCCTCGCCCTTCTCGGGCAGCGGCACCTCATAGTGCGCGTCCGGCCCGTCGAGCAGCCACGCGATGACGCCGTCCTCCCCCTCGTAGATGGGCTCGGGGCTGGTCTGGCCGCGCATGGCCCGATCGACGGCCTCGACGGCCATCTTGCCGGCGAAGGCGGGGGCGTGCGCCTTCCAGGTGGAGATGAGGCCCTTGCGCGATTGGCGGGTTGCGGTCGTGGTGTGCAGCGCCTGGTTGACGGCCTGGAAGATGGTCTCCACCGGCAGGCCGAGCAGGGTGCCGATGCCCGCGGCCGCCGACGGGCCGAGGTGGGCGACGTGGTCGATCTTGTGCTTGTGGAGGCTGATCGCCTTCACCAGGTCGACCTGGATCTCGTACCCGGTGGCGATGCCG
>CAIXMB010000002.1 GCA_903920435.1 uncultured Actinomycetes bacterium
CCTACTCAACCAGCGAAAAGTTGGTTTCGATACGGCGCTGGCGCGCCTACTCAGCCAGCGAAATTGGTTTCGATACGGCGCTGGGGCGCCTACTCAACCCGCCCCGGGTTCTACGGCCGCTGCCCGCCGCCGGGGCCGCCCATCATCTCGGCGGAGTTGACCCCCGCCGTGACCGAGGCGCTCGAGCCGCTGCTCGTCGTGACCGTGTAGGTACCACCCGCCGTGATCGCAGGGATAAGGAAGGCCACGGAGCCGAACGACCCCGTCGCCGTCTGCGTGAACACGACGGCTCCCGAGCCGTCCGTGACGGTCACGACGTCGCCCGCCGACCCGGTCACCGTGGCGGCGACCCACGCGGTGCCGGTGAGTGCGCCGTTGACATCGAGTGCCGAGGTGCCGCCGCCGCCCGCGCTGAGCACCGCGACGGTACCGCCGAGGAGCGCGGCCGAGCCGTTCGAGTCGATGCCGTCGGAGCCCGCGGTGACGGTGACGGTGCCGCCGTTGACGGTGAGAATCGAGCCGTCGTCCTGCTCGGAACCGCCCGCGACTCCGCCCGCGGTGGCGTTGATGCCGTCGTCGGACGCGGTGACCGCGAGTTCGCCCGCGTTGATCGTGATCGCGACGCTCTCGACCCCTTCGACGGACCGGGCCACCGTGGTGGTTCCGCCGTCGATGAAGATCGCGCCGTCGGCGTGGATGCCGTCGTCATCCGAGGAGAGCGTGGCGGTGCCGAGGTTGATGCCCACCTGGCCGTTCGAGTGGAGCGCGTCATCCGTCGCATTCACCGTCAGGTCGGCGCCCTCGAGAACGACGAGCGCGTCGCCCACGAGCCCCTTGCCCGTACTCGTGACGATGATCGTGCCGCCGGTCTCGACGACGTCGGTGGTCGCGGCGAGGCCGTCGTCGCCCGCCGTCGCCGTGATGTCGCCGTTGGAGACATAGATGTAGCCGCGCATGGCGTCGTCGGCGTTGTCGGCCTTGAGGGCGTCTCCGCCCGCTGTGACCGTGATGGTTCCGCCCTCGATCGCGAGCGCGTCCGTGCCTCGGAGGCCGTCGTCGGCCGCGGTCACGGTGATCGTGCCGGAGAGGACGACGAGGTCGTCCGTGCTCGTGATGCCGTCGTTGCCGTTTCCCCTGACCTCGAGGGAGCCGTCACCGGTGATCGTGAGATCGGCCGAGCTGTAGAGGGCCGCGTTGGCCACCCCGTCGGCGTACGACGAGGCATCGCTGAGGGAGTTCGACCCGGTCAGCGACACGACCACGTCGTCGGCGGACTCGACGTCGATCGCCGGTCCGCTGGCGGACGAGATGCTCGCGTCGTCGAGCACGAGGGCGACGAGAGCGTCATCCGGTGCGGCGACGACCACCTGGCCCTTGAGGGTGCCCGTGAGGATGTACGTGCCGGCGGCGTCGATCGTGACCGTGCCGCTCTGCGAGTCGAGGTCGATGGCGGTCTCCCCATCCGTCGACCACTCGTCGTCGTTCGTCGTCGTGTAGTCGTCGTTGGCGGCCATCGCGTCAGCGGCAGTGAGCGTCGCGTCCACCGCGACGGCGGTGACCGCGGTCTCCTGCGTGGTCGAAGCAACCGGCGCCTCGGTCGCGGCGGCCGTGCAACCGGCGAGCAGGACGCTCCCGAGGAGCAGGCCGGTGGTGGTCAATATGTAGCGGAGGTTCATGATGCATCCGATCGGAAGTATCGGCGCAGCACGCGCGCCCATTTGTTGGAGGGGAGGTCGGCGCGCAGGGCTGCGAGACCCGTGCCGAACTTGGAGATCGTCGCCGGTCGATGGCCGTGCGACCACAGCAGCC
>CAIXMB010000003.1 GCA_903920435.1 uncultured Actinomycetes bacterium
CCCATGTGGTTTTCGGAATAGCGCTGGCCCGTTCGCTTGACCATCGCGAGACTGGTGGACCTGGAGGACAGAGTTACATCGGTGAAGTCGGCCTCTTGATAGTGCAAGCCTAAGATAGTTTGCAAGGACTTTCGCGCCTCGTCGGGAATGGCTTGCGACGTTCCGAGTGTCAGTCTCGCTCCCCCGTAGACGGAGAAATCGCGCTTCTCGATCTTGGGCAGGAAATGGTTGAGGCCGACATAGTAGGTCGCTCGTTCGGGTTGGCGCTTGTAGCCTGACCACTCTTTAACCGCGCGGCTCACGGTGACCTGTCGTGACGCGACTCGGTCGGAGTATTCGAATAGCACTCGCGCGTCATCGGCGAAGGGCCGAGGATCGACTACAGATACCGGGAAATAGTCCTTTACGTAGTGCCTGGAGGCACCACCGGGCGCGCGGTAGGCGCAAGCGGCGAGCTGAGCAATAGTGCTCTTGCCCGTCCCGTTCAGTCCTGACAGAGCCACGACGGGAGAGCGAATCTCGAGGTCGAGAGATGCCACTCCTCGGAACCCCATGATCGTGATGCGTTCAAGCACCGCTCCGAAGTTCTGATATCTCGCCGCCGGTTTGAACTTGCCAGCGAGGTGACGTCGGTTGTCATCGTGGCTCAATTGACTTCCACATCGGTCGGGAATGGGGTGACTCGACGATACATGGAGTTTTCGTCGCAAAGCGTGAGCCACTCCGGACCGTTCCCGGCGGCTATCGGAGTGGTTTTGGAGTGCTTTTGTTTTCGGGCCTTGCAAGCGGATGGCCCAACTTCCGCGTAAACGTTGGTAGGGCGGACGGGACTTGAACCCGTGACCGACGGATTATGAGTCCGCTGCTCTAACCAGCTGAGCTACCGCCCCGCGCCCGCGTGCCCGCGGACGGATACCTACGATACAGCCAGCGATCGGGGCATCCGTTACGAAGAGCTGTCATGAGCGAAACAGCGAGCGACGGCGACAAGACCGACGGCATCATCGAGCAGACGAAGGGCGACATCGGGCAGGGCAACGTCTCCGACATACCGGATGCACTGCGCCAGCGCCTCTCGGACGCCGGCCTCACCGTTACGGAGAAGGAGTTCGACGAGCTCCTGGCTCGCCTCGGCTAGTCCTCTACGGGCTCGCCGCGGTACAGGCTCTCGAAGGTGTCGAGCGTGCGCTGAATGTCGTGCGACTCGACGATGCGCAGGCTCTCCTTCTTGAACTTGAGCAGCTCGGCCTCGGGCATCGTGAGCACGCGGTTGAGCTTCTCGGCGAAATCATCGACGTTGCCGGGCTCGAAGAGGAAGCCGTTCTCGCCGTCGTGCACGAGGTGCGGCAGCGCCATGGCGTTGGCGGCCACGACCGGGAGGCCGGACGCCATCGCCTCCATCGTCGAGATGCTCTGCAGCTCGGCGATGGACGGCATCGCGAACACCGTCGCGCGCGTGAGTGCGTTGCGGAGGTAGGCCTCGTCGACGTAGCCGGTGAGCTTCACGCGGTCGGCCACGCCGAGGGAGGCCGCGAGGGCGCGGAGCTTGCCCTCCTGCTCGCCACCGCCGACGACCTCGAGCCGGGCGTCGAGCGCCGGGTCGAGCTTGGCGAACGCCTTGATGAGCTTGTCGATCTGCTTCTCTTCGACCATGCGGCCGAGGAAGACGATGAGGTTGTCGGTACGCGGCTTGAGGTTCGGGGTGTAGTTGTGCGCGTCGAGACCGCACGAGATCGCGAGCACGTCCTGCACCGAGGTGTTGGCCTCGAGGTAGTCCGCGGCCTTCTGCGTCGGGGTCGTAACGCGCTCGGCGCGGCGGAAGGTGCGGTCCGCTGCCTTCCAGGCGAGCTTGACCGCCCAGTCGCGCAGGAACGGCGGGATGATGAGCGTGTACTCGAGCAGGTTCTCGGGCATGAAGTGGTTCGTGCCGATGAGGCGCACGCCGCGCTTCTCGCCCTCGATGCTCATGCCACGGCCGACGACGATGTGCGACTGGAAGTGCGCGACATCCGGCTTCACCAGATCGAGGATCTTCGCGTTGTTCTGTTTGGTGCGCCACGGCAGCATGAACCGAAGCCACGGATGCGGGTACCACCGCCACGAGTAGATGCGGTGAACCGTGATCTTCTGACCCTCGTGCTCTTCGATCTGGGGGCCGAGCTTCTTGTTCGAGTACGACGGAGCGGCGATGTGCACGTCGTGGCCGCGCTCGGCAAGGCCGGCGCTCAGTCGCGCGATGAACGTCGCGGCGCCGTTGATCTCGGGCCAGAAAGTGTCGGCGCCGATGAGAACGCGGAGTCGGGGCTTGCCCTCGTGGGGAGAACGTCGAGTGGCAGGAGTCATATTGGCTATCAAAGTACCTTAAAGCTTCTTGGCGGAGTCTTCGACCGCGTCGGCCAGCGCCGTATTCGCGAGCGACTGCGGGTGATGGCGCGACAGCGTCACGACCCCCCACACGGCGGCGGCAGCGGCGATCACGAAGATGACGACGGCCCACCAGGGGGCATCACCCGCCTCGTTGAGCACGATGATGCCGATGGCGACCGCGACGAGTGGGTCGATGACGGTGAGGCCCGCGACGACGAGGTCGGGCGGGTTCGACGAGTGGGCGGTCTGCACGAAGTAGCTGCCAAGCAGGCCGGCGATGACAAGGCCGATGATGCAGAGGATGGTGAGGATGTCGGCGTTGTCGATCTTGTGGCCGGGCACGAGCAGGGTCTGCACGCGGCCGATGACGACGTTGGCGAGCGTGACGACAAAGCCGAACAGCACACCGGCGGCAACGACGTAGAAGATCGGCTTGGGCGTGCTGCGTCGCATGAGGATGAACGTGGTCACGAGCCCGGCGAGCACGACGCACAGGATGATGAGCACCGTCGCGAGCTGGGTCGCCTCGATGGGGTGCTTGCGTGCGACGAAGGCGGCGATGGTGACGAACACGCCGACGCCCAGCACGCTGATGACGATGGAGCGGATCGATGCGCGGTCGAGCGGGATCTTCGTCACGCGCGAGTTGACGATCGCGGTGATGACGAGCGCGATGGCTCCGAGCGGCTGCACCACGATCAGCGGCGCGAAAGTGAGGCTCGTGAGCTGGAGTATCACGGCGAGGCCGAGCAGCAGCGTGCCGATCACCCACGAGGGCCGCGCGAGCAGTGAGCGCACCTGGCCGAAGCTCAGGCCGGTCTTGCCCTTGCCGCCCGTCTTCTCCCCCACGAGTTCGACGCCGCGGTGCTGGAACTGGGTGCCGAGTGCGAGGCCGACGGCCGCCACGACGGCGAGGGCGATGCCGACCGCCGAGTTCGTGTTCAGGATGTCGAGCTGTCCGAGTTGGTCAGCGAGGTCCTGCAGGGCATCGGGCACCCGTCGAATCTACCTGCTCTCTGCCCGATATTCTGGGTGAATGGCCGTTCTCCCGATTCGAATCACGGGCGAGACCGTGCTGCACACCGTCGCCGCAGAGGTCACCGACTTCGACGATTCGCTGCAGCATCTCGTCGACGACATGTTCGAGACGATGAAAATGGCGCCCGGGGTCGGCCTTGCCGCACCCCAGGTCGGCGTGCCGCTGCGCGTCTTCGTCTACAACTGGACGGACGACGAGGGCGTGCTGTGGCGCGGTGTCGCGATCAACCCCGAGCTGTGGATCACTCCGACCGCCACGGGCGAGGCCGACGAGGACGACGATTCAGAGGGATGCCTCTCGCTGCCCGGTGAGCGGTTCCCGGTCATCCGTGCCGACCGCGCGATACTGCGTGCCGTCGACCTCGACCAGAAGCCCTACGAGATCGTCGCGGAAGGGTGGCTCGCCCGCATCTTCCAGCACGAGTTCGACCACCTGAACGGGGTGCTGTACGTCGACCGGCTCGAGGAGGGCTACGACCGCGCGGTCGCCAAGGTCATCAAGAAGAAGGGCTGGGGAGTGCCCGGCCAGAGCTGGCTGCCCGGCGAGGACCACCTCGAAGACTAGGTCCAGAGCCTGATCAGCGCGGCGACCACGGCGGCCGCCGCGACGACCACGATGAACGGCGCCCGGATCGCGAGCAGCCCGGCTGCGACGATGAGCGCCGGCACGCGCGCGTCGAGCACGAGGCCCTGCTGTCCGCCCACGGTCTGCACGACGATGAGTGCGGCCAGCAGCGCGACCGTGAGGAGGTTGGCGATGCGCGCGGGCGTCGGCTTCTCGACGAGGGCGGGCGGCACGAGGTATCCGGCCAGTTTGAGGGCGAACACCGCGATCGCGGCCAGGATGATCGTCTGCCAGATGGTCATGGTCGCCGCCCCAGCCAGTTGGTGAGGCCCACGACCACCGCGACGACCGCGGCAGCCAGCACCGGGATGCCCGCCGGCACGAACGGGATGAGCACCGCCGCCACGACCGCGGCACCGATGGCGACGACCACAGGCTGCAGCTGCCTGAGGCGCGGCCAGAGCAGCCCGAGGAACGCGGCGGCGGCCGCCGCATCGAGGCCGTACTGGCTGACGTCGCCCAGCAGGTCGCCGATGAGGGCGCCGATGAGGGTCGTGAGGTTCCAGCCGATGTAGATGATGGCGCCCGTCCACCAGAACCCCGCGCGCTGGCCGACGAGGGTCTTCTGGGCGGTCGAGACGGCGGTGGTCTCGTCGATGGTCCAGTGCGCGGCGAGAACCTTCTTCGGCCACGGCCCGCCGATGAACGGCGCCACGCGCAGGGCGTAGAGGGCGTTGCGCGTACCAAGAAGCGCACCGCTCGCGATCGCCGCTCCCCCGGCGGCGGCCCCGCCCGTGGCGAGGATACCGATGACCGCGAACTGCGAGCCGCCGGAGAACATGATGAGGCTCAGGAAGCAGGTCTGCCAGATGTCGAGACCGGATGCCACGGACAGCGCGCCGAACGACACACCGTAGGCCGCGACCGCGAGCCCCACCGCGAAGCTCGCGCGGATCGCCGCACGGCGTTCCGTCACTGCAGCGTCTGACAACGAAGAACTCCCTCCGGACTGGCTGGTCCGAAGGGAGACTCTATCGCGCTGGCTGGCGGCTACCCGCAGGCCAATTCCGACTACTTGGCGGGCGGCGTGAACTGGTTGTTCGCGCGCAGCACCTCCAGGCGTGCGCGGTACTCCTTCTCGTCGATGTCGCCCTGCGCGAAGCGCTCGGCGAGGGTCGACTCGGCGCCGCGGGCGGCCCACATGCCCTGGTGGCCGGCCCAGTGGCCGGGGCCCCAGCCACCGCGGCTCCAGCGCCGACGCGCGAGGCTTCCGATGAGTACGAACACGGCGATCCAGAACAGCGGGATCAGGATGAAGAAGATCCAGCCGAAGCCGAACCCGGGTCCGCCCGGGTGGGCGGCGATAGCAAGAGCTGTAAACACGAGGTGTCCATTCCGTAGGGGCCCTGTCTGGGCCGTTGACTCAACACTCGTCGAGTCGGGCCGGAACGGAATCTGCCCGGTGGCTACACCTCGGGTACTCCCCCGGGTGCAGCGGGCGACTACTCCGTACGCCCGGCGTGTACCAGGCCGGTCTCGTAGGCGATCACGACCAGTTGCACGCGGTCGCGAGCGCCGAGCTTGGACATGATCCGCGAGACATGGGTCTTCGCGGTGAGGGGGCTGAGGAACAGCGTCTTGCCGATCTCCTCGTTGGTGAGGCCCTGGCCGACGAGGGCGAGCACTTCGCGCTCGCGCTCGGTGATCACGTTCAGCTGGGTGGTGTCGGGCGCCTCGCGGAGTTGGCCGGAGATGCGCTCGAGCAGCCGCTTCGTCACGCCCGGGCTGAGCAGCGCATCCCCGCCCGCGACGACGCGCACGGCCCGGATGAGTTCGACCGGCTCGGTGTCTTTCACGAGGAAGCCGCTCGCGCCGGCACGGATGGCACGGCCGACGTACTCGTCGAGCTCGAACGTCGTGACGATCACGATGTGGGTGTCTTTGAGGTCGGGCTTCTGCACGATCTGCTCGGTGGCCCAGAGGCCGTCGCCATCGGGCATCCGGATGTCCATGAGCACCACGTCGGGGCGCGTCGCGGTGACGAGCGCCACGGCCTCAGCGCCCGAACCGGCTTCGCCCACGATCTCGATGTCGGGCTCGGCCTCGAGCAGGCTGCGGAACCCGCCGCGGATGAGCTGCTGGTCGTCGGCGATCGCCACTCGGATCATGAGTCGTGCTCCTTGACGGGGATTCGTGCGCTGATGCGCAGGCCGCCGAGGGGCGAGCTGCTGGTGTCGAGGGTGCCGCCGAGCAGCTCTGCACGCTCGCGCATGCCGAGCAGGCCGCGACCGCCCGTCGCCTCGTCGATGAGACCCGTGCCGTCGTCGTCGACCACGACCGTGTAGTCGTGGTCGTCCGCGGTGAGGGTGACCGTGGCACGGCCGGCCTTCGCGTGCCGCACGACGTTCGTCAGCGACTCCTGCACGATGCGGTAGATCGCGAGTTGAACCGCCTTGGGGGCATCCGTCACGTCGTTCGCGAGCGTCACGTCGATGCCCTGCGAGGTCACGGATGCCACGAGCCCCGGCAGTCGCGACAGATCAGGTTCGGGCACCAACGGAGCGCTCGGGTCTTGCCCGCCCTCGGCTCGCAGCACACCGAGCACCGAGCGGACCTCGTCGAGCGCGGTCTTGCTCGTCTCCTTGATGCTCGCGAGCGCCTCCGCCGCCTTCTCGGGCTGCTTGTCCATCAGGTGCAGGCCCACGCCCGCCTGCACGTTGATCTGGCTCAGGGAGTGCGCGAGCACGTCGTGCAGCTCGCGCGCGATGCGCACCCGCTCGGCCTGCACCTCGCTCTGCTTGCGCTGCGCGACGGCGCGGCGGAACTCCTCGTAGTGCTCCTGCCGCGTGCGCAGAGCCTCGCCGATGCCGAAGGTGATGAGGATGCCGAGGGTCGTGATCGCGATACGCGCGGGGTGCCAGTTGAGGCCCAGCACCACGCCCACGGTGACGGTGCCGACCCAGCACACGCCCACGGCGATCCACGCCCAGACGCGGGCGCCGTGCCGGATCGAGAGCACGATCGCGAAGGCGAGCGCGATGTACGGCGGGCCCTGATCCTGCGTGGAGAGGAAGAAGTCGGCGCAGGCAGCGGCGGCCACGAATGCGACGACCGGACCCGGGATGCGGCGCCGCAGGAGCAGCGACAGCGGGCCGAGCACCGCGAGGGCGAGGAGGATCCAGCCCGCCGGGCCCGGCGATCGCACGAGTCCGACGACCGTCGGCGGCACCTGCAGCAGGAACGAGACAAGGAACGGCAGCAGGAGCCTCGAGGTCGACGACATACGGAACTGCCGCTGCGGGCGCAGGGCGAGCTGCTCGGCGAACTCGCTCATCTGCAGCTCGTTCCACTGCCACTTGTCGTGCTTGTGCCACATCGGCGGGTGGGCACGACCGCGGTAGGGCATGAGTCGATCGTATGGCGCGGCGCCCTCCCGGGGCATCGGCCCCGCGGTGTCGGCGGCATACTCCGGCGGGAGTACGGCTAGCGTGAGTGCCATGAAGCCCGAGGTCAACGTCGCCGCCCGCATTGCGTTCGCGCTCGCCCTCGTGGCCGTGCTGCTGCCCGTGGCCGTCGCGATCTACGGGGGCGTGATCGACCTGCTGCCGAAGAGCGGACCGCCGTCGATCGGCGACGGCCTCGGTCTGCTCTTCGGGGCCATTGTCGGGCTCCAGTGGTCGTGGTTCGCGGCAGTCCCCGCTCTTATCGTCGCGTTCGCGAGCCTGACGCGCCCGAACCGGCGGCTCGGCATCGTCGCGATCTGCATCGCGGTGCCGGTGGGGGCCGCGTCGATCTGGATCAACCAGCAGTTCTGAGAATCAAAAAGGCCCCAGCCGTGGAGGGCTGGGGCCTTAGCTCCCCGACATGGACTCGAACCATGAACCTACGCATTAACAGTGCGTTGCTCTGCCAATTGAGCTATCGAGGATCGATTGAGCTTGTCTACTTTAGCAAAGGTTCGGCGTGCACCAAACCGCCTCAGTCGGCTCTGAGAAGATAATTCGGCGACGGCACCGCCGTGGGCTCCGCGATGAGGCTCGGAACGCCGTCTGCGCCCAGACGGAAGCTCGCGACCGAGCTCGACACCTGGTTCGCGACGTGCAGGACGTCGCCGTCGACGGTGTGGTGGCGCGGCCACTGCCCCTCGCTCGACACCCAGCCGAGCGGCTCGAGCCGGGCACCCGCGTCGACCGAGCGCAGCATCGCGATGCGGTTGCTGCCGCGCAGGCCGGTGTACACGTAATCGCCCCACACACTGATCGCCGAGTCGGAGTCGCCCGCCACCGCGCCCGGCACGGCCACCGACGACACGATGTCGAGGGTCGTGCCCGTCCAGCGCAGCACGAAGAGCTCGTGGCTCAGCTCGCTCAGCAGGTAGTAGAACCCCGACGGGTGCCGGGTCAGGTCGCGCGGTCCCGTGCCCGGGGGCAGCGGCACGGATGCCACGACCGCAAGCCCGCGCCCGTGCACGTTCACCCGGTCCGCACCGAGGTCGACGCTCAGGAGCGTCTCGTCGTCCACGGCCAGCACGGTGTGCGCATGCGGACCCTGCTGGCGCTCGTGCGGGCCCGAGCCCTCGAGCTGCACCGACTCGACGAGCGCGGAGTCGCTCACCAGCCCCACGATGCCGTCGAAATAGTTGGCGACGGCGATACCCCCGTCGAAGAACTCGAGGTTGCAGGGCCAGCGGCCGCCGGACGGCACGGAC
>CAIXMB010000004.1 GCA_903920435.1 uncultured Actinomycetes bacterium
CGACCTCGCCACCGACCGCTTCGCCCGCGCCCGCGTGGACCTCGTGGCGACGGTGCCGGATGCCCGTGAGAAGCTGCGCCTCCTCGCGGCGACGGGGTTGCCGGTCGACGAGCACGACGCCCTCGTCTCCGCGCTCTACGAGTTGCACTCGCTGCACCGCAAGTACCCCACCCACAAGCGGCTGGTGAAGCTGCTCTTCGACCAGCAGGTCGACCTCTACGCCGCCGTGTTCGAGATCGGCGTCGCGCAGGGCCACTTCACCCTCACCCGGCCCGCGCGCGATCTCGCCGCCCTCGCCGTCGCCCTGGAAGACGCGTTCGGGCTGCACATCACCTCGGAGAGCGGGTCCATCCCGGTCGAGAACGCCCAGCGCCTGCTGCGCGTGTTCCTCACCGAGGCGACGGGTTACGAGGTCGCCGAGTGACCCGCGCGCGCGACCTGCGCATACCGCTGCGCGGAACGCCCGGGCCGCGCAACTCGCTCACCGATGTGCCGGGCGTCACGGTCGGCATGGTGGATGTGATCTCGGACGACGGGGTCACGCTGCGCACCGGCGTGACCGCCGTCCTGCCGCTCGGGCGCGAGCGCATCGGCACGGCGGTGGCCGCCGGCGTGTTCTCCCTCAACGGCAACGGCGAGCTCACGGGCAGCCACTGGATCCGGGAGACCGGCGCCTTCGCCAGCCCCGTGCTCATCACCAACACGCACGCCGTGGGCACCGTGCACCGCGGGGTCGTCGAGTGGACTGCGCGCAACCGTCCGGACCTCGCGGCCGAGTGGTTGCTGCCCGTCGTCGCAGAGACCTGGGACGGCTACCTCAACACGATCAACGCCGACGCCGTGACGCACGCGCACGTGGCATCCGTCATCGATTCCGCTTCGGCGGAGGGGCTGCTCGAGGGGTCGCACGGCGGCGGCACGGGCATGAACTGCTACGCGTTCAAGGGCGGTTCGGGCACGGCCTCGCGCGTGGTGGGGTTCGCCGGCGTGGACTACACGGTGGGCGTGCTGCTGCAGGCCAACTTCGGCGAGCGCTCCGAGCTCACGATCGCCGGCATCCCGATGGGCGACCTCGCGGTGCCCGACCCGATGGACGACCCCGCGTGGTTCCTCGACGACAAGACGCGCATCCCCGGTGGCGCGGGCTCCGTGATCGCGGTGATCGCGACGGATGCCCCGCTCACCCCGCAGCAGTGCGAGGCCCTCGCCCGCCGGGTGCCCCTGGGGCTCGCGCGCACCGGCACCACCGGCGGCCACTTCAGCGGAGACATCTTCCTCGCCTTCTCGACCGCCAACGCCGGCGAACTCGGCAGTGGCTTCCCGGATGCCCCGAGCGCGCGCCTGCGCAGTCTCGAGTTCGTGCCGTGGAACCACATCGACCCGTTCTTCGCCGCCGTCGTCGAGGCAGTGGAGGAGGCGACGCTCAACGTCCTCGTCAACAACGAACGGATGACCGGCCGCCTCGGCCACGTCAGCCACGCCCTCCCCCACGACCTCGTCGTCGAGCGGCTCGCCGCCCACGGTCGGCTGGAGAGCTAGGCGTCCCGCCGGCTCGTCGCCGCGACCACCGACGGGGTGAAGAGCAGCACGAGCACCACGAGCGCCGGCACGAGCAGCACCCAACCGAGCTCCGGCTGGGCGAACGTGCCCTGGAAGCAGCCGATCGCGATGGCACCCTGCAGCACCTGCCAGACGATGGCGGCACCGCGCGTCCAGGCCCGCCCGCGCAGCACGTTGACGGCGATCACACCGAGCCACACCGTCGCGATCGCGGTGAGCACGAGGAGCGCCACGGCGCTCGCGAGAGAGCTCGGAGTGGCGGTGAAGAGCTCCACCAGGAGGTAGATCGAGGCGGCCGCGAGGAGCGCGCACTCGGCGAAGAGGAGCACCACCAGAAGGGTAACTAACGGTGAACGGCGGGTGGAGTTAAGCGGTTCACTCATAGCGCACTCCCCCAGATGACCATTGATTTGCATCTACCGTTATGAGAGTCTATGTGAGGTTGATTTCCAGCTCCCAGTGTCGCGAGCGGGTCCCAGAAAACTAGAACCCGAATTTCTCCAGGCCCCTGTTCTCATCGAGAACGGCGATGGTCTGACCGCGGTCCAGCCCACCGCACGCACCTAAGGAGCAACACCATATGGATTGGCGCGACAAAGCTGCCTGCCTGACCGCAGACCCCGAGCTCTTCTTCCCCGTCGGGAACACGGGCCCTGCCGTCGACCAGATCGACAAGGCGAAGGCAGTCTGCGCTCGTTGCTCCGTCACCGAGATGTGCCTCCAGTACGCGCTCGACACCTCGCAGGACTCGGGTGTCTGGGGCGGCCTCAGCGAAGACGAGCGCCGCGCGCTCAAGCGCCGCGCCGCTCGCGCTCGCCGCGCCTCCTAGGTCTTCGCCGGTCGAGTAGGCCGCCCGCGGCCTGGGCCCACGCAGCGCCGGTTCCGGCGCGCCGCGAAGCGGCGTGACGGCCATGCCGGTGGGGAATGAGACCTCGGTTTCGATACGCGCGCCAGAGCGCGCTACTCAACCCGCCTAGTCGCTCGTGCGGTGCAGCCAGTTCAGGGGCACCTCGATGGTGACCTCGGTGCCGCTGCCCATGAGGGTGTGCCAGTCGATGGTGCCGCTGAGCTCCCCCTGGATGAGCGTGCGGACGATCTGCGTGCCGAGCCCCGACCCGACCTTGCCCTCGGGCAGGCCGACGCCGTTGTCACGCACCTTCACGCTCAGCAGGTCATCCGTGCGCTTGGCGACGATCTCGACCTCGCCGTCGGCGTGACCCGCCAGTCCGTGCTCGACGGCGTTCGTCACGAGCTCGGTGAGCGCGAGGGCCAACGGGGTCGCGTACTCGCTCGGCAGGGTGCCGAAGCTGCCCGTCGACTTCGGGTGCACGGTCGTGTTGTGGCTCGACGCCACCTCGGCGATGAGCATGAGCACGCGGTCGAACACCACGTCGAAGTCGACGTTCTGGTTGAGGCCCTCTGACAGGGTGTCGTGCACCACCGCGATGGCGGTCACGCGGCGCATCGCCTGGCCGAGCGCCTCGCGCGCGACGTCGCTGTGGGTGCGCCGGGCCTGGATGCGCAGCAGGGATGCCACGGTCTGCAGGTTGTTCTTGACCCGGTGGTGGATCTCACGGATGGTGGCATCCTTCGTGATGAGCTCGCGCTCCTGGTGCCGGATCTCGGTGGCATCCCGGCACAGCACGATCGCCCCGACCCGCTCGCCCCGGTTGCGGATCGGGATCGTGCGCAGCGACACGGTCACCCCGCGCGCCTCGATGTCGGTGCGCCACGGCGCCCGGCCCGTGACCACGAGCGGCAACGACTCGTCGACCACCGGCTGACCCTGGATGAGGCCGGTCGTCACCTCGGCGAGCGACTCACCCTCGAGCTCGCCGGCGAACCCGATGCGGTTGAACGCGGAGAGGGCGTTGGGGCTGGCGAACGTGACGATGCCGTCGACGTCGAGCCGGATGAGCCCGTCGGACGCCCGGGGAGCGCCGCGGCGCGGGCCACTGGGCGCCCCGAGGTCGGGGAAGTCGCCGGACGCGATCATCGCGAAGAGGTCGTTGGCGCACTCGTTGAAGGTGAGCTCCTGCCGCGACGGCGTACGCGCCTCGCTCAGGTTCGTGTGCCGTGTGATGACCGCGATGGGGAACTCGGTGGTCGCCTTGCCACTCGGGCTCAGGCGCCGCAGCACGGGCACGGCCCGCACCCGGGTCGGCGTCTCCTCGTACCAGTCGGGCGCCGCGGTGTCGACGATGCGCGCCGACTCGAACGCCTCGGTGACCTGCGCCTTCCACTCGGGCTTGATCGCCTGCCCGACGAAGTCGCGGTAGAACAGCGTCGCCGAGCTCGACGGGCGGGCGTGCGCCACCGCGACGAAACTGTGGTCCGCCCCGGGCACCCACAGCACGATGTCGGCGAAGGCGAGGTCGGCCAGCAGCTGCCAGTCGCCGACGAGCAGGTGCAGCCACTCGATGTCCGCCTCGCTCGAGCGGCCCTGCGCCTGCACCAGATCACTGAGGGTCGACATGGTTCAAGGTTAGCCGCGCGGCAGCAGGCGAGCCTCCACGAGCCCCTTGAGCGCGAGCCGCGCCGGCGACTTCGGGGCCGAATCGGCAAGGGTCCTCCCGCCGAGCACCGCCGCGTCGAACGCCGCCTGCTCCCACGGCACCAGCACGGGCGACTCGATGCCGCCGAACCGGGAGAGGGTCTGGGCGACCTGGCCGTGGGGGTTCATGCCGATCGCCGACGCGCGCACCCGGTTCATCACCACGGTCACGTCGCTCGTCGAGGCGACCTCCTCGAGGTCGACGTACGCGCGCAGGAACCGCGACAGCCCCACCGGGTCGGCCGAGCCCACCGCGATGAGCCGGTCGGCGTCGCGCACCGCCGTCACCGCCGCCGCGTTGCGGCGCGGGGCGAACAGGTCACTGGAGAGCTCCTCGTCGTTCTCGAGGCTCGACCCGACGTCGAGCACCGTGTAGTCGGCCCACGTGCGGCACTGCGCGATCACGGATGCCACGCGCTCCCCCGACAGCTCGGGCCACCGACTCGGCCTGCCGATGCCGGTGAGCACCCGGAACCCGCCGAGCGGGCTCTCGTACCGCTGCGCGATGCGGTCGAGCTCCTGGTGCGTGAGCGCGTTCGACCCCGCGAGTCGGCACGCGGCGGCGAAGCCGGGTGCCTCGTCGAGCATGCCGAGCGCGGGGGCGACGGAGGCGCCGTGCGTGTCCACGTCCGCGAGCACCACGGCGTGGCCGAGGGCCGCGAGCTCGGAGGCGACGGCGATAGCCACGGAGGTGCGGCCCGGGGCCCCGGCCGGTCCCCACACGGCGATCACGGTGCCGTGGGCGGCCGGGGCGCGAGCGGGAGTGGGGCGGGGTGCGCCGCGCAGCGCGTGCTCGACGGCGGGCCAGCCGGCCGTGGCATCCGTCGTCTCGAACAGGCCGAGGGATGCCGCGAGCCGGCGGTCGGGCTCGCCCGAGGTGAGCGCGACCACCCGCACTCCCGAGTCGTCGCACGCGGCGAGCACGCGCGCCCCGAGGTACCGCGGCTCGGACGCGACCACGAGCGCGTCGGGCACCAGCGAGACCACGAGAGAGGCGGCCTCGGCGGCACCCGCGGCGCGCGCCACCACCTCGTGGCCATGGCGCTCGGCCTGCTCGGCGAGCTGGCCCTCAAGGTCGAGGGGCAGGGCGAGTGCGAGCCGCATTCAGCGCACCGGCACGGCGGCGGGCACAATCGACACCGCGTCGGAGTTCGCCGCGGCCTCGAGCACTCGCGCGATGCGCGACTTCGGCACGAGCACCTCGACGGCGGTGGTCCGGCCGCCCGACACTATCGAGTCCGACTCGACGAGCCGTACGACGGTCGCGCCGCTCGCGATGACCGCGGGCGGACCGAAGCTGCCACCCTCCTGCTCGCGTGACGCCCACACGTCGACGACCGCTCCCGGCACGACGGATGCCGCGAGCGCACCGCGCACGTCAAGCACGAGCGAGGCCAGCCGCAAGCCGTCGGCGCTCCCCACGGCGTCGACGGGCACGAGCTCGCCCTCGCCCACCGCGCGGACCACGACCACCCCCTCCGCGGGCACCTCGGCTGGAACGAGGTAGTGCGCGCCCGCCGTCGCGAGCCGCACGTCCACGACGACGAGGTCGTCGCGCTGCACCCGCTGACCCGGCGAGAGCGCGGCGCCCGCGGCGAGCACCTCGGTCGTGGTGTCTGCGGTGGTGACGAGGGTGACGACGCCCGCAACGGAGGCGACGACGAGCGCGAGCCCGATGAGGAGTCGGGGGTCGACGGCGAGGGGGCGTCTCTTGGCGGTCATCCGGCCATGCTTGCCAGCCACAGGCGCCGTGGTCGCGAGTTATCCACACACCGCCCACGGCACCGGAAGCGGTTCCATAATCGTGGAATGAACGACGACAGCCCTGCCGGGGGGCTCGCTCGCTTCCTCACCCTTGCGGACGCGGCTGAGCTGCTCAGCATCTCCACGCGCCAGGCGTACGCGCTCGTGCACTCGGGCGAGCTGCCCGCGATCCGGGTCGGCGCGGCGGGGCACTGGCGGGTCGAGCGCACGGTCATGGAGTCGTACATCGAGGCCATGTACGAGGAGACCCGCCGCTACACGCTGTGGAACCAGTCGGACTTCGCGAACGTCACCGCGGCGTCGTTCCCCTAAAGGCGGATCAGCAGCAGCCCCGCCAGCGGGATCATCCGTACCTCCCGCACCGCTGCCGGCCGACGCGGCACCCCGCGCTCGTGCACCGCGAGGTCGACGTGGTCGCGCCCGACGCGGTCGAGCGTGCCGTGCACCTCCCCCGACGCGAGCACGAGGTCGACAGGCCGCCGCCGGCGGCACAGGTCGCGCAGCACGAAGGCGAGCCCGAGCCGGGCCGAGAGCGACGGATGCCCATCCGGTGCGGCCGGCGACCGCAGGCTGCGCGGCACGAGCCCGGGCTCGAGCGACACCGCCTCGATGGCCCCGAGCGGCACGACGCACTGCGCTCGGGAGCCCTCGACATCCGCCGAGAACCAGTCCCGCCCGAAGGCGACCGGATGCACGGCGAGCCGCTCCCCCGACAGCAGCGTCACGACCATCCGGTAGTGCGCGCCGTGCTCGTCGTCGTGCAGCGCGACGAGCCTGTCGCGCACGGAGAGCCGCCCGAGCCGCAGCCGCTCCTCCTCGACCTCGAGGTCGAGCTCTTCCGCGGTGAGCTCGCGCTCGAGCTGGGATTCGAGGTCGTCGAACAGGTTCTCCCAGCGCATGACGGGAAGTTACGCGTGCACTGTTCAAATATTGAGCGGTTATCCACAATCGTAGAAATATCGTAGACAGATCGTGGTTCCACCTGATTGAGTGTCCGTGGCCCTACGGGGTAGAACGCACCGTCTGTGCTGTATTGGATCCGTACCACGGGGAGAACCATGAGCCCTGCACTACCGCGAAACCGTCGAGTCGTGACGGCACCCGCACACGAGACACTGCCCTCGAAGATCATCCGGCCGCGTTTCGTGCCCGACGAGTTCTTCGGCCACCAGCCCACCTCGAGCGACGAACTCCCCGACCCCGCCCCGCTCATCGTCAACCTCACCCGGTGCGTCGTCGAGATCCTCGCCGGCGCCCGCGACCTCGAGCAGATCTCCCGGTGGGTGACGGATGACGTCTACCGCCACCTGCTCAAACGCGTCGTGCTCTCGGCGCGAGCGCGCCAGGCGACGGGCCGCCCCGTCACGCGCCCGACCTTCACGATCGGGTCGACCACGCAGTGCGCGCCGCGCGACGGCGTGGTGGAGGCAGTCGTGATCGTGCGCGGGCGCGCACGCACGAGGGCGGTCGCCCTCAGGCTGGAAGGTCTCGACCAGCGCTGGCGGGCGACCGCCATCAACGTGCTGTGAGTCTCGGGGCCTAGCGGCCCTTCTTCTCCTGCGCGCGGCGCTCCGCGCGGTTCGCGGGTGCGGGCGCGTTGGGCGCCGGCTCGTTGCGCTGGCCGAACGCTCCGCGCGAGCCCTGCTGCGCGGCGGGTGCCGCTGCCGGGCGCTGCTGCGCGGCCTGCGCCTGCTGCGCGCGAGCGGTCGCCGCCTGCTCGAGCTGGCCGCGCTGGTTGCGCACCTCCACCTCGCCCTGCGCATCCGCACTCGGTGCCGAGTAGCTGAGCTGGTTCTGGTTCGACTGCGGGGCCGCGAGGCCGCGGGCCTCGACCGAAGCGCCGCCGGTCACCTCGACCTCGAGGTTGAACAGGAAGCCGACCGACTCCTCGCGGATCGAGCCCATCATGCTCTGGTACAGGGCGAAGCCCTCGCGCTGGTACTCGACGAGCGGGTCGCGCTGCGCCATGGCGCGCAGGCCGATGCCGTCCTTGAGGTAGTCCATCTCGTAGAGGTGGTCGCGCCAGCGGCGGTCGATCACCGAGAGCACCACGCGGCGCTCGAGCTCGCGCATGGCCGGCTCGCCGAGCTGGCGCTCGCGGCGCTCGTAGGCGAGTTGGGCATCCGACAGGATCTCGCGCTTGAGGAACTGCGGCGTGATCTTGCCGCTCGTGCCGGCCTCGGTGTGCAGCTCGTCGACCGTGATCGAGATCGGGTAGAGCGTCTTGAGCTCGGTCCACAGGGCGTCGAAGTCCCAGTCGTCGGCGTGGCCCTCGGCGGTGTGCACCTCGATGACCTCGGTGATCACGTCTTCGAGGAAGTGCTTGACCCGGTCCTGCAGGTCGTCGCCCTCGAGGATGTGCCTGCGGTCGCCGTAGATCGCCTCGCGCTGGCGGTTGAGCACGTCGTCGTACTTGAGCACGTTCTTGCGGATCTCGGCGTTACGGGCCTCGACCTGCGACTGCGCGCTCCGGATGGCCCGGCTCACGACCTTCGACTCGATCGCCAGATCGTCCGGAACGTTGCCGCGGCCCATGAGCGCCTCAGCCGCACCGCTGTTGAACAGGCGCATGAGGTCGTCTTGCAGCGAGAGGTAGAAGCGGCTCTCGCCCGGGTCGCCCTGGCGGCCGGAGCGACCGCGCAGCTGGTTGTCGATGCGGCGCGACTCGTGGCGCTCGGTACCGAGCACGTAGAGGCCGCCGACCTCGATGACCTTCGCGGCCTCGGTCTCGACCTCGCGCTTGACCGACTCGTACACGGCGTCCCACTCGGCCTCGTACTCGTCCGGGGTCTCGACGGGGCTGAGGCCACGGCTGTTCATGTTCGCGACGGCCAGGAACTCGGCGTTGCCACCGAGCATGACGTCGGTGCCACGGCCTGCCATGTTGGTCGCCACGGTCACGGCGCCGAGGCGGCCGGCCTGCGCGATGATCGCGGCCTCGCGCGCGTGGTTCTTGGCGTTGAGCACCTCGTGGCGCACGCCCTTCTTGGCCAGCAGTCGGGAGAGCAGCTCGCTCTTCTCGACGCTCGTCGTACCGACGAGCACGGGCTGGCCCGACGCGTGGCGCTTGGCGATGTCTTCGACGACCTGCTCGAACTTCGACTGCTCGTTCTTGTAGACGAGGTCGGACTGGTCCTTGCGCAGCATCGGCTTGTTGGTCGGGATCGGCACCACGCCGAGCTTGTAGGTGCTCATGAACTCGGCGGCCTCGGTCTCGGCCGTACCGGTCATGCCGGAGAGCTTCTTGTACAGGCGGAAGTAGTTCTGCAGCGTCACGGTGGCGAGGGTCTGGTTCTCGGCCTTGACCGCGACGCCCTCCTTGGCCTCGATCGCCTGGTGGATGCCCTCGTTGTACCGACGGCCCATCAGGATGCGGCCGGTGTGCTCGTCGACGATGAGCACCTCGCCGTTCATGACGACGTAGTCCTTGTCCTTCTTGAACAGGGCGCGCGCCTTGATCGAGTTGTTGAGGAACGAGATGAGCGGCGTGTTGGCCGACTCGTACAGGTTGTCGATGCCGAGGTAGTCCTCGACCTTCTCGATACCGGGCTCGAGCACGCCGACCGTGCGCTTCTTCTCGTCGACCTCGTAGTCCACGTCGGGAACGAGCTTCGTCGCCAGGTTCGCGAACTCGGTGAACCAGCGGTTCGCCTCGCCCGACGCCGGGCCGGAGATGATGAGCGGGGTGCGCGCCTCGTCGATGAGGATCGAGTCGACCTCGTCGACGATCGCGTAGTGGTGGCCGCGCTGCACCATGTCCTGTGCCTGCCAGGCCATGTTGTCGCGCAGGTAGTCGAAGCCGAACTCGTTGTTCGTGCCGTACGTGATGTCGCACGCGTACTGTTCGCGCCGCTCGGCGGGGGTCTGGCCCGAGAGGATGACGCCCGTGGTCATGCCGAGCGCGCGGAAGACGCGGCCCATGAGCTCGGACTGGTAGCTCGCGAGGTAGTCGTTGACCGTGATGACGTGCACGCCGCGCGACGGGATCGCGTTGAGGTAGGCGGCGAGGGTCGCGACGAGGGTCTTGCCCTCACCGGTCTTCATCTCGGCGATGTTGCCGAGGTGCAGTGCCGCGCCGCCCATGAGCTGCACGTCGAAGTGGCGCATGCCGAGCGTGCGCTTGGCGGCCTCGCGCACGGCGGCGAACGCCTCGGGCAGGAGGTCGTCGAGCGACTCCCCGTTCGCGAAGCGCTCGCGCAGCTCGACGGTCTCGTGCTTGAGGTCCTCATCGCTGAGGTCCGTGAAGTCGTCTTCCAGGTGATTGACGGCTTCTGCGTAGTTCTTGAGACGTCGCAGAAGACGACCCTCACCTACGCGCAGCGCGCGCTCGAGTACGTTGGCCACCGATTACTCCAGTTCTGGCACGACCGATCAGGGTCGTTACCGACCCGTAATCGTACCAACCCCGGCCGGGTTACCGCTTTCTACTGCGACCTCGGGCGGAGATGTGGGGCAGTTCCCCAGCCTCGTCCTCGAGCGAGATCACCCCGTAGTCCCAGCCCTTGCGGCGGTAGACGACGCTCGGGCGGTCGGTTTCGCTGTCGATGAACAGGAAGAAATCGTGCCCGACGAGCTCCATGTGGTCGACCGCGTCGACCTTCGTCATGTGCGAGGTCGGGAAGACCTTGTCACGGATGACGACGGGCGAGTACGTCTCGTCCTCATCCTGCTCCCCGGCCGACTGGACCGGGATCTCGCCCGTGAGCACCTTCTCCAGCACCTCGGGACTGGCGGGAGTGATGTCGATGACGCTGAACCCGCCGGCAGACGCCTCGCGGAGCGAGGTGGGGCGGTGCTGCCCGCGGTGGACCTTCTTGCGGTCCTTGGCCTGGCGGATCCGTTCCACGAGCTTGGCGATCGCGAGGTCGAACGCGACGTACTTGTCGGAGCCCGACGACTCGGCGCGCACGAGCGGGCCGGGGCCGACGAGGGTGAGTTCGACGCGGTCGTCGCCGCTGGAGCCGCGGGTCTCGTGATGGCGCGACACCTTGATGTCGAAGGCGATCGCCTTGTCGGCGAGATGGTCTATCTTCTCGGCCTTCTCGATGGCGTACTCACGGAATCGATCCGTGACCCCCAGGTTCCGCCCGCTGACCGTAATTTCCACGGAGACCTCCCAGCCCTCTCGGCGCCGCCCTGTGTGGCTCGGCCCGCCCGGTTGGAGGCGGTCCATCATTGACGCCTTTCGCCCCACCGTAGTCCTGCGCGAGGGCGTTGTCACGGAATGCGAAGAGTCTTGGAGTGAACGCTAGGGTTGCCGCCCCGACGACCGTTCCGCCGGCCTCGCGGAGTGCCCGGGCGGCCTCGTCGAGGGTCGCGCCGGTGGTCAGGATGTCGTCGACGAGCACGAAGACCCGGCCCTCGAGGCGGCCCCGGGCGGCGAGTGCGCCGCGCAGATTCGCCGCCCGTTGTGAGACGCCGAGGGTCTTCTGCGCCGAGGTGCGGCGCACCACCCGCAGCACGCGCGCCGGGCGGCGGCCGGCCCCGCGCAGCAGCATGGCGACGGGGTCGTAGCCGCGCCGCCGGTAGGCAGCGCGGCTCGTCGGCACGGGCACGAGCTCTGCGCCCGGGTGCGGGTGGGCGGCGCGCTGGACGGCGGCGGAGAAGGCCGCGGCGAGGGGAGCCGCGGCATCCGTGCGGTTCTGCTCCTTGAGGGCGAGGATGACGCGGCGCACCACATCCTCGTAGCGCAGGGCGGTGACGACGGGGAGCCCGTGCGGGGTCGAACGGGTGGCGGTGTGCGGCACGAGCTGGCCCGAGCACGACGGGCACAGTGCGCGGTCGGGCTCGCCGCAGCCCGCGCACTCCACGGGCATGAGGAGCGCCCAGGCGTCGAGCAGCGCATCCCTGATTCCCATGCAGCACACTGTGCGGCACGCCGCCGCCGCGCGGTGAAACCCGCGGGCCGCCTGTGGAGAGCTACTGCTTGGTGGCGAGGAAGGACGCGCTGATTCCGGTGCTCACCCAGCCCTCGCTGCCGCGCGGGCGCCAGATCTCGCCGTCGGTGCTCAGCACGCGCAGGCCGTCGGTGCCGCCGTTGCCGCCCGCGATCGAGTAGGCGCCCTGCACGCGGCCGAGCGACTGGCTCGGCCCACCGATCTCGAAGGCGGTGATGAGCGCGCTGCCGGTGTCGTCTGCGGCGATGGTGGCGACGGTGCGGTCGTCGACCCAGGTGGCGTCGAGCGGCGTGCCGAGGCTCACCGGCAGCTCGATCGGGGCGCCGAGGGAGACGGGCACGTTGTCCTGCCGCACGATCCCGGCGGCGATGAGGCGCGGCCCCACGGGCGTCGAGAGCAGGAGCAGGAGGCGCGCGCCGTCGCGCGACACGTCGAGCGACACGATGGCGCTGTCGGCCGGCAGCCCGGTCTGGATCGCGTGCGGCGTGCCATCGAGCTCCCACGCCGTGAGCGTCGTCGCGTTCGACGCGGTGGCCGACCAGATGAAGCGGAACGGGTCGACGGCGGGCGCGACGAGCCCCGGCCCGGGGTCGATGACCGTGGCGGCCGGGTCTCCCACGCGGGCGACGAGCACGGATCCGTCGGCATCGAGGAACGTGACGAGCTGCTTGTCCGAGGCGAGGTCGGCCGCGACCGCGCCCGCGGCGACCACCTGGTTGGTGAGGCCCGCGATGTCCGCGATCCCACTCCCGCCGTCGAAGCCGAAGGCCGTGCCGTCGAGGCCGATGAGCACCGGCGAGTCGACCGACGGATTCACCGTGGCACGATCGCCCGCGGCATCCGAGGTCAGAAGGGGCAGGTCGCGCACCGTCATGTCGACGTTCGAGACGTCCAGGGTGGCGACGAGCTGCTGCCGCATGCGGTCGCGCGCCTGGGGCGACGCGGTAAGCGCCTCCGTGCTCAGGTCGACCGTCACGCTGCCGGCACCGGTAGTGATGTCGCCGAGCGACGTCGCGGCCGGGAAGGCGGTCACGACTGCCTGCTGCAGCCACGACGACGGGCCGGCGAGGAGCGTCTGCACGACGAGGGTCGACGTGGTCTGGCGCGACGGGAACCACCGCACGTCGGGCACGAGGTACTCGAACGACGGGTCGAAGAAGTACAGCGCCTGCTGCCGGAAGGCGACGCCGAATGCGGATTGCGACAGCACGATGCCGTCGGCCGCCTGGCTGATGCGCCACTCACCGCCCTCCTGCGCGAACGCGAAGGTGAGCGTCTGCGCAGAAGCGAGCTGCTCCTCGGTGTACTGCCCGACCTCGTTGACACTCGCCTTGCTCGAGAACGAGTAGGTGAGCGTGTTCTCGCCCGCCACCTCGGTCACCGAGCCGCCGGTACGGATGATCGCACTCGCGTCGGGGTTCCAGACGGAGGCGAGGTCGCCCGTGAGGTACTTCTTCGCCACCGCGTAGCCGCCCTGGGGAGCGCTCACCGCCTGCATGAAGTCCGCGAGGATCTGCTCGGGCGTCGAGCCCGGCACCGGGTCTGAGGGCAGCACGACGAATTCGGGGTTCGCCTCGTCGTCGATGACGGCGCCGTCGTTCACGCCGCCCGAGGTCGGGATGCCGACGCACCCGGCGAGCGCCACGATCACTGCGGCGGCGAGCGCCGCGCCCCACGCCCTACGCATGCGGAACCTCCAGCGGGATGCTGTCGTCGGGCGGCAGGTCGACCGGCGAGCTCGTGAGCACTCCCCCGCGCACGCGCGGCAGGGTGAGCCGGAAGCACGAGCCTTCGCCCGGCGACGACCACACCTCGAGCCAGCCGCCGTGCAGCGCGGCATCCTCGAGCGAGATCGCGAGGCCGAGTCCGGTACCGCCCGTGACGCGCTGGCGCGACGGGTCGGCGCGCCAGAACCTGTCGAAGACGCGGTCCATGGCGGCAGGGGTCATCCCCACGCCGTAATCGCGCACGGCGATCGCGACGCCCTTCTGGTCGCTGTCGACGTAGACGACGATCGGCTTGCCCTCGCCGTGGTCGATGGCATTGCCGAGGAGGTTCTGCAGAATGCGACGGATGCGGCGCGCATCGACCTCCGCCTCGAAGTAGCCGCCCGGAGCGACCACCCGCAGCGGCGACCCCTTCGACTCGGCGAGAGTGGTCACGCTCGCCACCGCATCCTCCACGAGCCGCACGAGGTTCGTGGGCTCGGTCTCCATGTCGACGGCGCCGGCGTCGTACCGGCTCATCTCGAGCAGGTCGGCGAGCAGGAGCTCGAACCGCTCGACCTGGGTGTGCAGCAGCTCGGCGGTGCGCGCGGTCGCCGGCGGGAACGACTCGCGCTGGTCGTACAGCACGTCGCCCGCGAGGCGGATCGTCGTGAGCGGCGTGCGCAGTTCGTGCGAGACGTCGGAGACGAAGCGCTGCTGCACCTGCGAGAGGGCGGCCAGGCGCGTGATCTGGTTCTGCAACGACGCGGCCATGCCGTTGAACGAGCGCGCGAGCGTGGCGATGACGTCGTCGCCGCGCACGGGGATGCGCACCTCGAGCTGCCCGGCGGCGAGGCGCTCACTCGTCTCGGCCGCGACCTGAACGGGCCCGACGATGAGCCGCACCACCAGGAACGCGACGGCCGCGATGAGCAGCACGAGCGCGAGCCCGCCGAACACGAGGGTCTGCTGCACGAAGCCGAGAGCCTGCTGCAGGTCGATGATGTCGTACACGAGGTAGAGCTCGTAGTCCGACCCGGCGATCGTGAGCAGCGAGCCCACGACGACTCCCGGATGCACCGTGCCGTCCTCCTGCGGAAGCGCCACCGACTGGGAGTGGGTGCGCGGCTCGCTCGAGTCCTGCACCGCTGCCCGCATCTCGGCGCTCACCAGGTCTCGGGTGTTGAAGCCCACCGCCCTGTCCTGCGGCACGGGCGAGCCGGCCTGGCCGGGCGAGCGCAGCAGTGCCAGTTGGGTCGTGCCCGTCGTGCTGAGGATCGCCCGCAGCGCGTCGCTCGTCGTGGCGTCGAGGTCATCCACGCCCGCCTGCTCCGCCGCCTGATCGAAGTAGCGCTGCCCGGCGAGCGTCGCGTTCGCCGACGTTCCCTCGAGCTGGGTGCGCCGCAGATCGAACAGGTTGGTGCCGACGCTGAACGACATGTACCCGCCGATGATGCCGACCGCGACGCCCGAGAGCAGGACCGTGATGGCGACCGTGCGCAGCTGCAGCGACGACCGCCACAGTCTCGCCAGGTTCTCGAACCAGGCGCGCAGGTCGAAGTCGCGCATCGACCTAGGTGGTGCTGCCCGCGCGGTAACCGACGCCGCGCACGGTCATGACGATCTTCGGGTTGTCCGGATCTTCCTCGACCTTGGCGCGCAGGCGCTGCACGTGCACATTTACGAGGCGCGTGTCTGCCTTGTAGTGGTAGCCCCACACCTGCTCGAGCAGCATCTCCCGCGTGAACACCTGCTGAGGCTTGAGGGCGAGTGCGAGCAGCAGCTCGAACTCGAGCGGCGTGAGGTTGATCTTGGCCTCGCCGCGCTTGACCTCGTGCCCCGCAACATCGAGTGTGAGGTCGCCGACCTGCAGCGAACCCGTCGACGTCTGCGGAGTGGGGCGCAGGCGGGTGCGCACGCGCGCCACCAGCTCCTTGGGGTTGAACGGCTTGACGACGTAGTCGTCTGCACCGCTCTCGAGGCCCTTCACCACGTCGGAGGTGTCGCTCTTGGCCGTGAGCATGATGATGGGCACACCCGATTCCTCACGGATGCGCGAGCACACCTCGATGCCGTCGAGGCCGGGCAGCATCAGGTCGAGGAGCACGAGGTCGGGCTTTGCCGAGTGGAACGCCTCCACGGCCTGAAGGCCGTCCTCGCAGAAGAACGGCTCGAACCCCTCGGTCCGCAGCACGATGCCGATCATCTCGGCAAGAGCGGTGTCGTCGTCGACCACCAGAATTCGCGCGTTCACTTGTCCTCGCAACTGCCGGGTCTCGTCGCCGGGATCCGGCGGGAGCTTTCGCACAAGAGTAGCCGAGTGTGAAAGCATGATTGGGTCCAACGAGTGATTCTCAAGGAGAGCGCGTGACCGACAGCACCCCGTGGCAGCCTCCCGCTGGCGCCACGCCGCCCCCCGCGCCATCCCCGTACGCCGCGCCCCCCGGTCGCGCCTCCGCCCGTCCAGGGCCAGCCCGGCTGGGCGCCGCCCGGCGCCGCTCCCGGCTGGACCCCGCCGCCGAAGCCCGGGCTCATCCCCCTGCGTCCGCTCACCTTCGGCACGCTGCTCGGCGCCTCGTTCCAGGTCATGCGCCGCAACCCCCGCCCCACGTTCGGCTTCGCGCTACTGATCACCGGGCTCATCTACGTCGTCACCATCGCCGCGGTGGGCATCGTGAGCGTGCTCGCGTTCTCGCGCCTCGCGTTCTCCGAGGGCACTGCGGATGCCGACACCATCGCCGCGGGGGCGTGGGCCGTCGTCATCCTCACCGGTGTCGCGAGCGGTGCCCTGTTCCTCGTGGGCAGCGCGATCCTCCAGGGCGTCATCTCGCTCGAAGTCGCCCGGGCCACGCTCGGTGAGAAGCTGCGACTCCCGGGCCTCTGGCGGGCCGCCAAGGGCCGCATCGGCGCCCTCATCGGGTGGTCGGCACTCGTCGCTCTCGCCGTCACGCTCGCGATCGCCCTCGCTGCGGTGCTCATCGGCCTGCTGGTCGCCCTCGGGGGCGTGGCGGGAACCGTCATCGGCGTGCTGCTCGGCATCGTGCTGTTCCTCGGCGGCCTCGTTCTCGCCGCCTGGCTCGGCACCAAGCTCGCACTCGTGCCGAGCGTGCTCATGCTCGAGCGCCTGCCCCTGCGCGACGCCGTCGCAAGCTCGTGGTCGCTCACGCGCTTCTTCTTCTGGAAGACCTTCGGCACGCTCCTGCTCGTCGCCCTCATCATCTACGTCGCCCAGCAGATCATCGCGACCCCCCTCTCGCTCTTCGTGGGCTTCGGCTCGACCTTCCTCGACCCGAATTCCAGTAGCGCGGGCAGCGCGATCGCCGTCATCGTCGTCTCAGTGCTCTCGATCATCGTCACCGTGGTGTTCGGCGCGATCGGCTCGGTGGTGCAGGCCGCGACGCCCGCACTCATCTACATCGACATCCGCATGCGCAAGGAGGGGCTCGACCTCGAGCTCAGCCGGTTCGTCGAGGCGCGCCAGGCCGGCGACTCCTCGGTCGCCGATCCCTACCTCGTCGCCGCGGCACCCGGCCCCGTCCAGCCCGCGCCCTCGACGTCGCCCTGGTCGTGATCGTCGCCCTCCTCCCGTCGGACGTGCCCGTCGACCCCGACGCGCCCGATGCCGCGCAGTGGCTCATCGACGAGCTGAGCAAGGCGCCGTACCAGGCCGCCCAGCCGACCCTGTTCGACCGGATCGCGAAGGCCGTCTCCGACTGGTTCAGCTCGCTCCAGCTCGGCAATGTCGAGGGGCCGCCGGCACTCGGACTCACCGTGGTCATCGTCCTGGTCGCCGCCGCGATCGTCGCGGCGATCGTCATCTTCGGCCTCCCGCGCCTGAATCGGCGCAGCAAGGTGGCGGGCTCGCTCTTCGGCGATGAGGATGCCCGCACCGCGGCCCGCATCCGGCAGGACGCCGAGCGGGCGGCCGCCGCGGGCGACTACTCGACCGCGGTCATGGAGATCTTCCGCTCGATCGCGCGCGGACTCGCCGAGCGCACGGTCGTCACGACCTCGCCCGGCACCACCGCGCACTCGTTCGCCGCCCGCACTGCGGAGCTCTTCCCCGCGCACGCCGGTCGGCTCGAGACCTCCGCCGACGCGTTCGACGGCGTGCGCTACCTCGACCGCACGGGCACGCGCGAGCAGTACGAGCACATCGCCGACCTCGAGCGCGACCTCCGCACCGCCAAGTCGCCGCTCGACGCGGTGCCCGCGTGAGCCAGTCGGTCCTGACCCCGACGGCGGGGAGGGTCGCCAAGCGCTCGCTCTTCTGGGTGGGCGTCGTGGTGTTCCTCGCCGTCATCGTGCTCATCGTGCTGGGCACCGCCGGCTCGCAGGCGGGCGGCACCTACCTCGACGCCGAGAACCCCGCGCCGCAGGGCACGCGCGCCCTCGTCGAGGTCCTGCGCCAGCAGGGCGTCGAGGTCACGACCACCTCGAGCCTCGCCGAGACGCGCGACGCGGTCACCGACCGCGACGACACGACGGTGTTCGTCTACGACGCCGCCGGGTACCTCACGGCGGGCCAGCTCGAGATCGCCACGGGCCTCGCCGCGACGACCGTGCTCGCCGACCCCACCTTCGCCGAGCTGCAGGCGGTGGCGCCCGGCGTCGCCCACGCGGGCCCGGTCGACGACGGCACCCTCACGGCAGACTGCGACCTCACGGCCGTGCAGAAGGCCGGCAGCGTGAGCACCCACGGCGACAGCGGCTACCGCGTCGTCGACGACGGCACGGATGCCACGGCCTGCCTGGGCAGCGGTGACGACGTCTACTCGCTCATCAGCCTGGACGGCAGTTCGGGCCGGCTGGTCGTGCTCGGGGTGACCACCGCCCTCACCAACGAGCGGATCATCGAGGAGGGCAACGCGGCGCTCGCCCTCAACCTCCTCGGTGAGCACCACCACCTCGTGTGGTACCTGCCCTCGGTCGCCGACCTGCCGCAGGACGCCCCCGCCGACCTCGGGTCGCTCACGCCCGGCTGGGTGACGCCGGCGCTCGTGCTGCTCGTGCTCACCTTCATCGCGGGCGCGGTGTGGCGGGGCCGCCGCCTCGGCCCGCTCGTGGTCGAGAACCTGCCGGTCACCGTGCGCGCGAGCGAGACCATGCTCGGGCGGGCGCGGCTGTACCAGCGCTCGGCGGCACGCCTGCGCGCGCTCGACGCGCTGCGGATCGGATCCGTGCAGAGGCTCGCGAGCCTGTGCGGGCTGCCGCGCACGGCGTCGGTCGACGACGTCGTGGCGTCGGTCGCGAGCGCTACCGGCGACCAGGTGGGGGGCATCCGTCGCCTGCTCGTCGATGCCGTGCCCGGCAGCGACGCCGAACTCGTCGTGCTCTCCGACGAACTCCTGGAACTCGAACGTGACGTCGCCAGGGCCGTGCGCCCGTGACCGGTAAACAAGGAAGAATCATCACATGACCGATGCACAACTCAGGGAAGCGTTCGCGCGTCTGCGCACCGAGGTCGGCAAGGCCGTCGTCGGGCAGGACTCCGCGGTCACGGGCCTCACCATCGCCCTCCTCGCGGGCGGGCACGTGCTGCTCGAGGGCGTTCCCGGTGTCGCCAAGACCCTGCTCGTGCGCAGCCTCAGCCAGGCGCTCAGCCTCGAGACCAAGCGCGTGCAGTTCACGCCCGACCTCATGCCCGGTGACGTGACGGGCTCGCTCGTGTACGACGCGAAGGCCGGCGAGTTCGAGTTCCGCCCCGGCCCGGTGTTCACCAACATCATGCTCGCGGACGAGATCAACCGCACGCCCCCGAAGACCCAGTCCGCACTCCTCGAGGCCATGGAGGAGCGGCAGGTCTCCGTCGACGGCGAGACCCGCAAGCTTCCCGTGCCGTTCATGGTCGCCGCGACGATGAACCCGATCGAGTACGAGGGCACCTACACGCTGCCCGAGGCGCAGCTCGACCGGTTCCTGCTCAAGCTGGTGCTCGAGGTACCGGAGCGCGACGCCGAGATCGAGGTGCTCACCCGGCACGCGGCCGGCTTCAACCCGCGCGACCTGGCCGGGGCCGGTCTCTCCGCAGTGCTCGGCGCGTCCGAACTACGCCAGGCCCAGGCATCCGCCGCCGCGGTCGGAGCCAGCC
>CAIXMB010000005.1 GCA_903920435.1 uncultured Actinomycetes bacterium
ACAGCACGTCCCCGAGACGCCCCGTGTCCAGTCCGTTGACGTCGAGGATGGCCAGCAGAAGCTGCCCCTCGGTCATACCGTGCGGGTCGGGCACGGGCACGGTCGGACGCACCCCGGTGACGTGCTCGATCGAGTCGAGGTAGAGCGCGCCGGCGCTCGGGGTGTTGTAGATCAGGGTCCCGTCGATGTCCCACAGGATGTACGTGCTCATCCACCCATCGTGTCAGATGGGAGAATCAAGACATGAATCGCACCGGACGCGCCGTCACCGCCGCGATCTCCCGCAGCCCCGCGCGGCACCTCCTCAAGCGGTTCGTGCCGCAGCTCGACCGGTTCCTCTTCCGGCTGACCGACGGCAGGTGGAAGCTCAGCGCTCCGGCCATGCCGTCGCTCATGCTGTTCAGCATCGGCGCCAAGTCGGGGCAGCGGCGCGAGTCGCCGCTCATCTGCTTCCCCCAGCCCGACAACACGTGGTTCATCGTGGGCAGCAACTTCGGCCTCGAGACCCACCCGGCATGGACGTGGAACCTCATGGCGAACCCCCACGCCGAGATCCACTACCGCCGCGCGCTGTGGCCCGTGCATGCCACGCTCCTGACCCAGGACGAGGCGAACGAGCTGTGGCCGGCCCTCGAGGCGGAGTGGCCGAACTACCGCGACTACGAGAAGACCACGGCCGGGCGCGACATCCGGGTCTTCCATCTGGTGCCGCGCTAGTGCCGAGCGCACTGCCGATCGCCGATCCGGCACCCCTCGACGGCCTGCTCCCGCACAGCGTCACCGAGGGCGCGGACTCGCGAAACTTCGGCGTCTACCTGCACGTACCCTTCTGCCGCGTGCGCTGCGGCTACTGCGACTTCAACACCTACACGAGCGACGAACTGCGCGGCGCGAAGCGCAGTGACTACGCCTCGCAGGCCATCGCCGAGGTCGCCCTTGCCGAACGCGTCCTGACCGAGGCACGGATTCCCGCCCGCCCGGTCTCCACGGTCTTCTTCGGCGGCGGAACCCCCACGCTCCTGCCCGCGACCGACCTCGTCGCGATGCTGCACTCGGTCGTGGACACCTGGACGCTCGCGCCCGGCGCCGAGGTGACGACGGAGGCCAACCCCGATTCGGTGGACCTCGAGTACCTCCTGACGCTCAAGGCTGCCGGGTTCACGCGCGTGAGCTTCGGGATGCAGTCCGCGGTGCCGCACGTGCTCGCGACGCTCGAGCGCACGCACGATCCGGCGCGCATCCCGCTCGTCGTGGCGTGGGCCCGCGAGGCCGGTCTGCAGGTGAGTCTCGACCTCATCTACGGCACGCCGGGGGAGTCGCTTGCCGACTGGGAGGCCTCGCTCGACCAGGCGCTGGCCCAGCATCCGGACCACATCTCCGCTTATGCCCTCATCGTGGAGGCCGGCACGAAGCTCGCCGCGCAGATCCGCCGCGGCGAGGTCGCCGAGCCCTCCGACGACCTGCAGGCCGACATGTACGAGCTCGCCGAGCAGAAGCTGCGTGACGCAGGCTTCGAGTGGTATGAGGTCTCGAACTGGGCACGGAGCCCGGAGTTGCGCAGCGACCACAACCTCGGGTACTGGGTGGGCCATGACTGGTGGGGCA
>CAIXMB010000006.1 GCA_903920435.1 uncultured Actinomycetes bacterium
CGCAGCCGCAGCCGGGCACGACGCCGTTACCGTGCGACGTGATGCCCGTGGCGGTGATCGTGCTGTCGGTCGCGTCCAGAGCAATTCCGGAGTCGGAGCTCGCGCTGATGTCGGCGGTGGTGAGCACGACCACCGAGCCGTTCACGGCCTCGATGACGGCGCCAGCATCATCGGTGTCGACGACGGTCAGGTCGGTCAGGTCGAGTGTTGTGTTGTCGATCTGGAACGTGACGCCGTCGAGCGTGCGAGCAGTGGAGAGGTGCGCGGCGGTGATCGCCGTGTCCGTGGTCTGCACGAGGATGCCCGAGCCGTCGGCCGCGGAGACCGTGTCCATTCCGACGGTGCCGCCGCTCGTGCCCACGAGCACGCCAGCGCCCGCGGTGAAGTCGACGGCGACGCGCGTGAGCGATACGGTACCGCCGGGCGTCTGGATCGCAATGCCGAGAGTCGATGGATCGAGGGCGGTGCCGCCCGCGTCGACGTCCGTAAGATCGATGGTGTTCCCGCCCACGGTGTCGGCGTAGAAGATGTCGACGTCGAAGTCGCGCACGCTGACGTCGTTGAGGATGAGGCTGCCGTCGAGAACCGAGATGCCCTGACCCGAAGCTGCGGTGTCCGACACCAGATCGATGCCCGCGATGCTCAAGCTGGCGCCCGAGACGTTGAGGCTGCCGCCGCCCGCGTTCATCTCGAGGATCGGCCGCGTCACCGCGGAGCTCGTGATCACGACGTCGTCGAAGATAGTCGGGAAGCCCGCCACGGGTCCTGTGATAATTCCGCCCACTGCGATGTCGATCGTGTTCACGACGCCCGGGTCGAGCTGGCCGAGCTCGTAGCTGAGCGAGCCGGGCAGTCCATCGTCGACCGCACTCGTGACCGTGAGCGTCGCCGCGTGGGCGGGAGCCGCCACCACGAGCGCGCCACCCAGTCCGAGCGCGAGCGCAGCAAGGGCCGCGGCGGCGCGGGGCAGAACGGTCACGGGCTTGTCCGAACTGTGGGGGAAGGGGTAGCTCAGTGTACCGGCGGCGCGGGGCCGCGGCATCCGTGGCTATTTGAAGATGATGGTGCGCGCACCGTCGAGCAGCACGCGGTGCTCGGCGAACCACTTGACCGCCTGGGTGAGGGTGCGGGATTCCTCGTCCTGGCCGATCGCCACGAGCTCCTGCCAGCTGCGCGAGTGGTCGACGCGCACGACGTTCTGCTCGATGATCGGCCCCTCGTCGAGGTCGCTCGTGACGAAGTGGGCGGTGGCTCCGATGAGCTTCACCCCGCGTGCGTGCGCCTGCTTGTAGGGGTTGGCGCCCTTGAAGCCCGGCAGGAACGAGTGGTGGATGTTGATGACCTTGCCCTCGAGCGCGGCGCACAGCTCGGGCGAGAGAATCTGCATGTAGCGCGCGAGCACGACGAGCTCGATGTCGTGCTCCTCGACGACCTCGAGCACGCGCTGCTCGAAGGCGAGCTTCTGGCCGGGGCTGGCGATCTGGTGCGACTCGAACGGCACCTCGTAGAAGTCGGCGAGCCCGGCGAGGTCGCCGTGGTTGCTGAGCACGAGCGGCAGGTCTACCGACAGCTGGCCGGCGCGCTCGCGGTAGAGCAGGTCGTTGAGGCAGTGGCCCGCCTTCGACACGAGCACCAGCGTGCGCAGCGGCCGCCCCACCACGTCGAGCTGCCACGTCATGCCGTACTTCTCGGTGACCGGGGCGAGCGCTGCTTCGAAGGCGTCTCGGGATGCCGCGGACTCGACCTGCAGGCGCATGAAGAAGCGCCCGGTGTCGTCACTGGAGAACTGCTGCGACTCGGTGATGTTGCCCTCGGCCTGCACGATCGCGCCGCTGATGGCGTGCACGATTCCCGGCCTGTCCTCGCACACGAGGGTGAGGATCCAGTGAGTGGTCACCCCACAAGCGTAGGGCTTAGGCTGAAACGGATGATCCAGGGCACCACCACGACGAAACCGTTCCCGTGGACCGGGCTCTTCGTGCTCTCGGCCCTCATTTTCACGTCGGTCACGAGCGAGTTCCTGCCCACCGGACTGCTTCCCGACATCGCGAGGGACCTCAAGGTCTCCGAGTCGCAGGTCGGGCTGCTCATCACCATCTTCGCCGCGACCGTCGTCGTGTCGGCGGCGCCGCTGGCCACCCTCACCCGGCGGTTCCCGCGCAAGCACCTCGTGATCACGGTGCTCTTCATCTTCATCATCGCGAACGTCGGCGCGGCAGTGGCTCCCACCTACGAGCTGCTCGCGGCCGCGCGCATCCTCGGCGGTCTCGCGCACGGACTCTTCTGGGCCGTGGTCGGCGGGTACACGGGCTACCTCGTGCCCAAGAAGCAGCTCGGTCGCGCGGTGGCCATCACCGCCGGCGGCGGTACCGCCGCGTTCATCCTCGGCGTGCCGGTGGGCACCGCGCTCGGTCACGCGGTCGGCTGGCGGCTCGCGTTCGCGGCGATCGCGGTCGTCATCCTCGCCCTCACCCTGGTCGCCGGACGCCTGCTGCCGCACGTCGACCGCCATGTCGAGGTGCTGGCGACCGGCGAGATCCCCCTGCCCCTGCGGCGGGACAAGACGGTGCCGGGCGTCGTGCTCATCTGCCTGACGGTCGTGCTGCTCATGCTCGGCCACAACATCTTCTACACGTACATCGCGCCCTTCCTCATCTCGCCCGTCGGGGTGGACGCCAGCGCGGTCGCGGGCGTGCTCTTCCTCTACGGCGGCGCCGGGGCGATCGGCCTCGCGCTCGCCGGGTTCCTCGCCGACCGCTTCCCGCGGGCGGGGCTCGTCGGCGCCCTCGTGCTCGTGGCGATCTCGGTGCTCGTCATCGGGCTCTACCCGACCATGCCCGTCATCGTCATCGGCACGATGGTGATCTGGAGCATCGCCTTCGGCGGGGCACCGGCCATGCTCCAGACCCGGATGCTGCACACGGCGTCCCCGCGCATCCGTGACGTGGCATCGGCGTACCTGACCACCTCGTTCAACATCGCCATCGGCGGCGGAGCGGCGATCGGCGCGCTGCTGCTCGACCGCACGGACATCACGGTGCTGCCGTTCGTCGACGTCGCGATCACGCTCGCGGCGATCGTGGTGTTCCTCATCGGTGACGGGATCGTGCGGCGGAGGCTCGCGGCGCGCTAGTTCTTCCCGGGGAACCCGACGTAGTGCTTGATGCGCAGGGTGTCGAGCAGCGTGACGAACCTGTCGAGGCGCGACTCGAACTCGGCGAAGTCGCGCGGCCCGGCGGGCGACCAGGCGATCTCGGCGATCGAGGCGATGCGCGGGAACGCCAGGTACTCGACGTCCTGGATGTCGGCGAGCGTCTCGGTCCACATCGGCGCCTCGACCCCGAGCAGCTGCTCCTCGCCAACGCCGGGGACGATGGTCGCCGGATCCCACTCGTACGACTCCGGAATCGACGTCGGCCCCGCCCATTCCAGCCCGAGCTCGGTGAGCGCGTCGTACTTCTGGTCGAGGTAGGCGACATCGGCGGGCGACATGATGATCTGCCCGCCCTGCTGCACGAACGACAGGGTGTGCTCGGCGGCGCCCTCCTGGGGCGTGGTGAAGCTCCAGTACTGCCCGATCGTTCCCACCGGCAGCTCGGTGGAGCGCCCCATCTCGTGCCACCCGATGAGCGTCTTGCCGTACTTCGCGGCGATGGCCGTCGCGCGCGCGATGAAGTAGAGGAAGTCGTCATCCGTGGTCGACAGCGACTCGTCACCGCCGAGGTGCAAGTACGGGCCCGGGGTCATCGCGGCGACCTCGCGCACCACGTCGTCGACGAACTGGTAGGTGGTCTCACTGCGGATCGCGAGCGAGCTGAAGCCCACCTCGATGCCCTCGTACGGCACGACGGGGGTGTCGCTGAGCCGCGGGTAGGCGACCGACGCGGCGTTGGTGTGCCCGGGCATGTCGATCTCGGGCACCACGGTGATGAACCGTTCGGCGGCGTAGTCGACGATCTCGCAGTACTGCTGCTTCGAGTAGAACCCGCCGCCGCGACCGCCGATCTCCGTGGTCGCGCCCGCTGCCGTGAGTTCGGGCCACGAGTCGATCCGGATGCGCCAGCCCTGGTCATCCGTCAGGTGCAGGTGCAGGTAGTTGAACTTGAGCAGCGCGATGTCGTCGATGTAGCGCTTGACGTCCTCGACGCCGAAGAAGTGCCGGGCCACGTCGAGCATCGCGCCGCGGTACGCGAACCGCGGCTGGTCGCTGATGCTCACGTACGGCACGCGCCCATCTGCGGTCAGCTGCAGAAGAGTCTGGCGAGCGTAGAACGCGCCAGCCTCATCAGACGACGCAATCCGGATGCCCGCCGCATCGATCTCGAGCGAGTACCCCTCTGCTGCGATCGAGCGGTCGGTGCTCACGGTCGGGTCGGTGAGGTCGCGCCATCCGTCGTGCACGGTCATGGACGCTGGGGCGGGGATCACCATGCGGCACCTTTTGTCAGGAGTCCTAACTAATTACGATCACCATTCTGCCAGATACACTGTTCCTGTCGCGACTGGCGTTGAGATGGGCAACCATCGGGGAGCGGCAATCTCCACCTCGAGTAGGCCGTACGCCTGGGCCTACCGGATACCGTTAGTCCTATCCGTCGAGTGTGTTGAGGAGCTCCAGTGTCGTCTACGTTCAATTCCCCGCTGTCTGAAGTCGATCCCGAGATCGCCACGGTCCTCGAGCAGGAGCTCGGTCGGCAGCGCGGCACCCTCGAGATGATCGCGAGCGAGAACTTCGTTCCCCGCGCCGTTCTGGAGGCCCAGGGTTCGGTGCTCACCAACAAGTACGCGGAGGGCTACCCCGGCCGCCGCTACTACGGCGGCTGTGAGTTCGTCGACGTCGCCGAGTCGCTCGCGATCTCCCGCGCGAAGGAGCTCTTCGGCGCCGCGTACGCGAACGTGCAGCCCCATTCCGGCGCCTCCGCCAACGCGGCAGTGCTGTCGGCCATCGCCGAGCCGGGCGACCGGATTCTCGGACTCGAGCTCGCGCACGGCGGCCACCTCACCCACGGCATGAAGCTCAACTTCTCCGGCAAGCTGTACGAGGCCCACGCCTACGGAGTCGACCCCGACACCTTCCTCGTCGACATGGACGTGGTGCGCGCCAAGGCCCTCGAGGTGAAGCCGCACGTGCTCATCGCGGGCTGGTCGGCCTACCCGCGCCAGCTCGACTTCGCCGCCTTCCGCGCCATCGCCGACGAGGTGGGCGCGAAGCTCTGGGTCGACATGGCCCACTTCGCCGGCCTCGTTGCCGCCGGTCTGCACCCGTCGCCCGTTCCGTACGCGCACGTGACGAGCTCGACGGTGCACAAGACGATCGGCGGACCGCGCTCGGGCTTCATTCTCACCAACGACCTCGAGCTGCAGAAGAAGATCAACTCCAACGTCTTCCCCGGCCAACAGGGCGGCCCGCTCATGCACGTCATCGCGGCCAAGGCGACGGCGTTCAAGCTCGCCGGTGAGCCCGAGTTCAAGGACCGTCAGGAGCGCACCCTGCGCGGCGCGCGCATCCTCGCCGAGCGCCTCACCGCACCGGATGCCACGGCGGCCGGCATCGACGTGCTCACGGGCGGCACCGACGTGCACCTCGTGCTCGTCGACCTGCGCAACGCGGCGATCCACGGCCAGGACGCCGAAGACGTGCTGCACTCCGTCGGCATCACGGTGAACCGCAACGCCGTGCCGTTCGACCCGCGCCCGCCGATGACGCCCTCGGGCGTGCGCATCGGCACCCCGGCGCTCGCGACGCGCGGCTTCGGCGACGCCGAGTTCACCGAGGTCGCCGACATCATCGCGCTCGCCCTTCAGCCGAACCCGGATGTCTCGGGCCTCCGCGACCGCGTACTGAAGCTCACCGACGGCTTCCCGCTCTACCCGGGTCTCACGTCGCCGGGATCCTGGAACTAGTACCTTTTCGCGGGTTGAGTAGGGCGCTCTAGCGCCCGTATCGAAACATCACGGTGCCGCACGCGAAGTTTCGATACGGCCGCGGGCGGCCTACTCACCCCACCGATTGATGGAGGTCTCATGACCGCAACGAAACTCGACGGCGTCGCTACCGCGACCGCCGTGAAGCAGGAGCTCGCGGAGCGGATCACCGCGCTCAAGGCGCGCGGCATCACTCCCGGTCTTGGCACGCTACTCGTCGGCAGCGACCCCGGGTCGATCTCGTACGTCGCGGGCAAGCACCGCGACTGTGCAGAGGTCGGCATCGAGTCGATCCGCGTGGACCTCCCCGAGGAGGCGACCGCGGCCGAGATCGAGGCGGCGATCCGCGACCTCAACGCGAACCCCGCGGTCACGGGCTACATCATCCAGCTGCCGCTGCCCGCGGGCATCGACGAGAACGCCATGCTCGAGCTCATGGACCCCGACAAGGATGCGGACGGCCTGCACCCGACGAACCTCGGCCGGCTCGTGCTCGGGGTGGGCGGCGAGATCAACTCCCCGCTGCCCTGCACTCCCGCCGGGATCGTCGAGATGCTGCAGCGCTACGACGTCCCCATCTCCGGCCGCCATGTCGTGGTCGTGGGCAGAGGATTGACCGTGGGCAGGCCGCTCGGCCTCCTGCTCACCCGCAAGGGACTGGACGCGACGGTCACGCTCACGCACTCCCGCACCCAGGACCTCGAGAGCTACGTGCGCCGCGCCGACATCCTCGTCGCCGCGGTGGGCGTCGCGGGGCTCATCCAGCCCGAGTGGGTCAAGCCGGGCGCCGCGGTGCTCGACGTCGGCATCACGCGGGTAGTGAATGAGGAGACCGGCAAGGCCCGGCTCGCGGGCGACGTCGACCCCGGCGTTGCCGAGGTCGCGGGGTACCTGTCGCCCGTTCCCGGCGGCGTGGGGCCGATGACGCGCGCGATGCTCCTCAAGAACGTGGTCGACGCAGCCGAGCGGCTCTAGCGCCGGACGGGCTCAGACCCCGGGGGCATTGACCTCGCACGCTCCGGGGCGCGAGATCGAGGCGGAGGTCCAGCCCGTCGCGTTCGCACTTGCCGCGCGCGCCGCAGGCGACACGGTGATCGCGCAGTCGCTCAGCTGCGGGTAGCGCGGGTCCGTGGCATCCGTGCCGGGCTCGGTGGCGATGCCGAAGCCGTACCGCAGCGTTCCCCACCCCTCGGCGGAGTCGGGGCTGCCGGTCGACGCCACGGGCGTGACGCCCGTGATGGTGCCGGGCACGAGCACCTGAACGCTCGAGCAGTACGACTGGAACGGCGTGAAGTCACCCTGGAAGACGGAGGTGCCCGCGAGGGTCACGACGACCTGGCCGGTCGGAGCCCACTTCTTGCCGCCCGTGGAGGTGTCGGCGGTCGTGATCTCGGAGACGAGGAAGTCGGGGGTGGTGAATCGATCGCGCCAGCCGTCGCACTCGTCGTCGAGCTGCGCCTCGACGGGCGCGGAGTCCGCGAGCGAGGCGGTGGGGGCGTAGACGACCTGCTCGAGGTGGGCCTTCGCGCCGACGGGCGAGGTGAGCGTGGCCGAGATGGTGAAGAGCACCTCGCCCTCCGCAGCGGCCGTGGGCGTCGGTGTGGGGGAGTTCGAGAACGTCGGGGTCGGCGACCCCGTGGGGGTTCCGGTGGAGCTGGGAACGGGCATCACGCCGCAGCCGGCGAGGGCGAGCAGCGAGAGGGCGGCAGCGACGTGAATGAGCCTCATGGCTCGACGATACTAGTCGCGCCCGGCCCCGTCGCTCGCGGTGACGGTGAACGTCGTCGGCTGGCCGAATCCGTGCTCGGCGAAGGCGCCGTCGATGGCGACCTGGATGCGTGAGATGCCCTCGGAGGGCACGAGGGCGATCGCCGCTCCGCCGAACCCGCCGCCGGTCATCCGTGCCCCGATGGCGCCGTTGGCCTGCGCGGTCTCGACCGCGAGGTCGAGCTCGGGTACCGAGATCTCGAAGTCGTCGCGCATCGAGACGTGCGACGCGTCGAGGTACTCGCCGATGGCGAGCGGGCCGTCGGTGCGCAGCGCCCGCACGGTATCGAGCACGCGCTGGTTCTCGGTCACGATGTGGCGCACGCGGCGGAAGGTCTCGTCGTCGAGCACGGCGCGCGCCCGTGGCAGGTCGTCGACGGTCACATCGCGCAGGGCCGGAACGCCGAGGAGGGCGGCGCCCTTCTCGCAGGATGCCCGCCGCGCCGCGTACCCGCCGGTGGCGTGGTCGTGCGAGACCCCGGTGTCAATGACGAGCAGCTCGAGGCCCGCCGCGGCGAACCCGAGCTCGACGAGCTCGGACTCGAGCGACCGGCAGTCGAGGAACACCGCGTGGTCGTGGCGCCCGAGCAGCGACGCCGACTGGTCCATGATGCCGGTCGGCGCACCGACCGCCTTGTTCTCGGCGAGCTGGCCCACGCGCGCGAGCGTCTCGCGCGGCAGGCCGAGCCGCCAGACCTCGTCGAGCGCAACGGCGACAGCGCTCTCGATGGCGGCCGAGGAGGAGAGGCCCGCGCCGACGGGGACCGTGGACTCGATGTAGAGGTCGACCCCCGGCACCGCGCCGAGGTCGGCGCCGAACTGGCCGAGCGCCCACGCGACGCCGAGTGGATAGGCCGACCAGTCACGCAGCCGGTCGGGGGTGAGGTCGGCGAGGGCGATCTCGGCCACTTCGTCGGCAAACGCGGAGGCGACCCGCACGATGCCGTCGTCCCGTGCGCCGAGGGCCACCACGGTGCGGCGGTTGATCGCGAACGGCAGCACGAAGCCCTGGTTGTAGTCGGTGTGCTCGCCGATGAGGTTCACCCGGCCGGGGGCCGACCAGACGCCGAGCGGTGAGGATCCGTAGATCTCCTCGAAGCCCGCTGCGACCTCGTCACGGATATCAGACACGCGCTATTCCCTCTCGGATGAACTGGGCGGCCTGCTCCGGGGGGATGTCGCCGATCCATGCCCCCATGGCGCTCTCCGAGCCCGCGAGGTACTTCAGTTTAGATTCCGCGCGGCGGGGCGACGTCACCTGTAGCATGAGCCGGATGTCGGCGCGCGACGCCACGACGGGTGCCTGGTGCCACGCGGCGATGTAGGGCGTGGGGGTGTCGTACAGGGCGTCGAGGCCGCGCAGCAGGCGGAGGTAGAGGCCCGCGAGCTCGTCGCGCTCCTCCGAGTTCGTCGCGGAGAAGTCGGGCACGTGCCGGTGCGGCAGCATGTGCACCTCGAGGGGCCAGCGCGCGGCGAAGGGCACGTACGCCGTCCAATGCTCGCCCGCGAGCACCACGCGCTCCGAGGCCCGCTCGAACGACAGGATGTCGGCGAACAGGGTGGGCCCGTGCTGCTCGATCGAGGCGATGAGCCGCTGCGTGCGCGGGGTGACGTAGGGGTAGCTGTAGATCTGGCCGTGCGGGTGGTGCAGCGTAACGCCGATCGCCTCGCCGCGGTTCTCGAACGGGAACACCTGCGCGACGCCCGGCAGCGCCGACAGGAAGGTCGTGCGATCGGCCCACGCCTCGATCACGGTGCGGGCGCGCGACTGCGAGAGCGAGCCGAACGAGCCCTCGTGCTCGGGGCTGAAGCACACGACCTCGCAGCGCCCGTGCGAGGGGGCGGTACGGCCGAGGGCCAGCCCGGAGAGGTCGAGCTCGCCGAGGTCGGGGCCGAACGAGGGCGAGCGGTTCTCGAACACGGCGACGTCGTAGTTGCTCGGCACTTCCGATGGGTTGGCGGGCGTCGCCGGCGCGAGCGGGTCCTGGTCGGCGGGTGGCAGGAACACCCGGTTCTGGCGGGCCGAGGCGATCGAGATCCACTCGCCCGTGAGCGGGTCCTGCCGCATGGTTGCCGTCGCCGGCCGCGGGTCGAGAGAGCGCGCGTCGATCGCCCGCTCGGCCGTCAGCGTCGTGTCGGCATCGTCGTAGTAGACGAGGTCGCGACCGTCGGCGAGCGTGGTCTCGTGCTTGGTGATCCCTGCCATGAGCATGGCATTACGATATCGAAAGTGATGGTTTCGAATACGAAGGAATTCGTAAGCGCCGAGCCCCGCCGACGCACGCTCGCGCGCCTCATCGCCGAGCGCGGATTCCTGCGCGTCGCCGACGCCAGCCTCGAGCTCGGCGTGAGCGAGGTCACGGTGCGCGGCGACCTCACGGCGCTGGAGGCAGCGGGCCTCGTCGTGCGGGTGCACGGCGGCGCGATGCCCGCGAACGCCGGCCCCGAGTCATCCCTCGAGTCCTCACTCGACAGGGATGCCGCGGCCAAGCGTGCGATCGCCGACGCCGCCGCGCGGCTCGTCTCGTCGGGGCAGGCGATCTACGTCGACGCGGGCAGCACCGCCATGGCGCTCGCCCACGCACTCGTCGCGCGCCAGGAGCTGCACGACCTCACCGTCGTCACGAGCGGACTCACCATCGCCCTCGCCCTCGAGCCCGCCCTCCCGCGCTTCACGGTCATCGTCACGGGCGGCACGCTGCGACCCCTGCAGCACTCGCTCGTGAATCCGTTCGCGATGCCGATGCTCGACTCGCTGCACCTCGACACGGCCTTCATCGGCTGCAACGGCATCGACCCACGCGGCGGGGTGACCAACGTCAACCTCCCGGAGGCGGAGATCAAGACGCGCGTCGTCAGCCGATCCGCGTCGTCGGTACTCATCGCCGACGGCACCAAGCTCGGCCGCACCGATCTCGCGGTGATCGGGCCCGTCACCGCGTTCGACCGCCTGGTGACCGCGGGCGACGCCCCCGACGGCGTGATCGCGGGGCTGGAGAGCGCGGGGCTGGCGGTGGATAGGGTTATCGCGTGAACCACGAGCCCACCGGAGAACAGTTCGTCCTGACGCGCGGAGACGCGACCGCCACGATCACGGAGGTCGCGGCAGCCGTGCGGGCGTTCTCGGTGGGCGGGGTCGACGTCGTGCAGCCCTACGCAGCCGGGTCGACGCCGCCGTTCGCATCGGGGATCATCCTGATGCCGTGGCCCAACCGCGTCGCGGACGGGCGCTGGAGCCTCGACGGCGCCACCCAGCAGCTCGACCTCACCGAGCCGGCGAAGAACAACGCGATTCACGGGCTGCTGCGGTTCACGGGCTACCGCGTGCTCGAGCGCACCCAGGAGAGCATCACGCTCGGCGCGCAGGTGTTCCCGCAGCACGGCTACCCGTTCCACCTCGAGACGAGCGTGCGGTACGAGCTCGTAGACAACGGCCTGAGCGTCACCCACGACGTGCGAAACCTGTCGGAGGCGAAGGCGCCAGTGGGCATCGGCGCCCACCCCTTCCTCACGATCGGCGACGTGCCCACGCAAGAGCTCGTGCTCACCGTGCATGCGTCGACCTACTTCGACGTGGATGCCCGTCTCCTGCCCCACGGTGAACTCCCCGTCGACGGCACGCGGTACGACCTCCGGGCCGGTGCCCGGGTCGGCGACCTCGACCTCGACACCGCGTTCGGCGGAGTCGTGCCGCAGGACGGCGCCGTCGCAACCCTGCGCGCGCCGGACGGCCGCGAGGTGAGCCTCGTGCAGGACGAAGACCACCCCTACGTCCAGGTCTTCACCACCCCCATCTTCCCGCGGCTCGACGGGCCGGGGCTCGCGATCGCCATCGAGCCGATGACCGCAGCACCCGACGCCCTCAACTCCGGACTGGGCCTGCACTGGGTCGACGGGGGCGACTCGTGGAACGTCGGCTGGGGCATCCGGTACGCTGGATTCCACGAAGGGGAGTAGTTCCCGCTGCGAGCCCGCGTTGCGACGCCGGGCCCGCGATGGCGTGAGACATCGACATACTGGCTCGTCACGATGACGGGCCCGGTGCTCCACCGCGGTGGCCGAGAGGTCGCTGTTGGCGAACGAGACCTTCGGCCAGGACACCAGTCCGGCCGAAGTCGTCAACCCTTCAGGCCGGATCCGAACCGAAGGATCACGATGGCCCAGCCCACGAACGCCGACCTGCGCCGCTGGCGCAGGCACCTCGCCGCCGAGCGCGCGGAGGCCTCCGTCTACCGCGATCTCGCCCGACGCCGCGACGGTGAGGAGCGCGAGATCCTGCTCGCGCTCGCCGACGCCGAGGGCAGGCACGAGCAGCACTGGCTCGATCTGCTCGGCGACCAGGTCGGCAAGCCCCACAAGGACGCCCGCACCGCCGTGCTCGGATTCCTCGCCCGTCGGTTCGGCTCGGTGTTCGTGCTCGCCCTCGCCCAGCGGGCCGAGTCGCGCTCGCCGTACGAGTCCGACGCGGATGCGACCGACACCATGGCCGCAGACGAGCGCATCCACGAAGAGGTCGTCCGTGCGCTCGCCGCCCGGGGCCGCCAGCGGCTCTCGGGCACCTTCCGTGCTGCGGTGTTCGGCGCGAACGACGGGCTCGTGAGCAACCTCGCCCTCGTGCTCGGCGTGAGCGCGTCGGGAATCGACACCCGCATCGTGCTGCTCACGGGCGTCGCGGGCCTCCTCGCCGGGGCGCTCTCGATGGGCGCCGGCGAGTTCGTCTCCGTGCGCTCGCAGCGCGAGCTGCTGGATGCCACGACTCCCAACTCCAACGGCAGCGAATCGCTCGCGGCGCTCGACGTCAACGCCAACGAGCTCGCCCTGGTCTACCGCGCGCGCGGGATGTCGGCCGAGGAGGCCGAGGCCCACGCCGCCGAGATCATCTCCGGCCGCCTGATGATGCCGGCGGGCGCCGCCGAGCACGAGACCGTGGGCAGCGCGCTCGGGGCTGCGGTGTCGAGCTTCCTGTTCTTCGCCTCGGGCGCGGTCATCCCCGTGCTGCCCTACCTGTTCGGCGCGCAGGGGCTCACCGCCGTGATCATCGCCGCCGTGCTCGTCGGGTTCGCCCTGCTCGGCACGGGCTCGATCGTGGGCCTGCTCTCGGGAACCTCGCCGCTCACTCGCGCGCTGCGCCAGCTGGCCATCGGATTCGGCGCGGCGGGTGCGACCTACCTGCTGGGCTTGCTGTTCGGCGTCTCGGCGGGTTGAGTGGTCAGATGATCTCCACCGAGCTCGCCCGCGCGCTGCGCGACTCGGGGCTGGTGTGGAAACCGCGGGCGGGCGACGCGTTCCGCATCGACCTCGTCGAGGCCGACGACGAGCTGTTCGTGCTGAGTGACATGACCGTCGAGGCGCACGAGTTCAGTACCGGCACCGTGCTCGGCTTCAACGGCACCACCGAGTGGGCGCTCGACTCGGTGGCCCTCGACGAGGCGCTGTGGCATCCGCACGAGCACCAGCTGCGGGAGGCGCTCGGGCCGGCGTTCGTGTCGCTAACCGCCATCGACGGTTACACGGTAACGGCCACGATTGACGGCCTGACCGGCACTTTCCGCGCGGATGCCGCGGCCGACGCGTACGCGAAAGCCCTGCTCCGGCTCCTGGATTCCCTCGTCGCCTGACGCGCGGGCTCCCTCCCGGCCGGGCGCCTGTGCCCGCGAGGGCTTCGAGGAGCCAGTTGTGGTGCGGTCGCGGCGGGTCTCGGGCACACGTGGCCTCTGGAGGCTGGCTAGGGCACGGATATCCCGGGCCTGTCGATTTCGCCCGATCCCGTTCGTCGTACTGTTACGACAACGAGGAGGAACCGTGAAGTACCTGCTGCTCATCTATGGCACCCGCGAGGCGTGGAAGACCCTGGACTGGTCTGCTCTCGACAAGGCCCACAGCGAGCTCGTCGCCGAGCTCACCGCGTCGGGCGAGCTCGTCGAGATGAACGAGCTCGACAGCGACCGCAGCGCGATCGTGCGGCGCGACGCGAGCGACGCGCTCATCGTGACCGAGGGGCCGTTCGTGGAGGCGCGCGAGATCGTCGGGGGCTACTACCGCGTCGACTGCGTCGACCTCGACCGCGCGGTTGAGATCGCGGGCAAGCTCGAGGAGACGCGATTCTCGCTCGTGGATGTGCGGGCGATCGTCTCCTGACGTTCACGCGGGGTTCGTGTGCGGCGGTAACACTGGTGTGCATGCTCGCCATGACAGGAACGCTGCGGTTCGATACCGTGCGCGCCCTCGGCGAGCTCGCCCGCAGGCTGTGCGCGTACCACTCCGTGCGGGTGTCCGACACGGAGCGCGTGGTGCTCGTGCCGCCGATCGGCTCGTTCCTGATCGACTGGGACCGCACCGGCGTGCGCCTGCACATCGTCGCCCCCGCCCAGCGCGACCTCGACGAGCTCATGAGCCAGTTGGACGCCGAGGTGCGCAAGGTGGGCACCACGGCGTCCATCTCGTGGACCGCCGCCGCGGCCGTGCCCGCACCACTGCGGTAGCAGATCGGTACGCTGTGGTACGTGCCCACGGTCGTCATCGCCCCCGATTCGTTCAAGGGGTCGCTGTCGGCCCGCGAGGTAGCTGAGGCGATCGCCGCGGGCTGGCGCGCGGTCCGGCCGGGCGACGAGCTCGTGCTCGTGCCGCAGGCCGACGGGGGCGAGGGCACGCTCGACGCGGTCGAGGCATCCGTGCCCGGCGCGGTGCGGTGCAGCGCCGGTTCGGTCACCGGGCCCGACGGGCGCCCCACGCCCGGCGAGTGGCTCCAGCTGCCCGATGGCACGGCGGTGGTCGAGCTCGCCCAGCCGAGCGGACTGCCGCTCATGCGCGAGCTCGATGCGCTCGGGGCGACGACGCGCGGCCTCGGGCAGGTCATCCGTGCCGCCCTCGAGGCGGGCGCGACGAGCCTGGTGATCGGGCTCGGCGGTTCGGCGTCGACGGATGCCGCGGCCGGCGCCCTCGCCGAACTCGGGTTGGTGCTGCTCGACGAGCAGGGCGAGCTCGTCGCCGACGGCGGCCGAGGCCTCGCCGACGTGGTGGACGTGCACCGCGACGCACTGATCCCGCCGCCCGCGGGCGGCGTCACCCTGCTCACGGATGTCACGGCCCCCCTCCTCGGTCCCTCGGGCGCGGCTGCCGTCTTCGGGCCGCAGAAGGGCGCGACGCCTGCCCAGGTAGCGCAGCTCGACGCGGCACTGGCCCACCTTGCGGAGATGCTCGGCGGCGACCCCGACGCGGCCGGATCGGGCGCAGCCGGCGGCGCTGGCTACGGTTTCGCGACGGTGTGGGGCGCCACGATCGTCTCGGGCGCCGATCGCCTCGCGGAGCTCAGCGGCCTGCGCGCCGCGATCGACCGCGCCGATGTCGTGCTCACGGGTGAGGGCCGGTTCGACGAGCAGTCGCTGACGGGCAAGGTCGTCGGGAGCATCCTGGCCCTCGGTGCGACCGGGGTCATCGCCGGCCAGGTGACGGCGCCCACGGGGGTGTGGACCGCCTCGCTCACCGACCTCGCCGGTTCGGCAGAGGCGTCGATGGCCGACCCGGCGCGGTGGCTGCGGGTGGCGGGGGCGAACGCCGCGCGCGACCTCAGTCCGCGCTGACGTCCTCACCGGCGAGGGTGCGCTCGACGGTCTCCTTCTCCACCAGGCTCGAGCGCACGAGGGGAAGGGCGCGCTCGATGGCCTTGTCGATGCGCTCGGCGAGCTGCTCGCTCGAGACCGCGTAGTCGGTGAAGTCGCTGTCGAGGGCGTAGACGCCGACGGGCAGCGCGAGGGATTGGAAGAACCCGAAGAGCGGCCGCAGCTGGTGCTCGATGATGAGCGCGTGGCGTTCGCTGCCACCGGTCGCGGCGAGGAGCACGGGGGTGTCGACGAGCGCGTACTGGTCGACGAAGTCGAACAGGTACTTGAACAGCCCGGTGAAGGATGCGCGGTAGACGGGGGTGGCCACGACGAGCAGGTCGGCGTTCTCGATGCGCTGCAGCTCGGCCTCGGCCTCCGGCGGCAGCTGCTTGCGTGTGAGCGCGCCGGCGAGGTGCGGGCCGAGCTCGTTGAGGGCGATGAGGTGCGACTCGATCGGCAGTACACGACCGAACGCCTCGGTGATCGCCTCGACGAGGGCCGTCGTGCGCGACGGGGCGGTCAGGCTGCCCGAGACGGCGACGGCGCGGAGGGGGCGGGATTCGGTGCTCATGCGAAAAGCGTAGGCACTCGCGCCGCCAACAGGCCGAAGCGTGACGAAGTATGAACGCCGGCCGCGCGCGGGCGCGCGGTACGTGGCACGCTTTCTCCATGACAGGCTTCGCCACGCGCCAGCTCCATGCGGGCGAACGACCCGATCCGGGCATCACCCCGCGTGTAACGCCGATCTACCTGACCGCCGGCTTCGTCATGAACGACTTCGAGCACGCGGTCGACCACTTCTCGACCGGCGACGGCTACTCGTACACGCGCGTGGCCAACCCGACCACCGAGACCGTCGAGCAGAAGATCGCCGATCTCGAGGGCGGCACCGAGGCGCTGCTCGTCGGCAGTGGTCAGGCGGCAGTCGTCATCACCCTCCTCGGGCTCGTGGGCGCCGGCCAGCGCGTCATCTCGGCCTCCCAGATCTACGAGGGCACGCGCGGACTGCTGCTCGACAACCTGCCGCGCTTGGGGCTCGAGACCGACTTCGTGGACGACGCCAACGATCCCGCAGCCTGGGAGGCGCTCATCGGGCCCGACACGCGCGCCCTCTTCGCCGAGTCGATCCCGAACCCGCGCAACGAGGTGCTCGACATCGCGGCCGTCGCCGCCGTCGCGCAGGCCCACGGCATTCCGCTCATCATCGATTCGACCCTCGCGACCCCCTACCTCGTGCGCCCGCTCGAGCACGGTGCCGACATCGTCATCCACTCGGCGAGCAAGTTCTTCGCCGGCCACGGTGCCGTGCTCGGCGGGGTCGTCGTCGACAACGGCAGGTTCGACACCGCGAGCACGCTCTTCCCGCACCTCACCGAGCCCACGCGCACGGGCGGCCCCAGCTTCGCGGCGCGGGCCGGCGGCAACGCGCGCATCGCCTACCTGCGCGAGGTCATGGCTCTGCGGTTCGGCCCCACCCTCTCGCCGTTCAACGCGTTCCTCATCGGGCAGGGCATCGAGACCCTCTCCCTGCGCGTGGAGCGCCAGTCGGCGAACGCGCTCGGCGTGGCCGAGTGGCTGTCGCGGCAGCCCGAGGTGCACTCCGTCGACTACTCGGGGCTGGCGGGAAATCCGTACCACGAGCTCGCGCAGCGCTACCTGCCGAACGGCCAGGGCTCGGTGTTCTCGTTCACCCTCACCGGCGGCACGGATGCCGCGGGCGCCTTCATCGACGCACTGCAGGTGTTCACTCACATGACCCACCTGGGTGATGTCCGCTCGCTGATCCTGCACCTGGCCACGACGAGCCACAACCAGCGCACGCCCGAGCAGCTGGATCGCGCGGGCATCCAGTCCGGCAGCATCCGGCTCTCGATCGGCATCGAGGATCTGCCCGACCTGATCGCCGACCTCGACCGCGGACTCGCGGCCGTGCGAGCCTTGACCTCATGACCAAGCAGCAGCACTTCGGGTGGTTCCTGGCCCGCGGGTTCGGGCCGCAGGGGTGGGGGCATCCGTACCTCGACTGGAACTGGAAGTGGACTGAGCCCGCGCTCTACCAGCAGGCCGCGCGCGAGCTCGAGCAGGCCGGCTTCGACCTGCTGATCATCGAGGATGCGCCGTCGCTCGGCAACGCCGCCACCCTCGACCTGCGCATCAGGCAGGCGTTCGGCGGCCCGAAGCTCGACCCGCTCATGCTCGCGCCGTACCTGTTCGCGGCGACGCAGCACCTCGGCGTCGCGCCCACGGTGAACCCGGCGGCGTACCTGCCGTACACGGCGGCCCGGCAGTTCGCCTCGCTCCAGCACCTCAGCGGGCACCGCCTCGGGCTCAACGTCGTCACCGACACGGGCAGCGCGCGCCACTTCGGCAGCGCACCCTCCCTCGGGCACGACGCGGCCTACGACCGCGCGGAGGAATGGCTCGGCGGCATCCGCGACCTGTGGCGCAGCTGGAACCCCGGAGCGCTGATCGCTGCCGGCGACCGCTACGCCGACGGCTCCCAGCTCACCACGGTGCAGCACCGCGGCGAGTACTTCGACTTCGACGGACCGCTCAACGCCATCCCCTTCACCGACGGCGAGCCCGTCATCGTCTCGCCGGGCGGCTCGGGCCGCGGGCTCGGGTTCGCGGGGGCGAACTCCGAGGTGCAGCTCGCGCTCGCGCCGCTCGATCCCGACACGATCCGGGCCTACCGGGCCAAGATCCACGCGGCGGCCGTCGAGCGCGGGCGCGCACCGAGCGACATCAAGATCCTGTTCGCGATCCAGCCCGTGATCGTCGGCAGCGCCGAGGAGGCCGACCGCCTCGTCGCGGCATCGGCGAACCCGGATGACGCGGCCGTCACCTACATCGCCGAGAAGCAGTCGAGCGACCTCGAGACCGACCTCACCGCGCTCGACTTCGACAAGCCCCTCGACCTCTCGGTGTTCGGCGACCACGTGTCGCAGGGCAGCATCACCCGCCTGCTCGGCGGCTACGACCCGGCCACGACGCCGTTGCGCGCCATGCTCGCCAAGCAGGCGAAGCTCGGACGGCTCGGCCAGGGCGGCTTCGTCGGTACGGCGGGCGAGCTCGCCGACCTCATCGAAGACCTCGGCGAGACCGCTGACAATGACGGCGTGCTGCTCTGGGGCGACCTGCACCCCGTGACGGTGCACCGGATGCTCGACGAGGTCGTGCCCATCCTGCGCCGCCGGGGCATCCTCCGCACGGAGTACAGCTCGGGCGGCCTGCGCGGCAACCTCAGTGACTTCTGAACGGGTAGACCCGCGGGTAGCGGTCTTCGGCCTCGGTCGCATGGGGGCTCCCGTCGCCGCGGCCCTCGCGGAACGCTGGGCTGTCGTGACGTACGACCCGCAGCACGCGCCCGGCGATCCCGTCTCCATCGCGAGCGGGGCGGATGTGCTCGTCACCGTGCTGCCCGGCGCCGCCGAGGCGCGCGAGCTGGCTCCCGTGCTGGCCGCCCTCGCGCCGGGCAGCCTCTGGCTCGACCTCACGAGCGGCGACCCCCGTCTTTACGCCGAGATCGCGGGAACGCGGGCGATCGACGTCGTCGGCGCTCCGATGGCGGGCGGTCCGAGCGCTGCGCAGCAGAGACTCCTGCGTTTTCACGTCGGTGGTAGCTCCGCGGCGGTCGAGCGAGCGCGCCCGCTGCTCGAGCTCCTCGGCACCGTGGAGGTCATCGGGCCTGATCCGGGCGACGGGCAGACCGCCAAGCTGCTCGCCAACCTGCTCTGGTTCGGGCAGGTGGTCGCCGTCACCGAGGCACTCCTGCTCGGGCAGTCGCTCGGCCTCGACGTGCGCGCCCTCAGCACGACCCTCGCTCGCGGCGCGGGAGGCAGCGTGTTCATCGACGAGTACCTCGACAGCCTGCTCGACGGCGACTACCTGGAGACCTTCGGGCTCGACCGCGTGGTCGAGGAGCTCGACACCCTCGCGTCGCTCGCCCGCCAGGAGGGCGTGCCGTTCGAGCTCTCCGAGCTGGTCGCCCGGCTCCACCGCGAGGCGCTCGAGCGCTTCGGCGCGGTCGATGGCGAACTGCTCGCGGCCAAGCTGCTCGAGGAGCGCGCCGGCCGCACGCTGCGCGAGGGCTAGTCCGCGATCTCCTGCGTGTGCCAGCCGTTGTCGTCCTCGAACTCGAGCCGCACGGCATCGTCGAGCCAGGTGATGCGGTAGGTGCCCTTCGTGAGCGGGCGCGCGCCGTCGTCGACACCGACCGACCCGATGCGCTCGTACCGGATGCCATCGCCCGCGTGCGCGTACACGATGAGTGACCCGATCAGCAGGAACGACCGCTCCTCCACGACCACGGTGCGCGTGCCGTCCGGTGACGAGAAGGAGTAGTACTGGCTCGATTGCTCCACGAAGCCGGCCGCGGCGAACGCGACGAGCCCCCACAGGCCGACGGCGAGCAGGATGACGCCGTAGCCCACGAAGCCCGCGGTCCCGCGGCGCGCCAGCGGGTAGAGGAGCAGCGCGGCCGCGGTAAGGCCCAGTGCGCCCGCGATCACCGTCACGACGGCCTCGATGGCCCGAAGTCCCAGGGAGCCGACGACGAGAGTGACGCCCTGCTCGTCGTACCCCGAGAACACGACGAGGGCGGCAAGTGCGGCGGCGCACAGCAGGGCCGCGACGAGGCCGAGCACCGTGCGCAGGATCATTGCCGAATCCTATCGGCGAAAGTCGAGGAGAAGTCAGGACGACTCGCGTGGTGAGATTGGAGAATGCTCCCGCTCAGCATCCCCAGCCCCGATCCGGCCCTCGCCCAGTTCACCTTGGGCCCCCTCACCATCCACACCTACGCACTGTGCATCCTCGCGGGCATCATCGCCGCGGTGATCATCACGCAGCGCAGGCTCTCGGCCCGTGGCGGCACTCGCGGAATGGTGCTCGACGTCATCATCTGGGCGGTTCCGCTCGGCATCGTCGGGGCACGGCTGTACCACGTGTTCACGCACGGGGGCGACTACTTCTACCCGGGTGCGAACCTCTGGAACATCGTCGCGATCTGGGATGGCGGCAACGCCCTCTACGGCTCACTCATCGGTGGTGCCGTCGGTGCGTACATCGGCTGCCGCAGGCAGGGCATCAAGCTCTGGTCGTTCGCGGATGCCCTCGCGCCGGCGATGCTCGTCGCGCAGGCCACCGGCCGGCTCGGCAACTGGTTCAACCACGAGCTCTTCGGGTTGCCCACCACGCTGCCGTGGGGGCTGGAGATCCTCCCGACCGACACCATGTTCCCCGACGGTCTGCCCGCGGGCACCCTCTTCCACCCGCTCTTCCTGTACGAGATGATCTGGAACCTCATCGGGGTCGGCATCATCCTGCTTCTCGAGCGCCGTCTCTCGCTGCGGTGGGGCAAGGCGTTCGCCGTCTACCTCATCTGGTACGGGCTCGGCCGCAGCTGGCTCGAGGCGATCCGCATCGATCCGACGAGCGACGCGCTCCTGGGCATCCCCGCGAATATCTGGGCCTCGTTCGTCGCGATCGCACTCGGCGTCGTGCTGTTCGTCGTGCAGGCCAAGCGCCACCCCGAGCCCGAGCTGACGATCTACCGCGACGGCAGGGAGCCGACCACGGCTCCCGAGAGCGTGACCGCGGAGAAGTCCTAGACCGAGGCGGTGACGGGGCGCCGAGCGGCGGCGGCCTCGGCGACGGCGATCGTTCCCTCGCGATCGAACGCGGCCTGCAGGCCGAGCATCGAGTAGCCGACGCGCACGATGAGCGGGGTCGGGAAGGGCCGCACGTCGACGGCGATGCCGAACCGGTCGTGCCCTTCCAGCGAGCGGAACTCGGTGGCTGTGACGTCGCCGATCTCGCTCCACTCCATGAGGAACAGCTCGCGAGCGCGCGGGCCGCTCGACCAGGCGGCCATGCCGCGCTCGTCGATGACGGCAGCAACCCACTTGTCGCTCACGTCGGCGTTGACGTCCTTACGGTGCAGGTAGAGCGGCAGATCGGGGGCGAGCGTCGGTTCGCGGCGAGCCAGGAAGACCAGCGCGTCGGGGCGCAGGCGACGGATGCGCATGAGCCCGATCCCGTTCCACAACGGTGCACCGGCAAGACCGAGAAGCAGGATCACGACGGCGAAGACCGCCACCAGCGGAACGACCCCGGCATCGGAACCCGGAGCGTGCAGCAGGCCGGCCACGGTCGCGGCAATGCCGGCGGCCGCGGCGATGGTAACCACGAGTACGAGGAGCGCGCGGCGCATGAATCGTGACCGGGCAGCGTCCATGCCATGAGCGTAGCGAGATGAGGCATCAGCCACGCCGCGGCACGCGCTCCAGAAAGGGGGTCAGTGCCACAGAGTGGACATCAATCGGGTCGACGCCGCGGTAGTAGCCCTGCCAATCGGTTGCTCGCTAGTCTCATGCCGTGCCCCGACTCTCGCGCCGCCAGTTCATCGCCGCTGTCAGTGCCCTCGCCGCCAGCACCGGGCTCTCCCGCGAGCTTCTGGGCGGCCGTCTCGCCCTCGAAACCGCTGCCACGGATGCCCCGAGCACCCTGCAGCAGACGATCCTGCAGGGCGGGGTGGTCTCCGGTAAGTACCGCCGACTCGTGGCTGGGCCGGGCGAGCCGTACCTTCCCCGCTACGACGTGCTCGGGCGGGTGGCATCCGGCGATCGCAGTGCCGCACGCCGCTCGTTGCTCTACCTCGGCCACCTCTCCGACCTGCACGTCATCGACGCGCAATCGCCCGGGCGGATCGAGCCGATGATCGTGCAGGACCACTCGGCGTGGGGCTCCGCGTTCCACCCGCAGGATCCGCTGACCGTGCACGTCACGGCGGCGATGGTGAAGTCGATGTCCGACCTGCGCTACAGCCCGGTCACCGGCGCACCGATGGGTGCCGCGATCGTCACGGGCGACAGCGCCGACATGCACTCCCACCGCGAGCTGCGCTGGTACATCGACATCATGTACGGCGTGCGCGTCATGCCGACCAGTGGTGCGGGCCCCGACTTCGAGGGCGTGCAGGCCTGGGCCGAGGCGCAGTGGGCGTACCGCCCGGGCGACCCGTCGGGCGGCGCCTTCGGCGACTACGGGTTCCCGGTTCTGCCCGACCTGCTCGCCCAGGCGATCGCCAAGCCCATCGACCCGGTGGGCCTTCCCGCCCCCTGGTACACCGTCTACGGCAACCACGAGACGCTGCTGCTCGGCACCTTCGACCTCGACTCGCAGCTGCGCTCGCTCGCGGTCGGCGGCCGCAAGGCGTTCACCCTCGAGGCCACGGCGGGCATGGCGCTGAGCGGGTACTCGGCGCTCGCCAGCGCGGCGCAGCGTTCGCTCGACACGATCGCCATCCAGTCGGGGCTCCGGCCGGGCTTCCGCGCCGTGCCCGCTGACCCGCGCCGCGAGCTGTTCACGCAGCGCGAGTTCATGGAGCAGCACTTCGAGACCGCTGCCGACCCGGGCCCGGTAGGGCACGGCTTCACCCAGCACAACCTCGATTCCGGCGAGACGTGGTGGAAGGCCGACCTCTCGCCGTTCGTGCGCGCGTTCGGGCTGGACACCTGCAACCAGGTGGCCGGCCCCGACGGCGCGGTGCCCGACAACCAGTTCCAGTGGCTCAAGAGCGAGCTGGAGCTCGCGCAGCGTGACAACAAACTCGTCATCATCTTCAGCCACCACAACAGCGTCACCCTCGAGAACCGCGCCCAACGGCCGTGGCAGAACGAGACGCTGCACGGCGCTGAGGAGTTCGTGGCGATGCTGCTCGACTACCCGGTGGTCGTGGGCTGGCTCAACGGCCACACGCACCTCAACCAGATCCTCGCCCACAGGGGCGAGCGCGGCGGCTTCTGGGAGATCACGACCGCCTCGTGCATCGACTTCCCGCAGCAGCAGCAGGTCGTCGAGCTCGTCGACAACCGCGACGGCACCCTCTCCCTCTTCACCACGGTCGTCGACCACGCCTCCGACATCACCCCGGGGTCGAGCGGTTCGTACCTGGACCTCGCCTCGCAGAGCCGGGAGCTGGCCCTCAACGACTGGGCGGAGACGCCCGTGATGCGCCGGGGGTCCCCGCTCGACCGCAACACCGAGCTGCTGCTGACGGCGCCGTTCGACCTCTCCCTCATCACCGACGCGGCGCTCGAGGCGCAGCACCTCGCCGAGCGGGCCCGCATCATCAAGCACGAGACGAAGGTGCACGGATGATCCGGCGCACCCTCCCCGTGGCGCTCGCCGTGCTGGCGCTCGCCGGGTGCTCGCAGGTCGCCGCCTTGGCCCCCGTGGGCGGCGACGACGTCGCGGAAGTCCGGTTCGCCACCATCGACGTGCTGCTCGACAACGGCATCGAGATCCTCGAGGCACCCACGTGCGAGCTCGCGGGCACGGTCATCACGTGCGCCGGCACGACCACCGACGGCGACGCGATCACGGCGACATCGAGCACCGACGCTGATGCGACGCTGGAGGTCGGTGTCGGTTCGACGACGGTCTTCTCCGGGTCACTGCTCGACGTCCTGGATGCGGCGGTGACAGGGTGAGGCCCGTGATCCTGGTGATCGCCAACGCCGTGGTGCAGGCGGCGATCGTGCTGCTCGATCACGTGCTCGCCGATCCCGCGCTCGCCTTCGTGCTGGGCGCCGGTTCGGCCGCGGTCCTCATCGTGGCGGTCTGGCAGCTGTGGGGCGGCGCGCGCGGCCTCGCCTGGTCGGCCGCCCTCGGCGCCGTGACGGCGGTGGTGGCTGTGGTGTTCCCCTACGCGGTGCCGCTGGTCGTCGTGGCGGCGTGCGCCCTGCTCGCGGCGCAGCGCAGCGGCTCGGTCGCGGCGACGTTGCGTGCAGCGGGCCGGTCGGCGGCGGGGCATCCGGCCAGAACCGCGGTGCTCGCCGTGCTGACGGTGCTCGCGGTGGTGCTGTGCTGGGTGGTCTCCACGCTGTTAGGGCTGCTCCTGGCGGGGGCGATCAGCTCGCTGGCGACGTGGATCGTGATCGGCGTCGTGGCAGTGCTGCTGCAGCGTTCCTGGGCGGCACTAGCGCGCCGCGCACCGTAACGACGCCCACGCAGAACACCCACACCAGCCACGGGAAGATCGCCAGCAGGGCATTGCCCACGCCGCCGGTGGCGAAGAAGTTGTTCGACGTGCCGGTGAAGCCGAGCGGCGCCCACACGAGGTTCGAGATCGCCGTCGCGACCGCGAGCACGCCCGTCCACCGCGGCACGGCGCCCGATGCGAAGGTCAGGTAGGCGGCGGTCGCCGAGACGAGGGCGAGCAGCACGGCACCCGTGGAGCCGAACATGATGCTGTGGCCCTCTTCGAGCGCGCGGATCGCCGAGGCATCCGGCTCTACGCCGATGACGTCGAGCGCGGTTCCGCCGTCCATCGCGTCACCCACGAGCGTGACGGCGATGAACACCAGCCCGGCGCCGAAGAGCAGGTCGGCGATCCACTCGAGGTCGGCCCGCGCGAGGATCACGAGCTGGCGGAAGCTGGCGAGGAAGACGATGAGGAACGCCATCAGGAACGTGTCGGAGAGGATCACGATGAACGTCTGCACCGTGGTGCCCTGCACGTAGGCGACGAGCGCCGCGGACTCGTCGAGGTCGGGCCGCTCGCCCGTGGTGAGCTTGGTGATGCCCTCCACGGCGAGGAAGACGGCGACCGCGAAGGCCGAGACGCCGGTCCAGCGGCGTACGTCGGGTGACCTCATCCGTCGTTGCGCTGGTAGTCCGGCTCCTCGGCGAAGTCGTCGTCGGCGTCGTCGTGCCCCGAGGGCAGGGGCGCCGAGGGGTGCAGCTGCTGCTCCGAGTCATCCGGGTCGAGGCCCTGCAGGTCGAGGTCGTCGGGGTTGTTCGCCTTGTCTGCCATGGGGGAACTTTATGCCCCCTACCGCTGTTGTATCCAGCGAGGGTCGCAGCCAGCGGCCTACAGAAGGAGCACCATCCTCATGACCACCACCGAGTACACCAAGGACCCGGCAGCCGTCGCACAGCTCACGCCCGAGCAGTTCGCCGTGACCCAGAAGAGCGCTACGGAGCCCGCGTTCACGGGCGAGTTCTGGGACAACCACGACGACGGTATCTACGTAGACATCGTGTCGGGCGAGCCCCTGTTCTCCTCGACAGACAAGTACGACAGCGGATCCGGCTGGCCGAGCTTCACTCGCCCGATCGCGCCGGCTAACCTCGTCGAGCTCGAGGATCGCAGTTTCTGGTCGGTGCGCACCGAGGTGCGCTCGGCGGGCGGCGACAGCCACCTCGGCCACCTCTTCGACGACGGCCCTGTCGCCGAGGGCGGCCTGCGCTACTGCATCAACTCCGCAGCCCTGCGGTTCGTGCCGCTCGCCGAGCTGGACGCACAGGGTTACGGTGAGTACCTGAACCTCTTCACCACGAAGGAGGCCTGATCATGGCCACGACTGAGACCGCAATCCTCGCCGGCGGATGGTTCTGGGGAGCGCAGCAGCTGCTGCGCCGCCGCCCCGGAGTCATCTCGAGCCGCGTGGGCTACTCGGGCGGCGACACCCCCAACGCCACCTACCGCAACCACGGTGACCACGCGGAGGCCGTTGAGATCGTCTTCGACCCGTCGCAGATCTCGTACCGAGACCTGCTGGAGTTCTTCTTCCAGATCCACGACCCGTCGACCCGCGACCGTCAGGGCAACGACATCGGCCGCAGCTACCGCTCGGCGATCTACTACACGAACGACGAGCAGAAGCGCGTTGCCCTCGACACGATCGCCGATGTCGACGCCTCCGGCCTCTGGCCGGGCAAGGTCGTCACCGAGGTCGAGCCGGCCGGCGACTTCTGGGAGGCCGAGGACGAGCACCAGGACTACCTGGAGAAGTACCCCAACGGCTACACCTGCCACTTCGTGCGTCCGGGCTGGAAGCTCCCGCACCGCGAGGAGCAGCTCGCCAACTAGGCGCTGAACGCGAGGCTGGCCGCGGCGAGAGCCGTGTCCAGCCTCGCCATCGTTGCGGGGCCGATGCCGCGCAGCGCCCGCACGTCGGAGCGCGTGTGCGTCGCCGCATCCTCGAGGTTACGGATGCCCGCCCGCAGCAGTGCCCGCCGTGCGACGGCGCCGATCGCGGGCAGTGCGGTACGCACGTTCGCCCGCAGGTACTCGAGGAACTCGCTGCGCGGCATGGGCATGCCGATGAAGTAGCCCTGCCCCCGGTCGCAGTCGGCATCCCGCACGCGCTCGTACTGCTCACGGGTCTCGATGCCCTCCGCGACGATGCGCATGCCGCGCTGGCGCACGATCGCCACGATCGACGCGAGGCGCGTCCAGGTCTCCTCGGTGTCGTTGCGGATGAGCGACTGGTCGATCTTCAGCTCGGTGAACGGCAGCGCGTTCAGTTGCTTGAGTGAGGCGAACCCGCTGCCGAAGTCGTCGAGTGAGACTCCCACGCCCGAGTCGCGCACGCGCTCGAGTTGGGCGACGGCATCCGGCAGGTCGAGCACGGGCCGGCCCTCGGTGATCTCGACGCTCAGCTGGCCGCGGCGCAGGCCGTGCCGCTCGAACGCGGCGATCACGCGGCTCGCGAAATCGGACCGCGTGAGTTGCACGGGCGAGACGTTGACGGAGATCTCGACGTCGTCGAGCTCTGCGGCCAGCGCGCACCCCTGCTCGAGCATGAACTCACCGATCTCGTGGATCGCGCCGCTCTCCTCGGCCACGGGGATGAAGTCCGTCGGGGGCACGAGCCCGCTCTGCGGGTGCTGCCAGCGCGCGAGCGCCTCGGCGGCGACCACCCTTCCGCTGGCGAGGTCGATCTGCGGTTGGAACCACGCGACGAGCTCTCCGCGCCCGGCGGCACCGGACAGGGCGGAATGATCCATCCCGCCAGTTTTTTGCCTGGGGGTTGCCGCGTCAAGACGTGGCGCAAATATCCTGTACGTATTACGAGCTTCGAGGACCTCTTTCACACTGCGCCGTGCGGGTACTTGACCACCACCCCCGACGGTCGCGTCGCCATGGTCAACGACACCTTTCTCACGATGACCTCCCGGTCGCGGGCCGAGGTCGAGGGCGCCCGTCTTCGCGACCTGCTCGATCCCGCGAGCGACGCGTTCTTCGAAACCACGCAACTTCCGGTCCTGCGGTTGCGCGGCCGCATCACCGAGGTGTCGCTCACCTTCCGCGACGGTAGCGGGGCCGCGGTGAACACGCTCGTGAACGCGGTGCGCACCGGTGACGAGACGCGCTACGCCGTGTTCGACTCGACGGTGCGCGGCGAGTACGAGCGCGAGCTCGTGGCCATCAAGCTCGCCGCCGAGACCTCCGAGGCCCGGGTGCGGGCCCTGCAGGACGCAGCGACGACGTTCGGCGTCAGCACGGTCGAGGCCTCGCTCACCCAGGCGCTCGCCGACACGGTGCGGCTCGCGGTATCCGCGAAGTCCTCCGCGGTGATGATCGTCGATGGCGACGGGCCGCTCTCGCTCGCGGCCGGATCGAACCCGCTCCTGGCCGACTTCCCGCCGGATGCCCCACGCCCCTCCACGAAGGCCTTCGCCACCGGCCGCCCGGTGGTGCTCTCGAGCATCGACGAGGCGAGGGTGGAGTTCCCCGAGGTCGCTGACGTGATGCTCGCGAACGGCGTCGAGTCGCTCATCGTCACCCCTCTGCTCGCCGAGGACATCGCCGTGGGTATCGTCGCGTGCTTCTTCGGCCGCGAGCGCACGTTCGACCCGGCGACCGTCGACCTGCAGCTCGCGCTGGCGCGTCAGGCGGCGCAGACCATCGTGCGCATCCGGCTTCAGCGGCAGCTCGAGATCCTCGCGCTGCACGACGGTCTGACGGGGCTCGGCAACCGTGCCCTCCTGCACGAGCAAGTCAGCCAGGCCATCACCGCGGGCGCTCGGGACGGCCGGCCGGTCGCGCTCATGTTCCTCGACCTCGACGGGTTCAAGGCGATCAACGACCACCTCGGGCACTCCGCGGGCGACTCGGTGCTGCAGGAGGTCGCGGCGCGACTGCGGTCGTCGGTGCGCTCCGCCGACGCGGTCGGCCGGTACGGCGGCGACGAGTTCGTGGCCATCTGCGAGGGTGTGGACCAGGCCGCGGCCGAGGAGATCGCGGAGCGGGTGCGCCGGGCCATCCGTGCGCCGTTCCCGGGTATCCCCGCCGAGTTCCCGATCTCGGCGAGCGTCGGCGTGGCGCTCTGCAGCCCGAGCGCCACCTCGACGCCGACGCCCGAGATGCTGCTCGACATCGCCGATGCGGCCATGTACC
>CAIXMB010000007.1 GCA_903920435.1 uncultured Actinomycetes bacterium
CACCCTTTATCGCCGAATGTTGCGGCTCACCTGGAGAAAAAGAAGATTGATATTCGCTCGATAGATCGAGCGTTTCACGTTCTGAGTAAAAAATACGATGTTTTGGTCGTTGGCACGGCGACTCCGGCCGCGACGAGCGCGCGCAGCACGGGCTGCGGCACGTGCTCGTGGTCGAAGGTGACGACGTCCACGCCCTGCGCAAAACGCAGGACATCCTCCGCACTGCGGTAGTCGCCGAGCTGCGTGACGGCGATTCCGGCGGATTCTCCCGCGGTCTCGGCGAGCACGCGCAGGTCGATCCCGAGCTCGATGGCCGGGGGGATCATCATGCGCGCGAGCTGGCCACCGCCGATCACGCCAACACTCAGGGTCACGCGCTTCTCCTCAGTTACACTGCACCGACCATCCCATTCTGTCGCACCCCGAGGATCCCCCATGCGCCTGCTGATCGCCCAGCTCGCCCGTTTCGGGGTGGTGGGCCTCATCGGCTTCGTCATCGACGTGGGGGTCTTCAACCTCCTGCGCGCGACGGTGCTCGAGCCGTCGGTGCTGCACGAGGGCCCGTTCATCGCGAAAGTCATCTCGACCTGCCTCGCGATCGCCGCGAACTACGTCGGCAACCGGTACTGGACATTCGGCGCCACCAAGCGCGACCAGGTCGTGCGCGAGGGTGTGGAGTTCGTCGTCGTGAGCTTGGGCGGCATGCTCATCACACTCGCGTGCCTGTGGATCTCGCACTACGGGCTGGGCTTCACCTCGGTGCTGGCCGACAACATCGCGGGCAACGTCATCGGCCTGGGCCTCGGGACCGTCTTCCGGTTCGCGTTCTACCGCTACTGGGTGTTCCACCCGAGCCGGTCGATGCCGCTACGGTCGGCCGAGGGCGCGGTAGTGCCACCCGGCGGCGCGCCACGCGACGGGGTCGAGGCAGTTGCGGCCGTCGACGATCGCGCGGGTGCCCACGACTGACCCGAGCTGCACGGGGTCGAGCTCGCGGTACTGCGCCCACTCGGTGAGCACGAGCACGGCGTCCGCGCCCTCCGCGGCCTCTTCGGCAGTCGCGACGTAGTCGAGCGTCGGGCGCAGACGGCGCGAGGTCTCGATGGCCTCCGGGTCGGTGGCGCGCACGACGGCACCGAGCTCGGCGAGCCGCGCGGCGACGTCGAGGGCCGGCGAATCGCGCACGTCGTCGGAGTCGGGCTTGAAGGCGAGGCCCAGCACCGCGATGCGCTTTCCCGCGACATCACCGCCGCACACCTCGCGGGCGAGATCGACCATGCGCTCCCGGCGGCGGAGGTTGATCGAGTCGACCTCTCGCAGGAACCCCAGGGCCTGGTCGACGCCGAGCTCCTCGGCGCGGGCCATGAACCCGCGGATGTCCTTCGGCAGGCACCCTCCGCCGAAGCCGAGCCCGGCGTTGAGGAAGCGGCGCCCGATGCGAGCGTCGTACCCGATCGCGTCGGCGAGCTGGGTGACGTCGGCGCCGGTCGCCTCGGCGACCTCCGCCATGGCGTTGATGAACGAGATCTTGGTGGCGAGGAACGCGTTCGCCGCCACCTTCACGAGCTCAGCGGTCGCGAAGTCGGTGACCACGCGCGGCGTTCCGCGCGAGATCGTCGCCGCGTACAGCTCGTCCAGGGCTGCCACGGATGCCTCGTCCCCCTGCCGTACGCCGTACACGAGCCGGTCGGGCGAGAGGGTGTCCTTGACCGCGTAGCCCTCCCGCAGGAACTCGGGATTCCACGCGAGGCGCGCCCCGGCACCCTCGACGATGGCGGCGAGCCGCTCGGCGGTGCCCACCGGCACGGTGCTCTTGCCCGCCACGAGGTCGCCGGGTGCGAGGTGCGGCAGCAGGGAGCTGATCGCCGCGTCCACGTAGCGCAGGTCTGCGGCGTAGCTGTCACCGAGCTGCGGGGTGCCCACGGCGACGAAGTGCACTGCGGCACCGGCGGCGTCGGAGACATCCGTGCTGAAGCGCAGTCGACCGGTGGCGAGCGACGACGCGAGCAGGGCGCTCAACCCGGGTTCGAAGAAGGGCGCGACGCCCGAGGCGAGCTGGGCGATCTTCGCCGGATCGACGTCGATGCCCACGACGTCGTGGCCGAGGTCTGCCATGCAGGCTGCGTGCACGGCACCGAGGTAGCCGCACCCGATCACGGAGATTTTCACGCGTGCACCTTATCGGGTCCGAATGACGGGGAGGTGCCCTCCATGAGGTCGTGGATGGCCGCGACCACGAGCCCCGCCGACGGCACGTCGACGAGGACCACGGGGTGCTCGAGGTCGCCGTTGATGACGACGTCGCCGCTGCGGAACACGGTCTGCAGGCCGCGCCGCTCGAGCGCCACGTCGGCGATCCGGCTGAGCAGCACCTCGTGGCGCGAGCGCGCGATCAGGCCGG
>CAIXMB010000008.1 GCA_903920435.1 uncultured Actinomycetes bacterium
ACACATGAGCCCCATAGCCTCCGGAATGCCGAACTGGGCATGACGAAGGGCCCGGATGCGCGCATCCGGGCCCTTCGTCATGCCCAGTTCGGCATTCCGGAGGCTATGGGGCTCATGTGTTCCGAGCCGGCGGACGGCGCACCCCGCCCGGCCCGGTAACCTGTACTCAGTTGCGCGCGAGAAGGAGCACCCAGTGGCAGATAAGAAGAGACGGGTTCTCCTGAAGCTCTCCGGCGAGGCGTTCGGCGGGGGCTCACTCGGCGTGAACCCCGACGTGGTCTCGGCGCTCGCGAAGGAGATCGCTGCCGCGGCCAATGACGTCGAGATCGCGATCGTCGTCGGTGGTGGCAACTTCTTCCGCGGTGCTGAGCTGAGCCAGCGCGGCATGGAGCGCGGCCGGGCCGACTACATGGGCATGCTCGGCACGGTGATGAACGCGCTCGCGCTGCAGGACTTCCTCGAGCAGGCCGGCGCGCAGGTGCGGGTGCAGTCCGCCATCGCCATGACGCAGGTCGCCGAGCCGTACATCCCGCTGCGAGCGGAGCGGCACCTCGAGAAGGGCCGCATCGTCATCTTCGGTGCCGGCGCCGGGCTGCCGTACTTCTCGACCGACACGGTGAGCGCCCAGCGCGCGCTCGAGATCGGCGCGCAGGTGGTGCTCGTCGCCAAGAACGGCGTCGACGGGGTCTACGACGCCGACCCGCGCACCAACCCCGACGCGAAGAAGATCGACGAGATCACCTACCAGGAGGCGCTCGTGCAGGGCCTCAAGGTGGTCGACTCCACGGCGTTCAGCTTGTGCATGGACAACGGCATGCCCATGGTCGTCTTCGGCATGGAGCCGGCCGGCAACCTCACCAAGGCCATCCGCGGCGACCGCATCGGCACACTCGTCAGCAACTGACGGTGGTCGTAGCTCTCCTCATCGCGGGGGCGGCGATCGCCCACGCGACGTGGAACATCGCGGTCAAGAGCACGGGGGCCAGCGGGCCGGGCTTCTTCTGGTCGGGCATCGTCGTGGGCGCGATCGCCTTCGCCCCCTTCGGCGTCGCGTCCCTGATCGCCGAGGGCACTGATCTCGGGCGCTGGCTACCCCTCGCCGCGGTGAGCGGGGCGCTGCAGGTCGTGTACTTCCTCACCCTGCAGCGCGGGTACCGCCTCGCTGACGTCTCGATCGTCTACCCGCTCGCGCGCGGGTCCGGGCCCGTGCTGGCCGTCGTGCTCGCCATCGTGGTACTCGGCGAGCGGCCCGGATGGCTCGGGCTCCTGGGTGCGGCCGTGATCGTCACCGGGGTCGTGGTCATCGGGCTCGCGGGCGGTGCCGCCCGAGCGCGCGACAACCGCACCGGGATCCTCTACGGACTCGTCGTCGGCGTGATCATCGCGGTCTACACCCTGTGGGACGGCGCGGCGGTGACCGTGGGCGGGATGCCGCCGGTGGGCCTGTACTGGGGCAGCATCGTGTTCCAGCTCGTGCTGCTCGCCGTGCCCGCGCTGAGGCAGCGCCGGGAGACCGTGCGGGTTGCGCGGCGGCACTGGATTGCCGTGCTGCTCTTCGGCATCCTCGGTCCGCTCGCGTACATCCTCGTGCTCATCGCGATGCAGCTGGCGCCGATCTCCCTTGTCGCGCCCGCACGCGAGGTGAGTGTCGTGCTCGTGGGGCTCGCGGGCTGGCTGCTGTTCCGCGAGCCGCATCCGGTGCAGAGACTTGTCGGCGCGGGCGTCGTGCTTGTCGGTGTTGCCCTCTTGGCCCTCTAAACTCGGAACATGATCAGCGATGTACTGGCGGAAGCCAAAGAGAAGATGGGCAAGGCCGTCGAGTCGGCCAAGGATGATTTCGCGACGGTTCGCACCGGCCGCGCCAACCCGGCCCTCTTCCAGAAGGTTCTCGTCGACTACTACGGAACCCCGACTCCTCTCGGGCAGCTCGCCTCGATGGTCAACCAGGAGGCACGCACCCTCCTGATCACGCCCTTCGACAAGAGCGCGCTGAAAGACATCGAGAAGGCCATCGTGGGTGCCGCGAACCTCGGCGCGAGCGTCGGCAACGACGGCAACGTCGTGCGCGCGACCCTGCCTGAGCTCAACGAGGAGCGCCGCCGCGAGTTCGTGAAGATCGTGCGCGACAAGGCGGAGCAGGCGCGCGTCTCGCTGCGCAACATCCGCCGCAAGGCGAAGGACGACCTGGACGGCCTCAAGGAGGTCGGCGAGGACGAGATCGCCCGCGCCGAGAAGGACCTCGACGCCGCGACCAAGCAGCACGTCGACGCCATCGACGACGCCCTGAAGAAAAAGGAAGCCGAGCTGCTCGAGGTCTGATGGCATCGGACTTCGAGACCCAGGCTCGCGCGGCCAACGACAAGATCAACGCGCGAACGGGTCGACCTCTCATTCGCGCCATCGGCGTGGGCCTCCTGCTGGGCGGCTCGCTGCTCGTCAGCCTGCTCATCATCAAAGAGCTCTACATGCTGTTCGCGGGCGCTCTTGTCGCGTTCGTGGTCTACGAACTCGCGACGGCGCTTCGGTTCGCCGGTCGCGACGTGCCGCGAATCCCCACGGTCGTGGCCGCGGTGGCGGTCGTCCCGGCGACGTTCTACTGGCTCGACGCCGGGCACTGGTGGGTGACCCTCGGCGGCATCGCCGTGATCTCGCTGTGGCGCCTCATCGAGCAGGTCGTGCTGCCCAGTGCTCGGGTATCCGGCAGGAATCTGCTGCTCGACTTCGGCGCCGGCGCGTTCATCATGATCTACGGCGCGTTCATGGCCGGATTCACCGTGCTCCTCACCGCCGCACCGAACGGGCAGTGGTGGACCCTTGCCTTCCTCATCGTCGTCGTCTCGGTGGACACGGGGGCGTACGCGAGCGGCCTCGCCTTCGGCAAGCACCTCATGGCCCCGACGATCAGCCCCAAGAAGACGTGGGAGGGTTTCGCCGGCTCGGTGGCGGCGGCGCTCATCGCGGGCATCCTGCTCGCGATCTTCATGCTGCAGCAGCCGTGGTGGGTCGGCGTCATCCTTGCTCTCGCCATGGTGGTCACGGCGACCGCGGGCGACCTCACCGAATCGCTCATCAAGCGCGACCTCGGCATCAAGGACATCAGCTCGTTCCTGCCCGGCCACGGCGGGTTCCTCGACCGCCTGGACTCGGCGCTTCTCTCGGGCGCGGTCGCCTATGCGCTGTTTCTCATCTTCACGTAGGGCACAATTGACGACGTGAGCACAACTTTCCCCCGGAGCCGCAAGTCCAAGCAGGGCTACGACGTCGACCAGGTCGAGGACTTCCTGGAGGAGGCCCGCCGCGCGTACACCGCGGAGCCCGGCCAGCTCTCCGTGCTCAACTCCGAGAGCATCCGCACCATGGCCTTCCGCATGCAGAAGGGCGGCTACTCGACCTCGCACGTCGACGCGGCCCTCGAGCGCCTGGAAGACGCGTTCGCGGCGCGCGAGCGCGAGCGCGCATTCGCCGAGGTCGGCGACGCCGCGTGGTACGCGAAGGCCCGCAGCTCGGCCCAGTCGATCCTCGACCGCCTCGCACGCGAGCCCGGCCACCGCTTCTCGCGCGTCGGCCCGCTCACCACGGGCTACAGCCCGAAAGACGTCGACGCGTTCGCCGATCGCCTCGTCGGCTACTTCCAGCACGGCAAGCCGATGAGCGTCGACCAGGTGCGCACCGTCGTCTTCCGCGGGGTCAAGCGCGGCTACAACGAGACGCAGGTCGACCTGCTGCTCGATGCCGTCACCGACGTGATGCTCGCGGTTCGCTAACTCCTTTCCCAGCCTTTTCGCCCGCCATCGGCTAAAATCGTCAGATTGTGGGGACAAACGCGCGGGTGGTCGAACGCCGCGCCCAGCTGAAGAGCGCGGGCGGCGACGTTTCGGGGCGCCATCGACGCGCCCCGTGGTCGCTTCCGGTATTCGCCACGTTCGTGACCTTCGCCTTCATCGCGGCAGCCGTCACCCCGCCCACCGTCTCTCCCGCGTTCGCGAGCACGACGGTCGCACCGGGGGAGGGCCAGACGCTCACCGTCGCCGGCGAGTACGCCAACGGCACCGGCCGCGACGCGTTCTCCGTGACCGACGCCCCCGTCGCCGTCGTCACGTCGTCGGCCCCCGCGGCGGGCACTCCCGACCCCGGCTCGGCCCAGGCGATCGCGTACGCGATGCTGCAGTCCATGGGTCTGGGCGAGGGCGAGTACAACTGCCTCGTCGCCCTGTGGGATCGGGAGTCGCACTGGAACATCTACGCGTACAACGCGTCGAGCGGTGCGTACGGCATCCCGCAGGCACTGCCGGGCGAGAAGATGGCCTCCGCCGGCGCCGACTGGGCCACGAGCGCGTCGACCCAGATCTCGTGGGGCCTCTCGTACATCAGCGGCCGCTACAGCACTCCGTGCGGCGCGTGGGCGCATTCTGAAGACCAGGGCTGGTACTGAGCCTTTAAGCTGGGCGGATGGGTGATTCTGTCGGCGACGTCATCCGGATCTCGCTGCTCGGCGTGCTCGCCCTCGTCACGATCGTGGCTGCCGGTGCCTTCAGCAAGAAGCTCGGTGTCGCCGCCCCGCTGATCCTGATCGTCGTGGGGGTCGCGTTCAGCTTCATCCCGGGGGCTCCAGTCGAGGTGCCGCACGAGGTGATCCTCCTCGGCCTGCTGCCGCCCATCCTGTATTCGGCGGCGCTCACGGTTCCCGTCGTCGACTTCCGCCGCAACCTCACGAGCATCTCGCTGCTGAGCGTCGCGCTCGTGATCGTCACGGCGCTCATCACCGGGTTCATCCTGTACCTGCTGTTCCCCCAGCTCTCCCTCGCCGCGGGCATCGCGATCGGCGCGGTCATCAGCCCCACGGATGCGGTCGCGGCCACGGCACTCGGCAAGAAGCTCGGGTTGCCGCCACGGCTCGTGACCATCCTCGAGGGCGAGAGCCTCGTCAACGACGCCACCGCCCTCGTGCTGCTGCGTTCGGCGGTCGCCGCGACGGCGGCCTCGGTGGCGTTCTGGGACGTGGTCGGCGACTTCCTGTTCGCGGTGTCCGTCGC
>CAIXMB010000009.1 GCA_903920435.1 uncultured Actinomycetes bacterium
CCTGCGGCGGGATCACGAACGTGTGCTGTGCACGCGCCGTGCCCTGCGCGTCCCCGCCCGACTGAGTGGACGCCTCCATGCGAAGGACGGTGCCTGCGTACTTCACCACATCCTCGGGGTCCTTCGACCGGCCGAAGATCAGCGCGGCACCAGAGGTCAGCGCGCGGCGCCGGCGGGTCTCGTCGTTCGACAGACCTGCCGGGCTCTGGGTCGCGAGCACGAGACCGACTCCGGCGGAGCGGGCGGTCTCGAAAAGCGAGCCTGCGGTGTCGCCGGGGTCCTGGCCCGCAGTGACGAGTTGCGGGAACTCGTCGACGATGACGACGACCGGGGACTTGTCGCGGGCGGTCAGTCGTGCGGCGAGGAAGTTGCGCAGGTCGAGCATCAGCAGGTCGCCGAGCTTGGCCTGCGCGTCGTCGACCGGAGACAGTGGCACCATCGTGACGTCGGCGGGGGCGTTGCCGTAGGACCAACCGTTCTCGTCGATGTACCGCTCGATCGGACGAAGCGCCACTAACAGCGAGTGCAACGCGCGCATACCGGCGGTGGTGCCGTTGCGGTCGACCGCAGTGTTGACCATCGTCAGGTCGAACTGGTCGCGCACGTGCGGGCCAGGACTGCTCAGCCGCTCGCGCAGGTCGGCGACGCTGCGGATCGGCTCGACATCCTGCACGGTTTGCAGGCATCCGCGGATCTCGTCGAGATAGTGCTGGTTCGCGCCGTCCGCTGGTGGCATGAGCCGCATGAGCTTCGCGGTGACCTGCTCGGCGGTCCCGTTGAAAAGATCCCACCCGTCGGCGATCACCGCGGTGTGACCGTGGGTGCGGGCCAGGGCGGTGAGGTGCTCAGCGTCGGCGGGGTCGCCCTTGGCGTCCAGGACGAACACCGGCCATCCGGACTGCAGGGCGCAGAGCACGAGTCCGTTGATGAGGACGGTCTTGCCGGAACCGGACTCCGCCACGATCAGCGCGCGCACCGCAGACGACGTCTCGGGCAGCACGAGGAACTGCCCAGTCGGGTCGACCCAGTCACGCACCGAACGGGTGTCGTGGAAGCGGTCGGCGAGCAGCCGGACGGTGGCGAGGTTCATGAACCCGAACGACTGCCGACCGGCCACCTCGTGGGGGACGGTGAGCACGCCTGCGGTGGTGCCGGCGATCCGGCCTGTGTTGGTGTCGAGCTTGACGCCGATGCGTCGCGCCGCGGCCGCATCGGCAGCACGCTTGCGGGCGGACTCGATGCGCTCCTGTACGAGGACGTTGGTGATGCGGCGAGTGCGGACGCGCTCGGCGATAGTGCGACGGCGGTGCGACCACACGACCGGCAGCAGCAGCACGCCGGAGAGCAGGTTCAGGATCAGCCACCCGCCGAAGGTCGGCAGCAGCTGCCCGGCCCAGTCGTCGTCGGCGAACTCGCGTGCCCGCCCCGACTGGACCCATCCGGTTAGGAGCACGACCTCGACCGTGATCAGGGCGGCGACAAGGAGGATGCCTATGAGGTTGGCGATCCAGTGCCAGCGGTGGACCATCCAGAATCGCGTCTTCGTCGCGATCATGTCCGGGACTAGCCGGTTGGTCGCCAGCGGAATCAGAAGTGGCGCAGCGGACAGGGCGACCAACACGACAAGGACAGCACCAAGCAGACGAGACAGCGCATCGCCCATCGGGTCGGAGGACGGCATCGGGGTCGTGCGCTTGTCGGTCATGAGGACACCTCCTCCCGCTCCCACAGGTGCGGGGTCGGGATCTCCCCGGCATTGCTGACCGGCTCGGGCGCGCCCTCCCAGAGGTCGGTGTCGTTGCCGATCCACCTGCCCTTCACATCGAATACCGGAAGCGCCACCAGTCGGTGGCGCTGATCGCGGAAAATGAACCTGTCGGCCTCCTTCGCCACAACGCGGGCCGCGTCCTTCGTGCAGAGGTAGACGACCCGCGACACTCCCCCGGTGGCCATCCGCTGGCCGTGGTGATTATGGATGAGCTTGTACCGCGCGAGCTTCTTCGCGGTCAGCTCGACCTCGATGAGTTCCACCACGTCACCCTTCACAGCGACGCCGTCGACCTGATGATCCTGAAGGGACATCGGACGTCGGTCGCGGAACCACTCGTACCCACGAGCGAGGTAACGGGCGGATACTGCCGCGACCGCGAGCTCGTGGCGGGTGGTCTGCCGGTACAGGTTGGGGGCGGTCCTCCCGACCGCTGCGTGGGTGGCCCACACGACCTGACCCTCTTGGTACGTGAGCCGCTCGCGGTTGGCCAGCCCGAGGTCGACCATGCGGGAAACCCATCGTTGCGCGACGCGCCTACCTGCCGGTGCGCCGAAGCCGTTGAGGGCTCCGAGCGCCCACTGGATGGCTTCCATGTCGGCCATCCGGACAGTCCCCAGCCACTCCAACATCTCGTCGTCTCGCCTCGTGATCTGCACCACTACTTCGACCTCGACTCCCTGCGTTCCGTGCGTTCTGTCTGTCTTGCTTTTTGCTTTTCTTGTTTCTTGTTTTTCCCTGTCCCACCGCCACTTCTTTACTTCCCAACCTCCCGTGGACAACTTGTTGGGTGCGGGAGGTTGGGAAGCTGGCC
>CAIXMB010000010.1 GCA_903920435.1 uncultured Actinomycetes bacterium
ACACGGCCTTGCCGCCGGGCACGTAGAAGCCCACGCGGTTCACCGGCTGGCAGCGCTGGATCACCTCGGCGCCCGGGCCGAGCTGGGTCACGGAGCCCGCGGGAACCTGCGCCTTCGTCGCCTCGCGCACGCGCGTGATGGCCTCCTCGAGGGCGGCGCGCACGGCCGGGTCGAGCGCACGCACGGCCTTGGCGATCTCGTCGGCGAGGAGGCGGATGCGCTCCGGCCGCACTCCGGCGAGGCGCTCGGCCTGCTCGAGCAGGGCGACCTCGCCGCGCTCGCGCACGTCGTCGATGAGCTGGGACGCGATGGCCGTCGCGGCGGTCACATCCGTCACCGCGCGCGGGACGAGCTGCGCCAATTCGGCACGGGTGGGCTGTCGGTCGCGCAGGTCGATCGTGTTCATCATGGCGTGACCATGCTAGTTGCCCGACCGGAGAGGAATATCGTGAGGTCAGCCATGATTGACGTACCCGTATGAGTGAGACGCCCGAGACCCAGCCCAGCGACAGCATCGACGCGTTCAAGAGCGCCTTCCGGCGGCACGCCGCGGGCGTCGCGGTCGTCACCGCGCTCATGCCCGACGGCCAGCCCGCTGGCTTCACCGCGACCTCGCTTGCCTCGCTCGCCGCCGTGCCCCCGCTCGCTACCTTCAACATGGCCCAGGTGTCGAGCAGCTGGCCTGCCATGACCGTGGGCAATCGCGTCGCCATCCACATGCTCGGCCCGCGCAGTCGCCACCAGGCGCAGCGCATGGCGGCCGACCACGACCTCCGCTTCGTCGGTGAGCACTGGCACGAGGGCCCGCACGGCGTGCCGATCCTCGAGGATGTGACCGCGTGGATGCTCGGGAGCATCGTGGCGGTGCATCCGGTGCACAACAACGCCGTCATAGTGGTGCAGATCGAGACGGGATCGCTCGGCGAGGAGGACGACGCGCTCCTGTACCACGAGCGCCGGTACTTCAAGCCGGGCGAGACCGCTTAGCGGGCGAGACCACTCAGCCCAGGCAGTTCGGCCCGAGCAGGGTCTTGAGCTCGCCGTAGAGGTCGGCAGAGACGGTCACCCGGTACGGGATCTCGAACACCCGGGCGGTGCCGCCCTTGATGAGCTTCAGGCGCACCTCGTTGTCGCCCGCGTGCCGGATGAGCACGTCGTTGAGCGCGCTCACGACCTGGGTGGTCGCACGCTGCTCCTGCAGGTGGATGACGAGCGGTCCGTGGCCGAGACCCGGTCCGACGTCGGGGGTGAACATGCTCACCGCGTGCAGGTTCATGCCGTCGTCGCGCATGCTCACGCGGCCGCGCACCACCACGATCGCGTCGTTGGTGAGCGCTGGCGAGAACTCCTGGTACGTCTTGCCGAGGAACATGACGCTCATCTCGCCCGCGAAATCCTCGACGGTCACGATGCCGTACTGGTTGCCGCTGTTGCGCGCGACGCGGTGCTGCACGCTCGTGACCAGGCCCGCGATGGTTACGTGCTCACCGTCGCCCGCGATGTCGCCGCCGAGGATCTCGGTGATCGACGCCGTCATGTGCTTGGCGAGCTGGATCTCGAGGCCCGCGAGCGGGTGGTCGGAGACGTAGAGGCCGAGCATCTCGCGCTCGAACGCGAGCTTGTCGCGCTTCGCCCACTCCGGCCGGTCGGGCACCTGGTCGTTGGCGTCGGGCTCGTCCCACAGGCTGTCGAAGTCGAACCCGACCTGGCCGTTGGCCTCGGCGCGCTTCTCGCTCGCCGCGCCGTCGACGGCGCCCTCGTGGATCTCGATGAGCGACCGCCGAGTGGCGCCGAGCGAGTCGAACGCACCGGCCTTGATGAGCGACTCCACGGTGCGCTTGTTGGCCACCTGCAGCGGGACCTTGCGCAGGAAGTCGTGGAACGACGTGAAGCGGCCCTTCTCGGTGCGCGCCCGCGAGATCGCCTCGACGACGTTGTAGCCCACGTTGCGCACGGCGCCGAGGCCGAAGCGCACGTCGCCGCGGGTACCCTCCGTCGGGACTGCCGTGAAGTCGACGCTCGACTCGTTCACGTCGGGGGCGAGCACCTTGATGCCCATGCGGCGGCACTCGCTCAGGTACATGCCGAGCTTGTCCTTCGAGTCGCCGACGCTCGTCAGCAGCGCGGCCATGTACTCGGCGGGGTGGTTGGCCTTGAGGTAGGCGGTCCAGTAGCTCAGCACGCCGTAGCCCGCGCTGTGCGCCTTGTTGAAGGCGTAGTCGGCGAACGGCATGAGGGTGTCCCACAGGACCTTCACGGCGTCTTTGCTGTAGCCGTTGCCGAGCATGCCGGCCTCGAAGTCCTCGAACTGCTTGTCGAGCTCCGACTTCTTCTTCTTGCCCATCGCGCGGCGCAGCACGTCGGCCTGACCGAGCGAGAAGCCGGCGACCTTCTGCGCCACCGACATGACCTGCTCCTGGTAGACGATGAGGCCGAACGTCGTGCCGAGGATGTCGCGCAGCGGCTCCTCGAGCTCCGGGTGGATCGCCTCGATCTGCTGCAGGCCGTTCTTGCGCAGTGCGTAGTTGGTGTGCGAGTTCATGCCCATGGGCCCGGGGCGGTAGAGCGCGATGACGGCCGAGATGTCTTCGAAGTTGGTGGGCTTGAGCTGCTTGAGCAGGGCGCGCATCGCGCCGCCATCGAGCTGGAACACTCCGAGCGTGTCGCCGCGGGCGAGCAGGTCGTAGGTGGCCTGGTCGGCGTCGAGGTCGAGGTCTTCGATCACGAGCCGGGTGCCGGTGTTCGCCGCGATCATGCGCAGCGCGTCTTCGATGATGGTCAGGTTGCGCAGCCCGAGGAAGTCCATCTTGATGAGCCCGAGCGACTCGAGCGGCGGCTGGTCGAACTGCGTGATGATCGCGCCATCGTCCTCCCGCTTCATGATCGGCAGCACCTCGAGCAGGGGCTCCGCCGACATGATGACGCCCGCGGCGTGCACGCCCCACTGGCGCTTGAGGTTCTCGATGCCGAGCGCCGTCTCGAAGACCTTCGCCGCCTCGGGGTCGGTCTCGATGATGCCGCGCAAGTCGGCGGCCTCCTTGTAGCGCTCCGCGGTCTTGTCGGTGACGTCGCCGAGCGAGATGTCCTTGCCCATGATCGCCGGCGGCATCGCCTTGGTGAGCTTCTCCCCCACCGAGTAGGGCATGCCGAGCACGCGCGACGAGTCCTTCAGCGCCTGCTTGGCCTTGATCGTGCCGTACGTGACGATCTGGGCGACGCGGTCGTCGCCGTACTTCTCGGTCACGTACTTGATGACCTCGGGGCGGCGGCGGTCGTCGAAGTCGACGTCGACGTCGGGCATCGAGACGCGCTCGGGGTTGAGGAAGCGCTCGAAGATCAGGCCGTGCGCGAGCGGGTCGAGCTCGGTGATACCCATGGCGTACGAGGCCATCGAGCCCGCGGCAGAACCGCGGCCCGGACCGACACGGATGCCCTGGCTCTTCGCCCACGCGATGAAGTCGGCGACCACCAGGAAGTAGCCGGGGAACCCCATCTGCTTGATGACGTCGACCTCGTACTGCGCCTGGGCGAGGTGCGCCTCATCCGGCGCGTCGTTGAAGCGGCGGCGCATGCCGACCGCCACCTCCTTCTCGAACCAGCTGGCCTCGGTCTCACCGACCGGGACCGGGAAGCGCGGCATGAGGTCGCGGTGCTCGAAGTTGACCTCGCAGCGCTCGGCGATGAGCAGCGTGTTGTCGCACGCCTCCGGGTAGTCGGAGAACATCGCGCGCATCTGAGCTGCACTCTTGAGGTAGAACTCGTCGGAGTCGAACTTGAAGCGGTTCGGGTCGTCGAGCGTCGACGCCGACTGCACGCACAGCAGCGCGGCGTGGGCGGTGGCGTCGTGCGCGTGCGTGTAATGCAGGTCGTTGGTGGCCACGATCGGCATGCCGAGCTCTTTCGCGAGTGCGAGGAGGTCGTTCATGGTGCGGCGCTCGATGTCGATGCCGTGGTCCATGATCTCGGCGAAGAAGTTCTCCTTGCCGAAGATGTCCTGGTAGTCGGCGGCGGCCTGGCGAGCCTCGGCGTACTGGCCGAGGCGCAAGCGGGTCTGCACCTCGCCGCCCACGCAGCCCGTGGTGGCGATGATGCCCTTCGCGTAGCGGCTGAGCAGCTCGCGATCCATGCGCGGCTTGAAGTAGAAGCCCTCGATCGAGGCGAGGGAGGAGAGCTTGAAGAGGTTGTGCATCCCCTCGTTGTTCTCGGAGAGGAGCGTCATGTGCGTGTAGGCGCCCGAGCCGCCGACATCGTCGCCGGATTGCGAGCTGTTGCCCCACCGCACGCGGGTCTTGTCGCCGCGCGCGGTGCCGGGCGTGATGTACGCCTCGGTGCCGATGATCGGCTTGATGCCGGCATCGGTGGCGCTCTTCCAGAAGTCGAAGGCGCCGAAGACGTTGCCGTGGTCGGTGATCGCGACCGCGGGCATCCCCTGTTCGACCGCGGCCTTGATCAGGGGTTTGACCCGTGCCGCTCCGTCCAGCATTGAATATTCGCTGTGCACGTGCAGGTGTACGAAGTTGTCGGTGGTACTGACCGGGTTACTCACAATGACTCCGAC
>CAIXMB010000011.1 GCA_903920435.1 uncultured Actinomycetes bacterium
CGTCGGTGGCGCCGGCGCGCCCTGCATGCCCGGCGGAAGACGATAATACGTCTCGAGCTCGTCATGCCACCGGCCGATCTGCACCTCGAACAGTCTGAGTGCCGATTCGACCCCTCGGGCATCGGTCGCCATTTGCCTGCGACCGTGCGCCTTATCCTTGAAGACCGCCATGATCTCCTCTCGCTGAGGCTTGTCCTGCATCAGAAACCACGACACCGGTGTGTGCTGCACCTGTGTCGCCTCGACCCGCCGGGCCTGCCGTGCCTCCGGCGACTCGGTGCACCCGGCCTGCCGAGGGCCGGCGCGCGGGCTGAACTGCCGCCGCGTCTTGTACTCATTCGATCCGGGCCGAACCGACACCGGTGCCGCGACCCTCCAGACCTTGTCCCATCCGCCGCGGCCGTCGGACACCGCACCGTCGGGCACCGTCGGGTCGTCGGCGCTGGTGAGGTGCGTGATCTCGGGCATCAGCGGAATATGCGGGTCGACTCCGGCGACCGCCCTCCAATCCCTCCATACCGGCCCCTTCCACTCGAGGGCCCGGTGATTCGCCACGAGCAGGCCCAGCCCGGGCGTCGGATAGTCGCGCGTGTACTCCGCATCCAGCTCGTCGAGATGCTTCGACGAGTACCGGTATTGCGACATATACGCCGAGCCGTTACCGGCACCGATGTTGTCGTATATGATATTGTACTTGCGCAGCTGATTCGATACGACCGATACGAACGCGATGGCGTCCGTCTTCAGCAGGTGATGCCCTCGGTTATACTTCACCGAGAAGTCCCGGTACTGCTTGTCGACGAGGTACTGCTCGCGTGAGTCCGGGTCGATGCGCCGGACGTCGATGAGGTCCAAGTCGTCGGTCATGTTGTTCGACCATTCCGCCCACCCCGGATCGTCGAGGTACGCGTTGAGTGTCTCCCACGTGACATCGACGGATGCCTGGTGCCGACGGCCCGGCCCGTCCTTATTCGTCACGAGCCGCGCCGGGTTCGTGAGGCAGCCGAACCGCGTGGCTGTATACGTGTCGTCGAAGTGGGGGGGCACGTCCTCCTCGACGGGCGGCTGACGGAACTGCGACGTGACGTCGAACCGAAGTACCGCGACGATCGACGGTACCCTGACCTGCTGGCTGCATTCGCCGTGCGGCCCGAGCATATGATCGTGACTGCCGCCCTTCGGCTGCCGAGCCATCTTGTGCTGGTGCTCCCCCAGCGTCTCGATCTCCGAGTACTCCTCCATCGGAGGCTGATGGTCGTTGTCGTCCTCGGCAACGGCCTGTGCGAACACGTCGACTGCGTCGAGCAGTTCCCGCGCCGCGGCGGTCACGAGCGGTGCCCGTGGTCCCCGCCGGTCCGCGATGGCTCGAATGTGGCAGTTGATCAGGTCGAACATGTGATCCGACTTCAGCGGGTGCTTGACGCCGATGCGCGCCTGCGTCCGAAGCTCTTGATCCTCATATATCGCGTCCTCGTCCGAGAGGTCCCTGACGATTCCATAGAACGCCTTCTGCATCGCCTTGTCTCGGTCCATCGATTCGTCCGGGTCCTCCATGATCGAGATGAGTTCCTCGTGGAGGTACTCCTCTGACAGTGGTAGGCCTCGCACCGCCGGTCCCTGTGAGGCCGACACCGGCGCCGCATGTCTACGTGCTGGCGCCCCGAGGTACGGCCTCGCCCTCAGTGGCATCATGTCCGTCGTGAAGGCCTTGTTGCGCCGTGCCGCCTCCGTCGGTTCGGTCGTCCGAGCCTGCTGCGTTCGTGACGACGCCTGTGTATCCGCAGGTCCCCTGCCGGCGTAGTAGCAGTGGGCGGATACGTGACCGAGCTCCGAGCAGCGGGCGCAGCGGCCGCTCGGGGTCCCCGGCGGTGGCTCGCCATCGTCGTTCGCCTGCTTGTAGTATCTGTTCTCACGCGATTCGTCTCGGTATCTTTTCTGCGGGCCACGGTCGCGATACCGCGTGTGCGGGTCGTCGTTCGCCTGCGGATGTGATCCGGCGGCAGCAGATGCCGCGCCCGGTTCCGGCGGTAGCGGCGCAGCGGCGGGTGCCGCGCTCGGTGCCGGTGGCACCGGCGCGACGACGGCGGCACTCGGTGGTGAGGCCGCCGGGTCCCCCGCGAGCAGCACTGGCTGCTGAGCGGGGGCGTCGACGACTGCCGAGTCGTCGATGTCCATGACTGCGAACACGCCTCCTGTGAGGCTGTCCGGTTCGTGCCGTGACCGGCGGTTGCCGCCGTTGTCAACGCGCACACGAGCCGCGTAGAGATGGTCCTTCCTGTATCCCACCATGACTACCGTGTCCGGCGCGCCGTCCTTGCCGACGCGCGATATCTGCAGGGCCTCGCCATCGTCGACGAAGCCGGGCCGGAACCCCTGCTCCTGCAGGCGGCTCACGCTCGCGATGCTGACCCGGACCTTGTCATGCGTCGCCACACCTTGCAGTGCGAGTCCCTCCCCGTTCTCCGACGAGAGGTGAACGGTGCCGGTGCGAATGTCGCCGATGGACGACCCGTCGAAGCCGTGCAGCTTCAGGCCGGCCGCGTCGGTGAGGTCCTCGACATCGCCGGCGTTGCTCCATGTGTGATGCGCGGCGCCCGTGTCGAGTAGCAGCGTGACGAATCCGTCGTCCGGTACCGGCTCGACCGACGCCGAGGCCGCGAAGGGCCGTACGCCGACGATGTGCATCCCTCGGCTCGTGTTGCGAATGGCGTACTCCTGTAGCTCGATATTCTGCACCATGGCCCGGAAGTCGCGAATGGTGATGACCCACCCTCGCGATGTCAGCAGGTCCGACATGGCCGGCGGCACGCCCTGGCACAGCACACGAATCTTGACTGCGTCGTTGACGCAGGTGCCGGTGAGCATCTGTATGCGCGCGGCCCGCTCGTCGATGCGCATCGCGAACGACGTGACGGACTCGAGCTGCTGCTGCTTGAGCACATTCAGCTCGGCCTCCAGCGCCGTCACGAGCGTGTCCGAGTACACGCCGACGAATACGTTGTCGAGCGTGCGCAGGAGCATATATGCGTTGCCCTGCGGCACGTTCGCCGTATAGTTGAAGAGGTGCAGCGATCGCACGCATGCGGTCTGGATGATGTGGTACGCGGCGAACGACTGTCGCTTCGCGTACTCGGCCTTGATGGCCGAGTCGGGCGGCTCCGGCTCCTCGGCGTACGCGTCGATGGTGTCGGTGGTGACGCCGACGATCGAGCTCGCGAGGCCCCACACCGGGTGCTCGACGACGGATGCGAGGCTGTGCGCCTCGAGGTACTTCCACAGCGAGTAGCGCCAGGCCGGGTAGTGGTCCGGCAGCCCGTCGAATGCGAGCGTAGTCGGCACCGGCACGAGCGGCTGATACATCGCCTTCAGCATGCGACGCTCCTCCTCCGTCACGGTTGTCTTCTCATTGTCCTCGGGCGCGGTTCCATCGTCGCCGCCGCCCCCGCCGCCGCCGCTGCCGCCGTCGCCGCCGATACTGTCATCGTCATCGTCGTCGTCGTCGTCGGGGTCCTTCGCCGGGTCCTTGTCCGTCGAATTCGTCTTCGC
>CAIXMB010000012.1 GCA_903920435.1 uncultured Actinomycetes bacterium
CGGTACTTCGTGCCGGCGACCAGCGAGCCGATGTCGAGGGTCAGGACCCGCTTGTTGAGGAGGATGTCCGGGACGTCACCCGAGACGATCCGGTGGGCCAGGCCCTCCGCGATGGCGGTCTTGCCGACGCCGGGCTCCCCGATCAAGGCCGGGTTGTTCTTCGTCTTGCGGCCGAGGATCTGGATGACGCGCTCGATCTCCTTCTCGCGGCCGATGACCGGATCGAGCTTGCCCTCGCGGGCGGCGGCGGTGAGGTTGCGACCGAACTGGTCGAGCACGAGTGAGGTCGAGGGCGTGCCTTCCGCCGGACCCGCGGCAGCGGGCTCCTTGCCCTGGTAGCCGCTGAGCAGCTGGATGACCTGCTGGCGCACGCGGTTGAGGTCGGCGCCGAGCTTCACGAGCACCTGGGCGGCGACACCCTCACCCTCGCGGATCAGGCCGAGCAGGATGTGCTCGGTGCCGATGTAGTTGTGGCCGAGCTGCAGCGCCTCGCGCAGGGACAGCTCGAGAACCTTCTTCGCACGCGGCGTGAAGGGGATGTGGCCGGTCGGCTGCTGCTGGCCCTGGCCGATGATGTCCTGGACCTGCTCGCGAACGGCGTCGAGGGAGATGTTGAGCGACTCGAGTGCCTTGGCGGCAACGCCCTCACCCTCGTGAATGAGGCCGAGCAGGATGTGCTCGGTACCGATGTAGTTGTGGTTGAGCATCTTGGCCTCTTCCTGGGCCAGGACGACGACACGACGAGCTCGGTCGGTAAATCTTTCGAACATCTCTACTCCTTAGGCACCGGGCAGGATTCGGTACCGATATAGAGAGAGTAACCAGCGGGGCGCTGCAATAGTCCGCTGTTCGCCCTCGGCGTGAACCGTGTCAGCCCGCGTACTGCGCCGCGGTGAGGCCGTAGGTGATCGAGGCGCCCGAGTACGAGTCTGAGCACGTGGCGACGCCCGCCGCCACCGTGCAGGTGTACTGGTAGACGGGCGAATTGACGAAGAGCGTCTGGTTGTCGTGGAGCACGAGGGGGGCGGGCAGTTCGTTGCCCGGCGAGCCCACGAAGAAGTCACCGACGCCGCACCCGCTGAACCCCGAGTTGCCGGAGTCGAACACCGTGAAGTTGATCGCCACCGAGTAGCCGTCGAACTCGTTCGACGAACCGGTGCCGCAGTTCGCGGTCGGCACCGCGTACGTCACGAGACCCTGGTTGCCCGCGGTCGTGGCGCAGTTCACGCCGCCGCTGTCTCCGCTGTAGATGTAGATGTCGCACCGCACCGTCGCCGTGTCGTCGGTGAAGAACGCGTAGTGGCCCTTCCACGAGCCATCCCCGTCGGGCACGAAGGGGGTGCCGTCGATGAGGTAGCTGGCGGCATCCACGGTCTCCGGGGCGAGCGGCGTCGGCGATGCCGTGGCCGTCGCGGTCGCGGTGGGCTTCGACCCCGCGGTGGTGGGCAGCGAGGTGGGCTGGGGCGCCGCGGGGGTGCACCCCGCGAGCAGCAGCAGGGCGGCGAGGGCGGTTGCGGCGCGCAGCGACATGCGCTCATGGTAGGGGAGGGCCGTACTCGGCGAACAGGGGGATTTCGCCCATACTCTTGAGGCGTGGAGCACCTGCTGCGAGAGCTGACGGAGCCCTTCGACGCGCTGCCCGAGGCGGAGGCGCTCGCCCTCCTCGCCGAGCACTGGTCGATCGAGGCGACCTCGCTCGATCGCCTCGACACCGAGCGCGACGACACCTTCCGCGTGCGGGCCGACCGCGACTACGTGCTCAAGGTCGCGCACCCCCTCGACTCCCCCGCGCTCATCGACCTGCAGAACGCGGCGATGACGGTGGCCTACGAGGCCCGGATGCCCGTGCAGCACCCGATCGGAGGCACCGCCCTCACGCGCGGTCGCACGGCCCGCGTGCTCACGTGGCTCCCCGGCGGACTCATGCGCGACGCGCAGTACGGCCTCGGCGAGATCGGTGCTGCGGGCTCGGCGCTCGCGCGGCTCGCGCTCGCGCTGCGCGAGTTCGAGCATCCGGCCGCCCGTCGCCAGTTCGCGTGGGATCTGCAGTCGTTCGGCGCCTACGCGGGTATCGACACCGCCGGGCTGCCGCACCAGGTGATCCACAACGACTTCCACCCCGGCAACCTTCTCGTCGACGCCGGCGACCCGCGTTTCGTGACCGGGATCCTCGACTTCGGCGACACGGTCTACGCGCCGCGCGTGCAAGACGTCGCGGTGGCGCTCGCGTACCTGGTCGACGACGACCCCGGGCCAGTGATCGCGGCCTTCGTCGCGGGCTACGAGAGCGTCACCCCGCTGCTGCCCACCGAGCACGCCGCGCTCGTGCCGCTCATCGCCGCGCGGCTGCGCCAGCGCATCACCCTGCCGCCCCTGCTCTACCCCGACGACGTCGACCCCGCGCACACCGCGCGCCTCACCCGCATTCTTGGAGGGCTCTGATGGCCGGACCGGCTACGTACTTCGACCCCGCGAACGCGCCACGGCTCGATGCGCCGGTGCGCGACCTCGTCGAGCGGCGAGCGCGCGTGATGGGCAGTGCCTACCGGCTGTTCTACGACGACCCCGTGCAGCTCGTGCGGGGCGAGGGCACGAAGGTCTACGACGTCGACGGCGTCGAGTACCTCGACGCGTACAACAACGTGCCGTCCGTCGGCCACGCCCACCCGCGCGTGACCGCGGCGATGACCCACCAGGCCGGGCTGCTGACCACCCACACGCGCTACCTCTCGGAGGGCATCGTCGCGTACGCGGAGGATCTGCTCGGCACGCTGCCCGCCGCGATCGACAACATCATGTTCACCTGCACGGGTTCTGAGGCCAACGACCTCGCCCTGCGTATCGCGAAACTCGCCACGGGCGGCACCGGTGTGATCGTCTCCGCGAACGCGTACCACGGCGTCACCACCGAGATCGCGGGCATCTCGCCGTCGCTCGCCGGCATCGAGTCCGTCGCGGAGTGGGCGCGCGTCGTGCGCGCACCGGGAACCGACGTCGACTTCGGGGAGGCCGTCGAGGCCGCGGTCTCCGAGTTGGGGGTGTTCGGCATCCGGCCCGCAGCCCTCATCGTCGACACGGTGTTCGCCTCGGACGGCGTCTACCCGGATGTCCCGGGCCTCACCCGCGCGGTCGCCGCCGTGCGGCGAGCCGGCGGGCTCTTCATCGCCGACGAGGTGCAGCCGGGCTTCGGCCGCCTCGGCCACGGAATGTGGGGCTTCGAGCGCTACGGGCTCGTGCCCGACCTCGTGACGGTCGGCAAGCCGATGGGCAACGGCCAGCCGATCGCCGCAGTGATGGCGCCGCACGGCCTCATCGACCGGTTCAACGAGCGGTCGCGCTACTTCAACACCTTCGGCGGCAGCTCGGTGTCGATCGCGGCGGCGCAGGCGACCCTCGACGTGCTGCGCGACGAGAACCTCATCGACAACGCGCGGGATGTCGGCGCGTACCTGCTCGAGGCGCTCCGGGCATCCGGCCACTTCGGCGAGGTGCGCGGCGCAGGGCTGTTCATCGGCGCTCAGCTGGAGTCGGCCGAGCGCGCCGTGAAGGCGGTCAACGACCTGCGCGAGCGACGCGTGCTGCTGTCGGCGTCGGGCGCGGGCAACGACTCGCTCAAGATCCGCCCGCCGCTGCCGTTCTCTCGAGCCGACGCCGACCGCTTGCTGACCGAACTCGATACTGTGCTGTCGTGAGCAATCTCGAGAAGGACCCGGTGGAGGTTGCGGTGGTCGAGCGGAGCCGA
>CAIXMB010000013.1 GCA_903920435.1 uncultured Actinomycetes bacterium
GACGCCGAGGTTGACCCCGGCCTCCGACCAGAGGGAGACGCTCAGCATCAGCTGCGCCACGATTGCGGCGGTGATCCCGGCGGCAATGACCACGCGAAGGATGGCGAAAAGGATTCTCATGGCTAGACAGTAGCGGTCTAGCGTGGAGCCATGACCGTCATCATCGCGTTCGCCGCCAACATCCTCGTGGCCACCGCGAAGACGGTGGCCGCGGTCGTGACGGGGTCGGCGTCCATGCTCGCGGAGGCGGCGCACTCCTGGGCAGATGCGGGCAACGAGGTGTTCCTGCTGATCGCCGAGCGGTCCAGTGCGCGGGCGCCGGATGCGGGACATCCGTTGGGCTACGGGCGCGACGCCTACGTCTGGTCGCTCTTCGCGGCGGTCGGGCTGTTCACGGCGGGCGCCGTCGTCTCGGTGCAGCACGGGATCACCGAGCTCATCGACCCGGAGCCGGCGAGCGACTTCCTCGTCGCGTACCTCGTGCTCGCGGTTGCGGCAGTGCTGGAGGGCATCTCGTTCACCCAGTCGGTGGTGCAGGTTCGGCGCGGTGCGCGCCGGTTCAACCGGCAGGCGCTCGACTACGCGCTCAACGGCTCCAACCCCACGCTGCGGGCGGTGCTCGCCGAGGATGCCGCGGCGCTCGCGGGCCTCGCTTTAGCGTTCGTCGGCATCCTGCTGCACCAGGTCACGGGGCTTGCCGTGTACGACGCGCTCGGCTCGCTCGCGATCGGAGTGCTGCTCGGCGCGGTCGCCTTCATCCTCATCAACCGCAATCGGCGGTTCCTCGTGGGCGAGGTTCCGACGCCCGCCGTGCGGGCGGCGGTCGGGCGCGCGCTCGCCGAGCATCCGGAGATCGAGCGCGTGACCTACCTGCACCTGGAGTTCGTCGGGCCGGCGCGCCTCTTCGTCGTCGCGGCCGTGGATCTCACGGGCGACCGCCGCGAGGATGACGTCGCGCGCCAGCTGCGCACCCTCGAGCACGCGATCGAGGAGAACGAGCTGGTGCAGAAGGTCGTGCTCACCCTGTCGGTGAGCGACGAACCGAGCATCGGCTTCATAGCCACCTCATAGTCGGCCCATGCCGCCCGGATAACCCGCCTTCCGACACTGGGGGCATGGCACAGAAGAAGCGACTGATCATCCTGGGGGCGGGCCTCGCCGTGCTCGTCCCGCTCGGCGGCGGTACGGCATGGGCACTCGACCGGTACCTCATCCCCCACGTCGAGATCTCGGACGTCCAGTCCTATGAGGCCGAGAACTCGACGGTCGCTACGACGGCCACCGACACGGACGCCACGGAGCCCACGATCACGGTCTCCACCGTCGTCACGGGCACCGGCAGCGAGACCGTCACCTACTACGTCGCCGACGTGACCCTCACGGACGCGACGCAGCTGCGCTCGGCGTTCGCCGACAACAGCTTCGGCGAGAACATCGCGGCGCTCACCTCCGAGATCGCCGCAGCGAACGACGCGGTGTTCGCCATCAACGGCGACTACTACGGGTTCCGCGATACGGGAATCGAGATCCGCAACGGCGTCATCTACCGCGACTCCCCCGCGCGTGAGGGCCTGGCGTTCTACCTCGACGGCTCGGTGCAGGTGTACGACGAGACCACGACGAGCGCGCAGGAGCTGCTCGACGCGGGGGTCTGGAACACGCTCTCGTTCGGCCCCGCGCTCGTCGAGGAGGGCGCCGTGGTCGACGGCATCGAGGACGTCGAGGTCGACACGAATTTCGGCAACCACTCGATCCAGGGCGAGCAGCCCCGCACCGCAATCGGTGTCATCGACGACAACCACCTCGTCTTCGTGGTCGTCGACGGCCGCAGCCCCGGCTACAGCGCGGGAGTCACCATGACCGGCCTCGCCGACATCATGATCGGCCTGGGGGCCACCACCGCCTACAACCTCGACGGCGGCGGCTCCGCGACCCTCTACTACGAGGGCGCAGTGGTGAACACCCCGTCCAACGGTGGCGAGCGTGCCACCTCCGACATCCTGTACATCGCGGGCTGAGCCATGATCATCCTGATTCCCGCCTACGAGCCGGATGCCCGCCTCACCGCCCTCGTGACCGAGCTGCGCGCCGCCGACCCGTGCTCCGGCATCCTCGTGATCGACGACGGCAGCGGATCGCACTTCGCCGATGTCTTCGCCGGGGCGAGGGCCGCGGGCGCGGAGGTCATCGGCTACGAGGTGAACCGCGGCAAGGGCCGCGCGCTCAAGGCAGGACTGCGCTACATCCAGGAGTACTACCCCGGCCAGGATGTGGTCTGCGCAGACAGCGACGGACAGCACACCACCACCGACATCCTGCGGATCGCAGAACGGGTGCGACAAGCCGACGGCGCCATGGTGCTGGGCGGCAGGCGGTTCACGGGAGACGTGCCCACGCGTAGCCGCATCGGCAACGCGCTCTCGCGACGGGCCTTCCGGCTCGCGACGGGCGTGCCCGTGCACGACACCCAGACCGGGCTGCGCGGCTACCCCGCCGGAATGATCGACTGGCTGCTGAGCGTCAAGGGCGACCGGTTCGAGTACGAGCTCAACCTGCTGCTGCAGTCCCGCGCGGCGGGCATCGCCATCGAGGAGGTCGAGATCGAGACCGTGTACCTCGAGCACAACGCGTCATCGCACTTCAGGCCCGTCGTCGACTCGCTCAAAGTCTGCGCGCCCCTCGTGCGGTTCGTGGCGTCGTCGCTCGGCGCCTTCGTGATCGACGCGGTCGGGCTCGTGGTGATCTACGCGCTCACCGGATCCCTGCTCCTCTCGGTCGTCGGCGCGCGGCTCGTGAGCGCCACGGCGAACTTCCTCATCAACCGGCACGCCGTGTTCCACGGTGACCGGGGCAGCCTGCGCCGTGACATCCTGCGCTACCTCACGCTCGCGCTCGCTCTGCTGGCTTCGAGCTACGTCTGGTTGGCGGTGCTCACGCAATGGGGCGTGCCGCTCGTCGCGGCCAAGCTCATCACCGACACGACGCTCTACGTGATCAGCTTCCACGTGCAGCGCCGGTACGTGTTCGCGACGGCGGCGGTCGAGCCGCGGGTCGGCGAGCGGGTCAGGCTTTCCTCGCTGCAGCCTTAGCCGCCTGCTTGGTCGCACGCACCTTGAGCAGCGACTCGGGGTCGACGATGTCGGCGACCGAGCGGTACGAGCCCGCCTCGCCATAGGCACCGGCCGCCGCCTCCCAGCCAGCGGCGGTGAGCCCGCGCCGCTTGCCGAGCAGGGCGAGGAAGATCTTCGCCTTCTGCTCGCCGAAGCCCGGCAGGGAGTTGAGGCGCTTGAGGATCTCCGGGCCGTCGGGGTCGCCCTGGGTCCAGATGTTCTCCGCCTTGCCGCCCCAGTCGGAGACGACCGCGGCGCACAGCGCCTGCACCCGGCCCGCCATCGAGCCCGGGAACCGGTGCACGGCCGGCGACTGCTTCATGACCTCGGCGAAGGCGCCGGGCTCGTAGTCGGCGATAGTCTCCGCGTCGAACGACCCGAGGCGCGCCTTGAGTTTCCCCGGTCCCGCGAACGCGGTCTCCATGGGCACCTGCTGGTCGAGCAGCATGCCCACTAGGAGGGCGAGCGGGTCGGCGGTGAGCAGTGCGTCGGCCTCGGCGTCGCCGGTGATGTGCAGGTCGTGGGACATGGTTCCATCGTGGCACTTGACCTTGCCCCGTGGGGCAGGGTTTACCGTGGTCGCCATGAGGATCTCCGAGCTCGCGCGCACCGCGGGCGTCACAACGAAGGCGGTGCGCTACTACGAGTCGGTCGGACTGCTGGACGCCGACCGCCTGCCGAACGGCTACCGCGACTACGACGAGCACGACGTGCGGCTCGTGCGGGAGGTGCGCAGCCTCGCCAGCCTCGGCATCAAGGTCGAGCAGGCGAAGCCGTTCCTCGAGTGCCTCGTGTCGGGCCGCGACAAGGGCGACGACTGCGCGGCGCCGCTCGCGGTCTACCGTTCCGTGATCGACGAGCTCGACGAGCGGATCGCCGACC
>CAIXMB010000014.1 GCA_903920435.1 uncultured Actinomycetes bacterium
CCGATGTAGAGCCACGTCGTTTGGTGGCCGTCGTCCCGGGCTATGCCGATTTCGAGGTCGACCTCTTCAGAGGTTGTAACGAGCTTGTCTCCTACGAGGTGCCGGCGCCGCCCGACTGTGATGACGGTGATCCCGTCGCTGTGGTGCACCCTGTCGTCGGGATGATCGTTTTCGCGGTGCGTCGCGGTGCACCAGGCGGGGCACGCGTCGCGTTGCCAGCTAGGGCGGTCGCCGAGGTTGAGAGCTATTAGTTTCATCAACTCAGAATCCGGGACTGCCTTTCGGCCGGTTCCGGGAACGAAGTTTCCGGAACCGGCCCGCCCATCTGGCGACTGGGGAGGAACGACTACCATCCCCCGCCACGCGCGTCCAACACCGCGATCGCTATCTCGAGCGCTCGCTCGGGAGTGAGTCCTGCTGGTCGCACTTGCCCGACCACGTAGTGCCAAGGCTCGAACGATCGTGGAATCAGCTCCGGTCCTTCATGGACTGGCCCGTACTGCGGATGCTCGAGCAGCCAGTGGATGAACTGGTGATTCTCGTCGCGCAGCGCCCTGCCGAGTCGCCGGCTGCTGATTCTGGACAGTTCGTGGAACCACGCGGTGCTTCTGCTGAGGCTCGCGACCCGCTCCTCCTTCGTTTTAGTGCCGAGGCGAGGCGAGGGCATCGTCAGTCGAAACGCCGGATCTATGAAGCGGCGAAGGTTCTCGTCGCGCCGCTGGGAGAGGGGGTCGGCCGCTCGCCGGGCAGCACGGCGTGCTCGACGGTCGGACTCGTTGTCGTGCTGGCGACCGGCCCACTCCCGTCCTTCGCGGTCGGCAAGGAGCAGCTTGTAGTTGTAGGACTCGTGCTCGATGAGGCGCCGAAGGTGCGGGTTATATCTGGGCAGCCGTTCCCAGAACTCGCTTGCTGCCTCCTCGTCAGCTCGGATGTGGTCTTCGGTGCGTTCGGGTCGCGTATGGACGATGGTCATGGTCTGTCTCCCGGTGATCGTTTCTTCGGCCTTTTCCGGCAGGAGTGATCAGGGGTGAGCGCAGGGTCAACGATCTGGGGTCCGTGGAATACCGGACGAGCGCAGCGACGGAGGATATGCCGCGAAAGCCCTAGTCGTCGGCGCGGAGGGAGCTACGATCGCGGGACGGAAAAGCCGCAGCAAGTGCCGCTATAAGCGGCCGATATTCAGGCGCGCTCGTCGCGCTCCACGGCGTTGGCCCATACCCAGGCGCGGTCCTCGCGCCCTGCAGGCGTGGTCCACCGCACCGCGCAGGCTCGCGGTGTCCAGGCGACGATCTCGACGCGCAGTCGTAGAGAGACGGTCTCGTAGTGGATCCAGGCCCAAGCAGGTATCGCTACGGGCGTTCGGGTCAGAGGAAGCCGATCAAGCTCGAGCTCTTCCTTCTTGAGAGAGGAGGGCTGGCGGTCGCGCATGATGATCTCGTCGGTGTGTGCGGCCATGCGTTTGTCGATCGCGTCGGCGTAGCGCTTGTTGGTGCCCACAAGTTCCTCTTGGCGTGTCGCGGGAGCCGGGTTTAGCCTCGTGACACTCGAACATACTTTCGAAGGTCAGGAG
>CAIXMB010000015.1 GCA_903920435.1 uncultured Actinomycetes bacterium
ATCCGGAATGGCGACGACGTCGTCGATGACGTCGCCGTCGGTGATAATCGTCGTGCGCTCAGCCACGCTGCAGTGCTGACCACGCCGACGCGACCTGCGCCGCGACGCGCACGTTGTTGCGCGCGAGGTCGAGGTTGACCTCGAGGCTGCGGCCACCGGAGAGCTCGACGATCTTGAGCAGGAGGAACGGCGTGACCGCCTTGCCCGTCACGCCCGCCTCGTCGGCGAGCGCGAGCGCCTGGGTGAGGATGCGGTCGTGCTCCGCCGGGTCCCACTGCTGGTCGAGCGGGATCGGGTTGGCGAGCACGATGCCCTGGCCGTGGCCCAGATCGTCTTGCGACTGCATGATCGCCGCGACCTGGGCGGCGTTCTGCACCGCCCAGTCGAGCGTGTACTGCGACTCGCGCAGCCAGAAGCTGGGGAAGACCTTCGTGCCGAAACCGACGACGGGCACCGACAGGGTCTCGAGGCGCTCGAGTGTTGCGGCGATATCGAGCACCGACTTCACGCCGGCCGAGACGACGGTGATGTTGGTGACCGCCAGCGTCGAGAGGTCTGCGGACTCGTCGAAGGTATCGCTCGCGCCGCGGTGCACGCCGCCGAGACCGCCCGTCGCGAAGACACGGATGCCCGCGAGCGCAGCCAGGTGCGAGGTGGCCGCCACCGTGGTCGCCGCAGAGCCGCCCGCTGCGGCGATGATCGGGAGGTCGCGCACGCTCGCCTTGGCCAGCTCCTCCTCCGCGATGCGGCGCACACCCTCGGCGTCGAGGCCGATGTGGGGTACGCCGTCGAGCACGGCGATGGTGGCGGGGGTGACTCCGGCGTCGCGCAGGATCGTTTCGAACTCGATGGCCGCCTCGTGGTTGCGCGGGCGGGGCAGGCCGTGGGAGATGATCGTGGATTCGAGGGCGACTACCGGGTCGCCCGCGGCGAGCGCGGCGGCGACCTCATCACTGAGTCTGAAGGGCGTGGGCACCGATCCACTGTACCTTCGACGTATGGTTCCACCCCTCCAGCTCCACGACCCCGAGCGTCGCGGCTTCGGCTCCGACAACCAGTCGGGCGTGCATCCGGAGATCATCGAGGCGATCATCGCGGCCAACGGAGGCCACGTGGGTGCCTACGGTGACGACCCGTACACGGAGCGCCTGCAGTCGGTCATCGCGAGCCGCTTCGGCGAGGGCGCCGAGGCCTTCCCCGTACTCACCGGCACGGGCGGCAACGTCATCGCTCTCCAGTCGATGATCCCGCGCTGGGGCGCCGTGCTGTGCGCGGCCACCGCGCACGTCAACACCGACGAGAACGGCGCCGTCGAGAGCGTCGCCGGCATCAAGCTCCTGCCCGTCGCCACCGACGACGGCAAGCTCAGCCCCGAGCTCATCCACGACCAGTCGTGGCGGTGGGGCTCCGTGCACCGCGGCGAGCCGCTCGCCATCACCATCACGCAGACCACCGAGCTCGGCACGGCGTACACGGCAGACGAGATCGCCGCCGTCGCCGAGTACGCCCACTCCCACGGCATGGGCCTGCACATCGACGGGGCGCGCCTCTCCAACGCCGCCGCGCACCTCGGCCTGTCGCTCAAAGAGCTGACGATGGATGTCGGCGCCGACACCGTCTCGTTCGGCGGCACCAAGAACGGCCTGCTCTTCGGCGAGGCGATCATCTCACTCACCCCCGGTTCGCTGCACGGCTTCTCGCACCTGCGCAAGGCCGACATGCAGCTCGCGAGCAAGATGCGCTTCATCTCGGCCCAGCTCATCGCGCTGCTCGAGGGCGATCTGTGGCTGCGCTCCGCCGGTCACGCGAACGCCATGGCCACCCGGCTCGCCGAGGGCGTGCGAGGGATGCCCGGGGTCACGATCACCCAGGAGGTGCAGGGCAACGCGGTGTTCGCGATCCTGCCGCCCGGCATCTTCGAGAAGCTCAGCCTCGTCGCCGACTTCAGCGAGTGGAACGAGTTCACCCACGAGGTGCGCTGGGTCTGCTCGTTCGACACGACGCAGGCCGATGTCGACGGGTTCGTGGCGGCCCTGGGCGAGCTGCTCCAGTAGCACGACCGCGCGCCGGTGTCACCCGGCCAACGCGAAGGTTCCGGTAGCGACCGCGGAACCGTGCGGATCGGGCATCCGGATATCACCCGCATTTCACCCGCGGGTGGCCCAGGTCGACCGGTGACCCCCAAACCGGGGCCAGCGCTGCTCCGGACCCCTCACTGCGACCGGGAAACACTCGGACAGCGCAGGGCCGGGGCACGACCCCGGTCCAACAATGTGAAGGAGTTCAGCAATGAACATCTCGAAGAAGACCGCCTTTGGTGCAACTGCTGCCGCCGCAGCGCTCGTCGTCGTGGGAGCCGCTGCTCCCGCCATGGCCAGCGACAACGGTGACTGGACGAGCTACTCGAAGGCGTCGTCGCGTACCTCCACGTCTCACCAGGCCACGAACCTCGTGGTCAACCCGGATGTCGACGTCCTCGGCGGCGACATCCTGAACGGCAACGCCGTGGGCTCGGGCAACGAGTTCAACGCTCCCCTGCTCTCGGGCAACGACACGGCCATCGGCAGTGGCAACGACACCGCGATCGGCAACGTGACCGGCAACAGCGTCAGCACCGATGTCTCCGACCTGCTGGACAACTCGTCGAGCACGTCGTTCACCGACCTCGTGGATGTCAACGACATCCTGGGCGACGTGAGCGGATCGCTCGGCCTGAGCGGCATGTTCGAGGACTGATCCCCCCGCACACGAGAGGGCCCCGCAGCTTCGGCTGCGGGGCCCTTCCGTCGTGGCGGGCCTACTCCGCGGCCACCGAGGCCGCGAA
>CAIXMB010000016.1 GCA_903920435.1 uncultured Actinomycetes bacterium
CCCGCTCATCGACGACCTCTCGCTCGTCGCCCAGCCGGGGCAGACCGTCGCGATCGTCGGCCCCACGGGCGCGGGCAAGACCACCCTCGTCAACCTCATGATGCGGTTCTACGAGATCGACGGCGGCCGCATCACGCTCGACGGCACCGACATCGCGGAGATGACCCGCGACGACCTCCGTTCGCGCATGGGCATGGTGCTGCAGGACACCTGGCTGTTCGCCGGCACCATCCGCGACAACATCGCCTACGGCAGGCCGGATGCCACGGAGGACGAGATCCTCGCCGCGGCGCGCGCCACCTACGTCGACCGCTTCGTGCACTCGCTGCCCGACGGGTACGACACGCTCCTCGACGACGAGGGCGGAAATGTGAGCGCGGGCGAGAAGCAGCTGCTCACCATCGCGCGCGCGTTCCTCGCCCGCCCGAGCGTGCTCATCCTCGACGAGGCGACGAGCTCGGTCGACACGCGCACCGAGGTGCTCGTGCAGCAGGCCATGAAGGCGCTGCGCCAGGACCGCACGAGCTTCGTGATCGCGCACCGGCTCTCGACGATCCGTGACGCCGACCTGATCCTCGTGATGGAGCACGGCGCGCTCGTCGAGCAGGGCACGCACGCGGAGCTGCTCGCCGCGGGCGGCGCCTACTTCACGCTGTACACGTCGCAGGTCGCGGCGCCGGTGGCAGAGTAGGGCTGGTTGAGTAGCGCGCTCTGGCGCGCGTATCGAAACCGGGCGCCGTGCACGGTTTCGCTCCCCACCGGCACGGCCGTCACACCGCTTCGCGGCGCGCCGGAACCGGCGCGGCGTGGGCCCAGCCGCGGGCGGCCTACTCAACCCGCGCCGGCTAGCCCGTCGTCGCCGGGTCGCGCGGCGTGATGTTGATGCTCTGGTTGAGCTCGGCGACCTGCGCGTTCAGCTCGTCGAGCTGGGCGAGCAGGGCGTCGTACTGGTTCTTGCGGTCGGCGATCGTCGCGTACAGCGCGTCGAGGTCGGCCTGGCGCGCGATGAGGTCGTTGCGCTCGCCGGTGAACTGGGCCTGGCTCTCGAAGTCGCCGTTGGCGGCGCGCTCGTTGAAGTCGGCGATGTCGATGTTGAGCTGGTCGTAGCCCGCGTTGTAGCTCGCGTAGTCGGTGTCGACGCTCGCCTGCAGCGAGTCGAGCTGGGCGACGATGGCGTCGATGGCCTCCTGCTGCTGCTGGAAGACGGCGTGCGATGTGACGTGCAGCTTCACGAGGGCGGCGCGGTCGCTGAAGTAGGTCGCGTAGTGCGCCTCGAGCTCGGGGGAGATGTCGGCGAACTCCGTGCCGATGATCGAGTGCAGCTCGTTGAGGCGCTCGCCCGGCTCGGCCTGGGCGTAGTAATCGAGGGTGGAGGCGAAATCCGGGTCGTCGGCCTTGGTCTGGGCCGCGGCCTCGAGCAGCGGCTCGAGGGCGTCGCGCTCGTCGGTGCTCATGCGGTCCCACGCCGCGTGCAGCATCTCGTGCGCGGCGACGACCTCCTCGATGCCATCGAGCCGGTCGTCCGTCACGTCGAACAGGTAGATGCGCTTGTCGGCGTGCTGGTAGCAGCCGAGGATGCCCACGCCCTCCAGCTGGCTCGAGCAGTGCGCGTCGAACTCCCCTGAGGGGGAGACCTCCGGGCGCGAGGCGTAGAACAGGAACCTGCCCTCGTCGGTCATCGTCGCGCGGTCGGCATACCCGGTGATCGTGGCATCCGGGCTGAAGTTCCAGACCGTGAACTGGTCGGTGACGCGCTGCGGGTGGGTGAGCACCCAGCCGCCGGTGACGCCGAGGGCGATGACGACGACGACCCCGATGACGATCCCGGCGATACGCCCGGGACCGGAACGAGCCCGCTCCCGGCGCGGACGCAGCGGGGCGGGCTCGTCGAGTTCGGGGATCGCCACGAACTCAATTGTGGACTACTTCTGCAGTGCTACCTGAATGTCAGCGGTGACGGTGATCTCGTCGCCGAGGGTGACACCGCCGGCCTCGAGGGCGCTGTTCCAGTTCACGCCGAAGTCGAGGCGGTTGATCTTGGTGGTCGCCGTAGCGCCCGCCTTGACGTTGCCCTGGCTGTCGGTCATGATGCCGCCGAACTCGCCCGTGAGGGTCACCGGGCGCGTGACGCCGCGCAGCGTGAGGTCGCCCGTCACGGTGAACTCGCCGGTCGTCGCGTCGCCGTCGAAGCCGGTCGAGCGGAAGGTCATGGTCGGGTGCTCCTCGACGAGGAAGAAGTCGCTCGAGCGCAGGTGGTTGTCACGCGGCTCGACGCCGGTGTTCACCGAGGCCACATCGATGGTCGCCTCGATCGTCGACTCCCGGGGGTCCTCTGCCGTGACGATGGTCACGTCGAACGTGCCGAAGGTGCCCTTGACCTTCGAGATCATGAGGTGCCGCACGGAGAACGAGAGCTCCGAGTGGTAGGGGTCGAGCTTCCAGGTGCCTACGAGGTAGTCGGGATGAATGTCTGTTCCAGTGGTCATAATTCCATGCAAGAACATGGAGACCGGGAACATTCCCAAAATAGGTGACGTGTCACAAAAATTTTTCAGTGGCCGGTCAGTGGACCCATGATCCGCGCCGCGATGGACGGTCGGCGGGTCACCTTCTCCTCGGCATCGGCGACCGTCATCGCCACGAGCCCCGCGTTCGCGCCGAGGAACCGCAGCGGCTCGGGCTCCCAGTTCGGGGAGCGGTGGTTGACCCAGGGCAGTCGGGTGAGCTCGGTGTCGGCGCCCGTCATGAGGTCGGCGAGGGTGCGCCCGGCGAGGTTGGTCGTGCTGAGCCCGTCGCCCACGTAGCCGCCCGCCCACGCCATGCCGGTCGCGGCATCGACGCTCGCCGTCGCGTGCCAGTCGCGCGGCACGCCGAGCGGCCCGCCCCAGCGGTGGGTGACCTCGACGTCGCCGATCGCTGGGAACAGCTCGCCCAGGGTGCGGCGCAGGTGCTCGAACACGGCGGGCACCCGGTCGTACTCGGGGCGGATCGCGCTGCCCCAGTGGTACCGGGCACCCCGTCCGCCGAACGCGATGCGGTTGTCGGCCGTGCGCTGCCCGTAGACGAGCAAGTGGCGGTAGTCGGTGAAGGTCTGGCCGTGCTCGATCCCGAGCTCCTGCCACGTGGCATCCGGTAGTGGCTCGGTGGCGATCATGAGGGAGTACAGCGGCAGCACCCGCCGGTGGGTCGCGCGCAGCGCGGCGCCGTAGCCCTCCGTGGCGATGACGACGTGGTCGGCCCGCACGTCGCCGCGGGTGGTGCGCACGAGGTGGGGCCGGTAGTCGAGCACCTCGGTGCCCTCGTAGATCGTGACCCCCTTGGCCTCGACCGCGCGGGCGAGCCCGCGCACGAGCTTGGCCGGATGCACGCGAGCGCAGTTCGGGTCGAAACTCGCCTCGCCCCGCATCACGATCGGGTCGACCCCGTACTCCGCCGCCGAGGCGACCTCCGCCTTGGCCGCCGCGAGGTGCACGGCGGAGCGCGCGAACGCGAGGGTGCCGCCCTTGGCGTAGTCGAAGTCGAGCCCCGCGGATGCCGCGACCCGGCCGACCTCGTCGACGGTGTCGATCATCGCGCGCCGCATCGCGAGTGCCGCGTCACGGCCGTGCGCGCGCTCCAGCGACGCCGTGGACCGCGGGAACAGCGCGCTGCACCACCCGCCGTTGCGGCCGGAGGCGCCGAACCCCGCGATCTCCTTCTCGAGCACCACGATGCGCAGCGCGGGGTCGCGCTCGAGCAGGTACCACGCGGTCCAGAGCCCGGTGAGCCCTCCGCCCACGATCGCCACGTCGGCATCCGTCGCGCCCGGCAGACCCGCGCGCGGCGTCAGGTCGTCGGGCACGGTGTCGTGCCAGAAGCTCAACCCCCGGTAGTGCTCGCCCGTGCTCAGAGCCTGGTCCACGCCTCGGTGAGCACTCCGCGCAGGATGCCCTCGATCTCGTCGAACTCGGCGGGGCCGATCGTGAGCGGCGGCGCGAGCTGGATCACGGGGTCACCGCGGTCGTCGGCCCGGCAGTACAGTCCCGCGTCGAAGAGCGCCTTCGAGAGGAAGCCGCGCAGCAGGCGCTCCGACTCGTCGTCGTCGAACGTGGTGCGAGTCGCCTTGTCCTTGACCAGCTCGATGCCGAAGAAGTACCCGTCGCCGCGCACGTCGCCGACGATGGGCAGGTCTGTGAGTCGCTCGAGCGCCGCGCGGAACAGCGGCGAGTTCTCGCGCACGTTCTCGTTGAGCTTCTCCTCCTCGAAGATGTCGAGGTTGGCCAGCGCGACCGCCGACGACACCGGATGCCCACCGAACGTGTAGCCGTGGTAGAACGCCGTGGTGCCGTGCTTGAAGGGCTCGTACACCTTCTCGGAGACGATGGTCGCGCCGATGGGGGAGTAGCCGGAGGTCATGCCCTTCGCGCACGTGATCATGTCGGGCACGAAGCCGTACGTGGTCGAGGCGAACATGTTGCCGATGCGGCCGAAGCCCGTGATGACCTCGTCGGCGACGAGCAGCACGTCGTACTGGTCGCAGATCTCGCGCACGCGCTGGAAGTAGCCGGGGGGCGGCGGGAAGCAGCCACCGGAGTTCTGCACGGGCTCCAGGAACACCGCGGCGACGGTCTCGGGGCCCTCGAAGAGGATCATCTCCTCGATGCGGTTCGCCGCCCACTGGCCGAATTGCTCGATCGAGCCCTCGAAGCCCATCTCCTGCGCCCGGTAGTAGTTCGTGTTGGGCACGCGGAAGCCGCCCGGCGTGATCGGCTCGAACATCTCCTTCATCGCGGGGATGCCCGTGATCGCGAGCGCGCCCTGCGGGGTGCCGTGGTAGGCCACGGCGCGCGAGATCACCTTGTGCTTGGTGGGCCGGCCCTGCAGCTTCCAGTAGTACTTCGCGAGCTTGAAGGCGGTCTCGACCGCCTCGCCGCCGCCGGTGGAGAAGAACACGCGGTTCAGGTCGCCGGGGGCGTAGCCCGCGAGGCGGTCGGCGAGCTCGATGGCGTTCGGATGCGCGTACGACCAGATCGGGAAGAACGCGAGCTCCTCCGCCTGCTTGGCGGCGACCTCGGCCAGGCGCTTGCGGCCGTGGCCGGCGTTGACGACGAACAGCCCGCTCAGGCCGTCGAAGTACTTCTTGCCCTTCGAGTCCCAGATGTGGTGGCCCTCGCCCTTGACGATGATGGGCACGCCGTGGCCGTCCTCCATGACCGACTGGCGTGCGAAGTGCATCCAGAGATGGTCCTTGGCCTTCTGCTGAAGGTCTGCCTCGTTGTAGTCAGTCATTTCTTTACCGTGTTCCCCAGTTGTAGAACTGCTTGTGGAGCTTGAGATAGACGAAGGTCTCGGTGGACTGCACGCCCTCGATGCCGCGGATCTGCTTGTTCAGCAGGTCGATGAGGTCCTCGTCGTTCTCGCACACGACCTCGGCGAGGATGTCGAAGCTGCCCGCGGTGAGCACGACGTAGTCGACGGCGGGCAGCTTGCCGAGCTTCTCGGCGACGACCGTGGTGTCGCCCGCGACGCGCACGCCGATCATGGCCTGGCGGTAGAAGCCGAGCTGCATCGGGTCGGTCACGGCGACCACCTGCATGACGCCCGAGTCGGTGAGCTTCTGCACGCGCTGCCGCACGGCGGCCTCGCTCAGCCCGACCGCCTTGCCGATCTCGGCGTAGGAGCGACGGCCGTCGCCCTGCAGCTGCTCGATGATCTTCTTCGAGACGTCGTCGAGTTGGATGGGCTTCGAACCCGGGGGCCGCGCTGAAGGGCTCATAGTTCGATTGTGGCAGTCCAGCGACACTCCCACAAGCGAATCCGCAGCCATGCGGGTGCTATTCCGACGAAATCGGTAGCAATGTAGGTTAAGGCCATGGCGACTCACGAAATCCGGAACTTCATCAACGGGCAGTACGTGGCGGCGAACGCCGACGCGAGCTTCGACGTCATCGATCCCGCGACCGAGCAGGCCTACGCGAGCTCGCCCGTCTCGGGCAGCGCCGATGTCGATGCGGCGTTCTCGGCGGCCGCAACGGCGTTCGAGCACTGGGGCGAGACCACTCCCGCCGAGCGCCAGCTCGCGCTGTTCCGCATCGCCGACGAGATTGAGCGGCGGGCCGAGGAGTTCGCCGACCTCGAGTCGCAGGACACGGGCAAGCCGCGGGCATCCCTCGTCGAGGACGAGATCCTCCTCTCCGTCGACCAGATCCGGTTCTTCGCCGGCGAGGCGCGCCACCTGAGCGGCATGGCCACGGGGGAGTACCTCAAAGACCACACCTCGTCGATCCGTCGCGAGCCCATCGGTGTGATCGCGCAGGTCACGCCGTGGAACTACCCGCTCAACATGGCGGTCTGGAAGATCGCACCGGCGATCGCGGCGGGCAACACGACGGTGCTCAAGCCGTCGGACACCACGCCCCTCTCAACCCTGCTGCTCGCCGAGGTCGCCGCAGAGTTCCTGCCGCCGGGCGTGCTCAACGTCATCACGGGCGACCGCACGACCGGCGGGCTCATGATCGACCACCGCACGCCGCAGATGGTCTCCATCACGGGTTCGGTGCGCGCGGGGATGGAGGTGGCCAAGGCCGCCGCGAACGACCTCAAGCGCGTGCACCTGGAGCTCGGCGGCAAGGCGCCGGTGATCGTCTTCGACGACGCCGACCTCGAGTCGGCCGCGGCGGGCATCGGCGGCGCGGGCTACTTCAACGCGGGTCAGGACTGCACGGCCGCGACGCGCGTGCTGGTGCACGCGAGCGTGCACGACGAGTTCGTCGCGGCGCTCACGGCCTGGGCGCGGGCGAACGCGGCGACGGGCGCGCCCGACAGCGGCTCGTACTTCGGGCCCGTCAACAACGCGAACCAGCTCGCGCGCGTCTCGGGGATCATCGAGTCACTGCCGGCGAACGCGCGGGTCGAGCTCGGCGGTGCGCGCCAGGGCACCACCGGCTACTTCTACCCGGCCACCATCGTCACGGGCCTCGAGCAGACGGATGCCGCGATCCAGGACGAGATCTTCGGGCCGGTCATCACCGTGCAGTCGTTCACCGACGAACGGCAGGCGCTGGAGTGGGCGAACGGCGTGCAGTACGGCCTCGCATCGAGCGTGTGGACCACCGACCACTCGCGCGCGATGCGCTTCGCCAAGCACCTCGACTTCGGCTGCGTGTGGATCAACACGCACATCCCGATCGTCGCGGAGATGCCGCACGGCGGGTTCAAGCACTCCGGCTACGGCAAAGACCTCTCGAGCTACGGCTTCGAGGACTACACGCGGGTGAAACACGTCATGTCGTACATCGGTTGACGTGCGTCGGGTAGACAGCGGGGTACAGTCCTAAGGGTGAGGTACGACACGGGGGACACGGTGATCGGGCGTACGCCCCGGGCACCGGATGCCCCCGCCGACCCCGCGGCGGACACCATCGTGCCCGGCCGCGAGTCGAGGGCGCCCGAGCCGCGGCGCACCGAGGCGCGCTCGCGCGCGCCCCGGGCGGAGAGCGCGACGCCCGTGTACAGCTTCCGCATCGGTGGCCTCAAGGAGCCGATCGCTCTGGACCGCCCGGCGCGCATCGGCCGCCGCCCCAGCTCGCCGCGCATCCTGGTCGGCGCACCGCCGCGCCTCGTGCGCGTGCTCTCGCCCCAGCGCGAGGTCTCGGCCACCCACCTCGAACTGCGCCAGACCGGCACGACCGTCGTCGTGACCGACCTGCGCAGCACCAACGGCACGGTCGTTCTCGTGCCCGGTTCCACCCCGCGGAAACTGCTGCAGGGCGAGTCGGTCGTCGTCTCGCCCGGCACGCTGGTGGATATTGGAGACGAGAACATCGTGCAGATCCTCCCTCTAGACCGAAGGCCATCGTGACCGAAATCGGCGGCAGTAACGCCAGCCTCACCATCCCCATCCCGGGGCGGCCCGATGCAACGGTCACCATTGCCTGGGCGGCCGCCACCGACACCGGCAAGCGCCGCAGTGCCAACGAGGACAGCTTCGTCGCCAAGTCCCCGCTGTTCGCCGTCGCAGACGGCATGGGCGGGCACGCCGCGGGCGACCTCGCGAGCGCGGCAGTGGTGGAGCGGCTCGCCGAGGTCGTGGGCTCCGACTTCCTCGCGCCGCGCACGATCGAGCGCGCCCTCGAGCGCGCGACCGCCGACATCACCGAGATCGCGGGCGACAGCGAACTGGGCGTCGGCACCACCGTCACGGGCGCCGCCCTCACGCTCCAGGAGACGGACGCCTACTTCGCGGTGTTCAACATCGGCGACAGCCGCGTGTACGCGTTCGAGGCGAACGAGCTCGTGCAGGTGACCGTCGATCACTCCGTCGTGCAGGAGCTCGTGGAATCCGGCGCTCTCACGCGCGACGAGGCCGAGCACCACCCCGACAGCAACATCATCACGCGCGCCGTCGGCTTCAACGCGAAGCCGTACGCCGACTTCTGGATGCTGCCCGCGCGCACGGGCCTGCGCCTGCTCATGTGCTCCGACGGCCTCACCAAGGAGGTGACCGACGACCGCATCCGCCTGCACATGGCGGCGGGACTCAACCCCGTGGAGACCGCGGGCGCGCTCATCGATGCCGCGCTCGCCGCGGGCGGTCGCGACAACGTCACGGCCATCATCGTCGATGTTCTCGACGCCCCCGAGATCGCCGACATCGAAGACACGGCGCCGCGTCCGAACCGCCATTAGCACGGATCTGTACCCCTGTGAATGGGGGTCGGGAACGATGGCCCCCGTTAGGGGGTCAACGGGTCGGTAGCCTGCAGCCGCCTGCCTACAATAGGGAATCCGTCGTCTGGGCTAGGGGGTGTTCGTGGCACGTCGTTTGCCATCAGCTCCTCCCATCCTGCCCGGATTCGCGCACGTCCACGTGCTCGGTTCCGGCGGCTTCGCCGACGTCTTCCTCTACGAGCAGAACATGCCGCGCCGCCAGGTCGCCGTCAAGGTCATGCTGAGCGAGGTCGTCAACGACCAGGTGCGCCAGATGTTCCAGGCCGAAGCGAACCTCATGGCGCAGCTCAGCGCCCACCCGGCCATTCTCACCGTCTACCAGGCGAGCATCTCGGCCGACGGCCGCCCCTACCTCGTCATGGAGCTGTGCTCCTCGGCGCTCAGCCAGCGGTACCGCACCGAGCGCATCCCGGTTCCCGAGGTGCTGCGCGTGGCGGTCAAGATCGGCAGCGCGATCGAGACCGCGCACCGCGCGGGAGTCCTCCACCGCGACATCAAGCCGTCCAACATCCTGCTCACCGCCTACGGGCACCCCGTGCTCTCCGACTTCGGCATCGCCGCGACCCTCGGCGAGTCGGAGAACCTCGAGGCCGTGGGCATGTCGATCCCGTGGTCGGCGCCCGAGGTGCTCATGGACGAGACGGCGGGAACCATCGAGTCGGAGATCTGGTCGTTCGCTGCGACCGTGTACTCCCTCCTGGCCGGGCGCTCGCCCTTCGAGCAGCCGGGGGAGTCGAACAAGTCGAGTGACCTCATCGCCCGCATCAACCGCGCGAAGCCGGGGCCGATCGGCCGCTCCGACGTTCCGCCCTCCCTCGAGCGCGCGCTCGCGCGCGCCATGTCGCGCAAGCCCGAGAACCGGCACGAGAGCGTGCTCGAGCTCGTGCGCGAGCTGCAGGCGGTCGAGACCGAGCTCGGCGTGGCCCAGACCCCCATCGAGGTGGTCATGGACGACTGGGCGCTCGCGACCACGTCGAACCTCGAGGACCGCACGCGCATCAAGGGCGGCCACGAGGCCGTCTCGTCCGTCGCCGAGCGCCGGCGTCGCCGCCGCGGGGCGGACGTCGGGCCGTACAGCGCCGTCGGCACGGTGGTGCGGGAGACCGGCAGCAAGACGAACGCCACGAACGTGACCGGGGGCCGGGGCATCCGTGCGTTCGCCTGGGCGCTCGTGGCTGCCGCGGTGCTCGTGCTCGCCCTCGGCACGACGGCGACCATCGTGCTCGTCAGGGCGGCGAGCACGGGGATTCCCACGGTCTCCGATGTGCAGGCCACCGTCAACGACAGCAGCGTGACATTCTCCTGGGCCGACCCCGGCCTGAAGGCCGGCGACTCCTACCAGATCGCCACCCAGGCGGGCGTGCAGAGCATCCAGCGCAGCCCGGAGTTCACCCTCGACGCCGAGCCCGGTGATCGCGTGTGCATCACCGTCACGGTCAACCGCGACGGCACCACCGGCAACGCGAGCAGCGAGAAGTGCGCGGACGTGCCCCGGTGAGAGGCGCCCGTGTTTAGGTCGTGGCTGAAGGGCCACCTCTCGCTCGTCATCAGTGCGACGAGCGCACTGGTGATCGGCGCGCTCGTTGCCGCCCTCGCGATCGCCTCGACGGGCTACACGGCGCAGCGCGTCGACCTGGGCGACGGCTCCGTCTGGGTCGCGAACGGGCAGCAGCAGGCGATCGGCCGCGCCAACACCGAGGTGCTCGAGCTCACCACCGTCGTGTCGACCACCGGCGGCGACCTCGATGTCGTGCAGGCCGGCGAGGTCGTGCTGCTTTTCGACCGAACGGCCA
>CAIXMB010000017.1 GCA_903920435.1 uncultured Actinomycetes bacterium
AACGACCAACAACTGGTCCGCCGGGAAAAGCTCGGCGTGCTGCGCGACCTGGGCATCGAGCCGTACCCTCTCCGGCTGCCCCGCGCGCGCACCCACACTGCCGCCGAAGCGATCGCGGCATATCAGGACGGCGCGCTGACCGATGGGCAGATCGTCACCCTGGTCGGCCGGCTGCTCACCGTGCGCGTGATGGGCAAGGCCGCGTTCGCCCATATCGCCGATGGCAGCGGCAAGGTACAAGTCTACCTCAAGCGCGACGCGTTGGGCGAGGCGGTGTCCGAGGGCCTCGAGCCGCTGTAGGAAGGCCTCATCTGCGGTTTGTGGCGAGCGTATGGCCAGCTCGATCTCGCCTTGCAGAGCCATCAATGGGGTGCGCAGCTCGTGCGCCGCGTCGGACACCATCTGCTTCTCGCGCACGCTCGAGGCCTGCACCTGGCCGAGGAAGCGGTTGAGGGTCGTCGCGAGCTCCGCCAGCTCGTCGCGCGTGCGCGGCACGGGGAGTTGGGCGTCGGGCCCGAGCTGCTCGGCCTGCCGACGCATCGCCGTGACCGGCCGCAGTGCCGCGGTCGCGAGCACCCACGACGCGACCGCGAACCCCGCGAGCAGCACCACCCCACCCACGATGAGCACGCGGTCGAGACCCTGCAGGGCGAGCTCGCTCGAGGACGTGCTCCGGGCGGACCACAGCGCCCAGGTGCCCGCACTCGTGTCGAGAGCCCTGCCGAGAATCAGGAACGTGCGCCCCTCGTCGTCGGTGAGGGAGAACTGCTCGTCGGCGGGGGTGCGGTGCGCCACGGCTTCGATGACGTCGTGGGGGAGGGTGTTCACCTCGACCGAGCCGCTCGGATCCCTGACGTAGACGAGCACGCCCGTGCCGGGGTCGTCGACGCTCTCCTCGGGATTGGCGAGGATGTCCTGCTGGAACGAGGCGAGGTCGCTTGCCGCGAGCGTGGCGTCGGCGGTGGAGAGGATCGTCGCGAACTGCGCGCGCACGAGCAGGAGCGCGCCCAGCAGGAGCATCGCGGCGACCGCGATGCTGCCCAGCGTGATGCGGGCGCGGATCGACAGCCGCCCGAAGGTCACGGCGCCACCTCCACGCGGTAGCCGACGCCGCGCACCGTGACGATCGAGACGCCCGCGTCGAGCGGCTCCAGCTTGCGGCGCAGGTAGCTCACGTACTGGTCGACGACCTGCGGGTCGATGAACTGCGTGGTGCCCCAGACCTCCTGCAGGATCTCGCTGCGCGACATCGGCTCGCCGGCCCGGGCGCCGAGGGTCCAGAGCAGCGCGAACTCCTTCGAGCTGAGCGGGAGCGTCGTGCCGTTCGCCGTCGCGCGCACCGAGGCCGCATCGAGCACGACGGCACCGATGTGCAGCGTCGACTTGGTCGCCGACGCGTCGCGTCGCACCAGGGCACGGATGCGCGCACTGAACTCCGCGAACGCGAACGGTTTCGTGAGGTAGTCGTCGGCGCCCGAGTCGAGGCCGAGCACCCTGTCCTCGATCGCATCGCGCGCGGTGAGCAGGAGTACAGGCAGCCCGTTGCCCTGCTTGCGCAGGTGGCGGCAGATCTCGAAGCCGCTCATCTCGGGCAGCATGACGTCGATCGCGGCTGCCGAGAAGTCCTCCTTGGCGACCGCCATGAGCGCCTCGATGCCGTTCGTCACCATGGTCACCTCGTAGCCGTCCTCCTCGAGGCCGTGCTTCACGAGCGCGCCCATCGCGGGGTCGTCCTCGACGACGAGGATCTTCACCATCAGACGATCCCGGTGGTTCCCAGCAGGGTGCCGATGAGGAAGGTCGCGGCGAGTGCGATGGCGCCGCCGACCACGACGCGAACCGTGGGCCGCACCCAGTGGCTGCCGCCGATGCGGGCGCTCAGTGCGCCGGTGAGCGCGAGAGCGATGAGCACAGCCGCGAACGTGACGGGCACGCGCGCCGGCTCGGGCGGCAGCAGGATGGCCAGCATCGGCAGCAGCGCTCCGATGAAGAAGGCCAGCGCGGATGCCCCTGCCGCCTGCCACGGGCTGACCACATCCTCCTCGTTGATGCCCAGCTCCGCCTCGAGGTGGGCGCCGAGCGCGTCGTGCGCGGTGAGCTCCTCGGCGACCTTCGTCGCCGTCTCCGTGCTGAGCCCCTTCGCCTCGTAGAGCCCCGCGAGCTCGAGGAGCTCCTCGTCGGGCATCGTCGCGAGCTCGTGCCGTTCCTTCGCGATGAGGGCGCGCTGACTGTCGCGCTGGCTGCTCACCGAGACGTACTCGCCGAGCGCCATCGAGATCGCGCCACCCACGAGCCCGGCGGCGCCGGCGGTGAGGATGGGGGCGATGCTCGACGTCGCGCCCGCGACGCCGACGACGATCGCGGCGACCGAGACGATGCCGTCGTTCGCGCCGAGGACTCCGGCACGGAGCCAGTTGAGCCGGCCGCTGATGCCCGCGCCGTGGGGCTCGTGCGGGTGGGAGATGGGCGTGGTCATGGCGACAGCCAACCACGGTCGTCCGTCGTTCGCCACGTAGGGAAGGCTCGGCTACGCTCGGGTGCTTGAGCCTAGTGCTCGTGCACGCCCGACAGCTTGAACGCGAGTCGTCCGTGCGCGTAGCCGCCGCCGGCCCGGATGGCGGTCGCCACCCACGCCGACTCCGCGAGCTCGGTCTCGGTCGCCCCGGCTTTCACAGCGGCCTGGGAGTGCGCGTCGATGCAGTACACGCACTGCGTGGTGATGCCCACGGCGAGGGCGATGAGCTCGCGGTACTTGAGCGGGATCTCCCGCCCCTCCGTCGCGAACACCGCATTGTCGAAGGTGTCGAACGCCGCGAGGATGTCGGGGGTCGTCTGCTTGTAGACCCTGGTGTACTTCCGGTCCTCGGTCTTGTCGTAGTAGTCGCTCATGGTTGCTCCTTGTCGTGGGGCGGGTCGTGGGGGCGGGCCGAGGCCGCCGATCGTCTCCGTCGCGCCGTACGGTGACGCCGGCGGCCCCGGTGTTCTGGGGAGCGCCTAGCGCGCCATGAACCCGCCGTCGACGGGCAGGTTCACCCCGGTGATCCAGGTCGACTCGTCGGAGGCGAGGAAGAGCACCGCGTAGGCGACATCGATCGGCTGCCCGAGGCGCCTGATCGACTGCGTCGTCGTGTTGACCTTCTCGTACTCGACGAGCCCGCCCGGGAACGCGTTGGCGATGCCCTCGACGAGCGGCGTGAGCACCGTGCTCGGATGCACGGAGTTGACCCGGATGTTGTACCGGCCGTAGACCGCGGCATCCTGCTTCGTCTGCATCGCCACCGCGCCCTTGGCGACGTGGTACGCCGTGAACTCGTCGTTGCCGGTGAGCCCGTAGATCGACGAGAAGTTGACGATCGAGCCCGACTGCTGCGCGATCATGTACGGCAGCGCGTGCTTGGTGGAGAAGAACACGCCCTTCACGTCGATGGCGAAGAGCGCATCCCAGTCCGCCTCCGCGAGCTCGTGCGTCGGGGCGTCGACACCGATGATGCCGGCGCAGTTCACGAGCACGTCGATGGTGCCGTGGCGCTCGCCGACGGCGGCGTAGACGCGCGCCACGTCGGCCTCCGAGGCGACGTTCATGGTCTCGAACGACGCCGACCCGCCCGCCGCCTCGATGCGCGCGAGCACCTCCTGCCCCAGCGCGGCGTTCAGGTCGGTGAGCACGACCGTCGCTCCCTCGGCCGCGAAGAGCTCAGCGGTGGCCGCGCCCATACCGGACGCGGCCCCCGTGATCACGGCGACCTTTCCCGCGAGACGTGCGGTCACTACGAGGCCACCGTCTCACTCACCTGGGCCCGGAAGCCCGGGTAGCCCGCCGCCTCTGCCTCGCGGCAGAACGCCTGGTACACCTGACCGCCGCCCATGTACACCTGGAACTCGTGCGGCTTGCCGGGCACGTTCTCGCCGAAGAACCACGCCTTCGCCTTCTGCCCCTCGGAGTACATGACCGTCGACTTGCCGGCGCGGTCGACCTCCTCGGCCCACCATTCCTCCGACTCGGGGGTCGCCTCGAAGTGCTCGATGCCGTACTTGACCGCGTAGTCGATGGCGCGGGCCATCCACTGCGCCCCGAGCTGGATCGGCACGGGCAGGTTCGAGTACGGCGTCTGCGGGCCCAGCGAGAGCAGGAGGTTCGGGAATCCGTTCATCGAGATTCCGAGATTGCTCCGGATGCCCGTGGCCCACTTGTCGCGCAGCACCTGGCCGCCCCGACCGACGATGTCGATGTTGGTGAGGGTGCCGGTCATGGCGTCGAAGCCGGTGGCGAAGATGATGACGTCGAGCTCGTACTCGGTGTCACCGACGAGCACGCCCTTCGGGGTGATCGCGGCGATGGGCTCGGTGGCGACGTCGACGAGCTTGACGTGCGGCAGGTTGAACGCGTCGTAGTAGCCGAAGCCGGTGGGCACGCGCTTGCCGTTGAAGGAGTAGGTCTTCGGGCCGAGCAGATCGGCCGTGACCGGATCCTTCACGATCTCGCGGATCTTGCCGCGGATGAACTCCGACGCGAGCTCGCTCGACTCGTGGTTCACGGCCAGGTCGTTGAAGCACTCGTTGGCGAAGTGGAAGCCGCCCTCGTTCCACTTGCTCTCGAAGATGCGCTGGCGCTCCTCGGGGTCGACCTCGAGCGCGCTGTACTGCGCGGGCACCATGTCGACGCCGAACGGGTGGTTGGCCGCCCGCTCCCAGATCTCGTCGTAGGTGGCGCGCACGTGGGCCAGCTGCTCCGGGGTCACGGGGTCGTTGTTCGTCTCGACGATGAAGTTGGGCGTGCGCTGGAAGACGACGAGCTCGCCGACCTCCTTGGCGATCGTCGGGAGGATCTGGATGCCCGAGGCGCCGAGCCCGATGAGACCCACGCGCTTGCCCTTGAGGTCGATGCCCTCGCGCGGCCAGCGGGCGGCGTGCACCTTGGTGCCCTGGAACGTGTCGATACCGGGGATGTCGGGCCAGATCGGCTGCGACAGCACGCCCATGCCCGAGATGAGGTACTTCGTCGTGATGGTGCCGCCGCCCTTGATGTGCAGCGTCCAGAAGTTGCCGGCCTCGTCGTAGACGGCCGATTCGACGCGGGTGTTGAGCTTGATGTCCTTGCGCAGGTCGAGGCGGTCTGCCACGAAGTTCAGGTACGCGAGCACCTCCTTGCCCGAGGGGTAGCGCTCGGTCCACACCCACTCCTCGCGCACCTCCTTCGAGAACGAGAACGAGTAGTAGCTGAACTCGCTGTCGGTGCGCACGCCCGGGTAGTTGTTGATCCACCACGTGCCGCCGATGCCGTCGGCACCGTCGACGACGAGCGTGCGCTGCCCCACCTCGCGAAGGTGGTGGAGCACCGCGAGCCCGGAGAAGCCGGCCCCGATGACAACGCTGTCGTAGTCGGTTGTAGTCATTGCTGATGTCCTTTCGAGTGGGTTGAGTTAGGAGTTCGTGAGGCCGGCGCGGTACCACTGCGCGATGCGGCGGATCTCCTCGTCGGCGCGCGGGTGGTTACCGGCAAGGAACGGATACACGTGCTGCATGCCCTCGCCGATCGAGAAGGTCACGTCGACTCCGGCGTCGCGGGCCAGGGCCTCGAGCCGCACCGAGTCGTCGAAGAGCGACTCGACGTCTCCCGCGGTGATGTAGAGGCGGGGGAATCCGGCGAAGTCCTGGTAGAGCGGGTTCGCCATGGGGTTCGTGGGGCTGGTCGCCCCGGCGATGTACCGGTCGATGTTGCCCTGCAGCCCCTCGCGGGTGATGAGGAAGTCGGTGGCGTCGTTTCTGTCGAGCGTCGCGCCATTGTTCTCCATGTTGAGCCAGGGCGAGATCGTGATGACCTGCTTCGGGAGGGGCAGCCCCTCCGCCCGGGCCTGGAATACGAGGCTCAGGGCGAGGTTGCCGCCCGCGCTGTCGCCGATCGGCGTGAGCTGCTCGGGGGTGTGGCCCGCGTCGAGGAGCGCGCGGTAGACCGCGATGCCGTCCTCGATCTGGGCGGGGAACTTGAAGTCGGGTGCGCGGCGGAAGTCGAGCACGAACGCCGTGACACCCGCGGCCTTCGCGACGTGGCCGGCCAGCTTGCGGTGGCTCGCCGACGAGCCGAGGGCGAACCCGCCGCCGTGCATGAAGATCAGCACCTCGTCGGGGTTGCTGCCGATCGGCGTCACCAGGATGCCCGGCACACCGCCGATCGTCTCGTTCTTGTAGGTGACACCCTCGGGCTCGGCGGTGGCCCGGTGCCAGTCGTCGAAGATGAGGCGCAGCAGCTCGGTCGAGACCGGGGCGTCGCCCAGGAGACCGAGCTCTGAGATCCAGTGGGCGTAGATCTCGCCCAGCAGGTCGGTGGGTGTCGGCGTTGACATTGCGGGCTCCTCGTCGCTGAGAACAGGTGGTAGATGCCTAGGTTGCATGCTCCAAAACGGCAAAAGTAGGGCCGTCTCAAAATGAGGCACCGCCGTCGCAAGGTGACCCATCCGGCCTCTGCCAACGCTGTGAAGATGAACCCAGCACCACCGGATTACCGGCCTTCCTGCACGTTCAGCAGAGGGAACCCCAGTCAAAGAAGACGGATCGGCGGGAGATCACGAATCCCTCGCCAGGACGTTGCCGGCATCCATCAGGCGGTCGCCCGCGCCCTCGAGACGACCGCCCGACTCTCCCATTCACTAAGAGAAAGAGTTGAAATGAAAACCTCAACCAGAGCCACCGTCGCAGCGTTCCTCGCTGCCGGCGCGCTGGTCCTGTCCGCCTGTTCGACCGGCACCGACGCCGGCGGCAGCACGGGCGACACCACGGAGAACCTCGTCTCGGTCGGAACCTCGGGCCTGCAGAGCGACATCGTCGACATCTCGCAGTTCTGCGGCGACAAGCCGATCAAGGTCGCCTTCGCCGACGGCTTCGGCGGCAACTCGTGGCGCAAGACCACGCGCGCCATCTTCGAGGCCGAGGCCGCCAAGTGCCCGAACATCACCGACGTGCTGTACACGGATGCCCAGGCAGACACCCAGAAGGCAATCGCCGACATCAACTCGCTCGTGGCGCAGGGCGTCAACGTCATCGTCTCCTTCACCGACGGTGGTGAGGCACTGCTGCCTACCGTCAAGAAGGCGACGGAGGCCGGCGTGAAGTTCGTGTCGATCGTGGCCTGCCCCGGTGGCACCCCCGGCACCGACTACGTCGACTGCGTCTCGGAGAACGTCGACACCTACGGGTACGGCCTCGCCAAGTGGACCATCGACCAGATGGGCGGCAAGGGCAACCTCCTCATGACCGGTGGGCAGGCGGGCAACCCCTACTCGCAGGCCGTGTACGAGGGCGCGAAGAAGGCAGTGGCGGAGAACCCCGACGTCGTCTTCCTCAACGAGCAGCTCGGTGACACCTTCGTCGACACCGGCTGGGAGCCCGGCAAGACCAAGCAGGTCATGGCCGGCCTCATCACCCAGTTCGGCCAGATCGACGGAATTGTCGCCGACTACGGCGGCGGCTCGGTCGGCGGCATCGAGGCCTTCGTCGACGCCGGCAAGCCCCTGCCCGTCTGGTCCGCGAACGACTCCAACCAGTTCGCGTGCCTCTGGTACCAGTACAAGGACTCGCAGCCGAGCTTCCAGATCGCCACGATGTCGTCCCGCAACTGGGTAGCCATCCCGGCGCTGCACAAGGGCCTCGCCGCCTACAACGGCCTGGCCAACACGGAGCCGTCGACCTACAACCTCGAGATCATCGAGGACTCGACCGACCCCGACAAGCAGCCCGTCTGCGAGTCCGACCTGCCCAACGACGCGATTCTGTCGTCCGGCCTGACGGTCGACCAGCTCAAGAAGCTCTTCAACGAGTAGCAGGACCCCGTAGTACCGCCGCCGGGCGGTGAGCGTTCACCGCCCGGCGGCACCACCACCAGACTTACCCCAGACGACGACGTCACAGCCGATTTCGTCGCGTGAGAGATCGGGATACCCCATGAACCGCTTGAACTCCAAGGTCGCCATCGTCACGGGCGCCGGGCGCGGCATCGGCCGCGCGATCGCCGAGATGTTCGCCGCAGAGGGCGCGACAGTGATCGCGACCAGCCAGAGCCCGCACACCGACTTCGCCGAGGGCATCACGTTCGTCCAGCAGGACGTCGCCGAGGCCGAGGGCTGGGACTCGCTCGTCGCGGGAGTGCTCGCCGAGCACGGCCGCGTCGACGTGCTCGTCAACAACGCCGGCATCATCGCCTACGAGCCCCTGCACGAGCTCACCCCGGAGGACTGGAACCGCGTCGTCGCGGTCAACCAGACCGGCGTGTGGCTCGGGATGCGCTCCGTGATCCCGTCGATGCTCGCGCAGGGGTCGGGCTCGATCATCAACGTCTCGTCGATCTGGGGCAACGCCGCGGTCGGCGGAGCGCACGCGTACCACGCCACCAAGGGCGCCGTGCGGAACATGTCCAAGAACGCCGCGATCACCTACGCGACCCAGGGCGTGCGCGTCAACTCGCTGCACCCGGGCTTCATCGCGACGCCGCTCACCGATGCCCAGGCCCCCGAGGTCAACGAGTTCGTGGTCGGCATGACGCCCATGGGCCGCGCGGGCACCCCCGCCGAGATCGCCTACGGCGCGGTCTTCCTGGCCAGTGACGAGTCGTCGTTCGTGACGGGCAGCGAGCTCGTCATCGACGGCGGCTACCTCGCCCAGTAATCCGAGTTCGACGAAGGACACCCCGTGACCGACTACACCATCACCACGAACACGCCGTCGATCGTGCCCGAGGGCGAGATCCAGCACGGCATCGTCGCGCTGCGCCTGACCGGCATCGAGAAGACGTTCCCCGGAGTGCGCGCGCTCAAGGACGTGCACCTCGAGGTCACCGCGGGCGAGGTGCACGCCCTCGTGGGCGAGAACGGTGCGGGGAAGTCGACACTCATGGCCGTGGCATCCGGCGCCCTCATGCCCGACTCGGGGTCCGTCGAGATCGCGGGCACCCTGCTGTCGGGCGCCTCGCCGGACGAGGCTCGCGAGCTCGGCCTCGCGATCGTGCGCCAGGACCCGGCGCTGCTGCCCGAGCTCACCGTGGCCGAGAACCTCGCGATCGGCACGGGTCGCACGGGGCGCGGCGGCCTGGGCCGCGCGCCCAAGTGGGCGCAGGAGCACCTCGACCCGTGGCAGATGGGCATCGACGCCAAGTCGCGCGTGAGCGACCTCTCCGTCGAGCAGCGCTTCATCGTCGAGATCGTGAAGGCGCTCGCGCTCAAGCCGCGCGTGCTGATCCTCGACGAGCCGACCGAGCACCTCAACAGCGAGGAGGTGCAGCGGCTCTTCCGCCGCGTGCGCGAGCTCACGGCGGCTTCCACGGCCGTCGTGTACATCTCGCACCGCATCCCCGAGGTCAAGGAGATCGCCGACCGCGTCACCGTGCTGCGCGACGGCGCGGTGCGCGGCACGTTCGACGCCGACGAGGTGACCGAGGCGAAGATCATCGAGCTCGTGATCGGGCGCGCGCTGGACACCGTGTTCCCGCCGAAGACCGGCGTGCTCGGCGAGCCCGTGCTCACCGTCGCGGGGCTGGGCGGCAGGCACTTCCAAGACATCGACCTGACCGTGCGGGCCGGTGAGATCGTGGGGCTCGCCGGGGTCCAGGGCAACGGGCAGGCCGACTTCATCCGTGCTCTCGCGGGCCTGGAGCCCGCCTCGGGCTCGATCACCATCGACGGCGCCGCGGTTCGGCTCGGCAGCAATGCCGCGGCGGCGCGCGCGGGCGTCGTGTACGTGCCCTCCGACCGGCACGGCGAGGGCGTGTTCCTGCCGCTCACGGTGGGCGAGAACATCGTGATGAAGACGCTGCGGAAGGTCTCGCGCTGGGGCATCATCCGCGACTCGCGCATCGCCGCGATCGCGCGCGAGCAGATCGAGCGCCAGGCCATCAAGACCCCGTCCGACCGCACGCCCGTCGCCTCGCTCTCCGGCGGCAACCAGCAGAAGGTGGTGCTTGCCCGCACGCTGCTCGCCGAGCCCAAGGTGCTCCTCGCGGAGGAGCCCACCCAGGGCGTGGACGCCGGCGCGCGCGTCGACATCTACTCGATCCTGCGCGGGGCAGCCGACCAGGGCGCCGCGGTCGTGATGCTCTCGTCCGACGGCGTCGAGCTCGAGGGGCTGTGCGACCGCGTGCTCATCATGTCGCGCGGCAGCGTCGTCGCCGAGGTCGAGGGCGACTCCGTCACGGAGGCCGAGATCGCCCGGGCCGCGCTCACCTCCACCGCCGTGCGCAAGCGCGACGGCGAGGGCCGGTCGGGCTCGGGGCGCTTCCGCAACTGGCTGCGCGGCGACCACTCGCCGGCGGCCGTGCTCGGCCTGATCGTGGTGGCGCTCGCGCTCGTCGTGGGCTCGTCGAACGTGTTCTACTTCTCGCCGTTCAACTTCAACAACCTGCTCTTCACCGCGGCGCTCATGATCATCATCGGCAGCGCGCAGCAGATCGTGGTGCTCGGGTCGGGCTTCGACCTCTCGGTCGGGCCGTTGCTGAGCTTCCTCGTCGTCATCGCCTCGTTCTTCGTGATCGACGGCGGCAACATCGTCATCGGCATCGGGCTCATGATCGTCGCGGCCCTGCTCGTCGGCTTCGTGAACGGATTCCTCGTCACGAGGTTCAACCTCAACCCGGTGGTGGTGACGCTCGCCATCGCGCTCGCGCTGCAGGGCACGCTGTTCACGCTCCGCGGCACCCCCGGCGGAATCATCACGCCGGTCGTCACCGACCTCATCTTCGCGAAGGTCGGCTTCGTGCCGATCATCACGATCGTCGCGATCGGCATCGCCCTCGCGCTCGAGTGGGCACTGCGCCGCACGCGCTGGGGCGTCGAGCTGCGCGCGGTCGGCTCGCGCAAGGATGCCGCGGAGCGCCTCGGCATCAAGGCCAACCGCGTGCACCTGGTGAGCTACATGGCGACCTCGCTGCTCGTGATGCCCGCGGCGGTGGTGCTGATGTCGCAGATCGGCATCGGCGACGGGCGGCCGGGCCTGTCGTTCACCCTCACGTCCGTCACCGTCGTCGTGCTCGCGGGCGCGAGCATCTTCGGCGGGCGCGGCTCGTTCATCGGCATCATCGCGGCGGGCATCCTCGTCGCCCAGGTGCTGAGTGTCCCCACGTTCCTCGGGCTCTCCGGCGCCTGGGGGTACTGGCTGCCCGGCGTCATCACCGTCGGGGCGGCAGTTCTCTACGCGCAGCTGCGCAAGATCAGGAGAGGCGCATGAGCACCACAACCCCCACAGTCGACCCGCGCTGGCGGCGCATCCTCGGCGGCGGCTCGAGCGCCATCTGGTACGCCACGATCCTGCTCTTCGTCGTGAGCCCGTTCATCGCGGGCGGGAGCCTCAGCTATTCGGCCATCGTCGGCATGCTGCCGTTCGCCGCGGTGCTCGCGATCGCGGCGGTGGGCCAGACCCTCGTCGTGCAGCAGCGCGGCCTCGACCTCTCGGTGCCCGCGATGATGGCGTTCGGCGCCGCACTCGCCTCCGGTCTGCCGCAGTGGTTCGGCTGGGCGCCCGGGCTCGCCATCGCCGCCGCGATCGTGCTGCCCGGTGTCGCCGGGCTCGTCAACGGCATCGTCGTCACGCGCTTCGGCGTCATGCCGCTCGTCGCGACCCTCGGGATGAACGCGATCCTGCTCGGCACGGTGTTCGCGATCTCGAACGGCACCCCCGCCGGCTCGCCCCAGGGGCTCGCCGACTTCGCCAAGGGCAAGATCGGCATCGTGCCCACGGCCTTCGTCGTCGCGGTGGTCGTCATCGTCATCCTCGGCTTCCTCGCGCAGCGCTCGATCGTCGGGCGGCGCCTCACGGCGGTCGGCGTGAGCGAGCCCGCGGCCGCCGCGATCGGCGTGCGCGTGACGCTGTACCAGACGATGGCGTACGCAGCTGCGGGCGCCACCTACGGCATCGCGTCGGTGCTGTACACCGGCTACGTCACGACCCCGCCGCTGTTCTTCGGCGACAGCTACCTGCTGCCGACGGTCGCCGCGGTGGTGCTCGGCGGCACGGCCCTCACGGGCGGCCGCTCGGCGCTCATCTCGACGGGCATCGCAGCGCTCTTCCTCACCCAGCTCGGCCAGCTGTTCCGTTCGGTGGGGTGGCCGGAGCCGCTGCAACTCATCGCCCAAGCGGCCGTGCTGCTGCTCGTCATCCTGCTGCGCGCGATCGTGCCCGGCATCGTCGCCCGACGCCGGCGCAGTGCCGCGGTCGCGAACGTCACGGCGTAGCGCGATGGATCTCGAGCTCTCAGGTGCTGAGGCGGTAGGCCTTCATCTTGCGGTAGACGGTCGCCCGCGAGATGCCGAGGATGTCGGCGGCCAGCACGCGGTTGCCCTTGGCCTCCTGGAGCGCCTTGCGGATGGCCTCGAGCTCGATCTTCTCGATGAGCGAGAGCGTCTTGGAGCTCTGCATCGTGGAGGGCAGATCGGTGGGCGTGACGGCTCCCGCGCGTCCACTGGCGCCGAGCTGGCTCGCGAGTCGGCGCAGCTCCTTGATGTTGCCCGGCCACGAGTAGGCGCGCAGGAGCGCGAGGGTGTCGTCCTGGAGCTCGAGGTTGGCGGCGGGAGCCACCGACCGCGCTACCGAGGCCCACAGCTCGGGCAGGTCCTCGATGCGGTCGCGCAGCGGGGGAACGCGCACGGCGGTCGAGCCGAACTTCTGCTCGGTGCGCGCGATGGCCTCGTCGTCGTCCGTGGTGGCGGTGAGCGACACGGAGACGCGGTGCTTGTTCGCGTCGATGATCGAGCGCATCCCGTCGCACGCGGGGCCGTCGAGCGTCTCGACGCCGCGGATGACGATCGAGTCGTGCTCGGTGAAGCTGCGCGCGAGGCGCGCGAGCCACTCGCGGGTGCCGAGCACGTGGCTCTCCGCGGCGTCGCACAGCAACGGCGTGGCCGCGTCGGCGTCGGGGCCGAGGGCGCCGAGGGCGAGCGCAAGCTTGCCGACCCCCGACTCTCCGGCGAGCAGCACGGGCTCGCCGAGGTCTTTGAGGCGCTCGAAGTGGTTGACCGCCGAGAGCCACGCGGGGGAGCGGCCGACGCGCTGGGGAGCGGGTGGCGGGGAGACGCGGCGCAGTGGGCTGCGCACGGCGGCCGCCTCGTCCACGACGACCACGACGTTGTTGTTGGGGCCCACCGAGGTGAGGTTGAGCGTGGTCGGTCCGGACGACAGCTCGACGACGTAGTTGCCCGACGGGCGGGCCTCGTCTCCGAGCATCCGGAGCAGGTTCATGTCGTGCGCGGTGAGCGAGCCGGCCATGGGCGTCTGGATCATGGCGCCCTGCGGCCCGAAGGCGACGACCGGATGACTCTGGCTGCGGCTGAGCTTGAGGAACACGTTGAGCATCTCGCGGGCGGCAGGCTGCTCGACGGAGAGTACGTGCTGCTCGAGCTGCGTCGCGATGGAGCGCACGAGCGGCTTGAGCAGGTCGGTGCGCGGCGTGAGGTCGCACGACAGGGTGACCACCGCCAGGAGTTTGCGCGTGATGGGGTGGAACACGGGCGAGCCGGTGCACACGGCGTCCTGGTAGAACTCGGCGTAGTGCTCGGTGCCGCGGATCTGCACGGGCTTGCTGAGCGTCACGACGGTGCCGACGCCGTTGGTGCCGACCACGTTCTCGGCGAGCACGGCGCCACGCACCGTGCCGACACGGTCGAGGTGCGACTCGGCCTGCCGGTCTTCGAACCAGCGCTGCAGGATCTGACCGCGCGAGTCGGCGAGCAGGAGGGCGAGGCCGGTGCCCTCGATGTCCTCGGCGAAGCGGCTCATCGGAGCGCCGAACATCTCGAGGAGGTGCTCGTCGAGGAGGCTCTCGGGAACGTGCGGCACATCGTGGATGTTGCCGGGATCGCCGATGGCGGCCTGCGATCGCTTCCACGAGCCGACGAGGTCGACCTGGCGGTCGACGGGCACGGTCTCCGCGAGCGCAGCCTCTTTCGCAGACTGCGTTCGCCGGGAATCGAACTCACCGTTCATGCTGCACCTCCTTTGGCGCAATGCCCTGCGAGAGGTCGCTGTGGTGGGTTGGTTCGGGTGAAGACCCACACCGGCGACGCTGCAGGAGCTGTTCGAGTCATAGTACGGGCCGGGGACCGGTATCGCACTCGTAGTATCGTAATACGCGAATACCGCATGCGGAAAACCCATCAGGAAAGAGGTCTGTGACGTGTCTGTTGCAGTGGAAACCACCAGCCCGATCGAGGCACGACTCAACGGCCACACCGTGCCGCTCGCGCTGCTCATCGGGGGCGAGTGGGTCACCACGCCGTCGAGCATCCCGGTAGTCAACCCGGCCGACGGCTCGGTGCTCGCGCACGTCGCCGACGGCTCGCCCGAGCAGGCACTCGAGGCCCTCGCCGCGGCATCCGAGGCGGCCGCCTCCTGGCGCGCGTGGGCGCCGCGCAAGCGCGCGGACCTCTTCCACCGCGCCTACGCGCTGCTCCAGGAGCGCGCTGATGCGTTCGCCGACATCATGGTGCTCGAGAGCGGCAAGCCGCGGGCCGAGGCCGAGGGCGAGTTCGCCCTCTCGTCGGGGTTCTTCCTCTGGTACAGCGAGCAGGTGGCGCACCTGCACGGCACATACCAGGAGGGCTCGCCCGGCGGCTATCGCGTCATCGAGACCCACCAGCCCGTGGGGCCGAGCCTGCTCATCACGCCGTGGAACTTCCCGATGCTCATGTCGGCGCGCAAGGCGGGCGCCGCACTCGCGGCCGGATGCACGGTCGTGATGAAGTCCGCCCGCGAGACGCCGCTCACCGCCGCACTCTTCGCCGAGGTGCTCCACGACGCCGGATTCCCGGCCGGCGTGGTGAACCTCATCCACACGAGCGACTCGGGCGCCGTCTCATCCGCCGTCATGGCCGACGACCGCCTGCGCAAGGTGAGCTTCACGGGCTCGACCGGGGTCGGCACGACGCTGCTCACCCAGGCCGCGAAGAACATCGTGAACGCCTCGATGGAGCTCGGCGGCGACGGGCCGTTCATCGTGCTCGACGACGCCGACGTCGACCTCGCCGTCGATCAGGCGATCCTGTGCAAGTTCCGCAACGCGGGCCAGGCCTGCGTCGCAGCGAACCGCATCATCCTGCACTCGGCGATCGCGGAGGAGTTCACCGCCAAGTTCGTCGAGAAGGCGCGCGCCCTCAAGGTCGGCGACGGGTTCGACCCGACCGTGTCGGTGGGCCCCGTGATCAGCGAGAAGCAGCGCGACCGCGTGGTGCGCCTCGTCGACTCCTTCCAGAAGGCGGGTGCGCAGCTGCGCCTCGGCGGGCAGGTCGTCGAGGGGCCGGGCTTCTTCTACGAGCCCACCGTGCTCACCTTCCCGACGCACGACCACGAGTTCTGCAACGAGGAGCTCTTCGCCCCCGTCGCGGCGCTCTACACGGTCGACTCGATAGCGGAGGCCGTGGCCTTCGCCAACGACACCTACTACGGCCTCTCGGCGTACCTGTTCACGAGCGACCTGTCACGCGCCGTCACCATCGCCGAGAACCTCGAGTTCGGCATGGTGGGCGTCAACCGCGGCATCATGGCCGACCCGGCAGCGCCCTTCGGCGGCATCAAGGCGTCGGGGCTCGGCCGCGAGGGCGGCCACGACGGCATCTACGAGTTCCTCGAGCGCAAGTACATCGCGCTCACCGTATCCGAGCTGGGAGACCTGTAGACCATGACCGTCATCGATGTGACGAACACCCTGGGCCTGGGGCTGCTGCGCCAGCCCCGCACGGTGCTGTTCGGGCCCGGCCAGCGGCGCCAGCTCCCGCACCTGGTCACGCCGCTGGGGTCGACGGTGCTCATCTGCACCGACGAGCGGATGGCCACCACCGACGAGTTCCGCGAGGTGCGGGCATCCCTCGAAGACGCCGGCTTGACCGTCGCGGTGTTCTCGCGCGTTCAGCCCGACCTGCCCCGCGCCGACGTGCTCGAGCTGGTCGCCGAGCACGCGGGCTCCGGCATCGACGTGGTCGTGGGCCTGGGCGGCGGCAGTTGCCTCGACATGGCGAAGGTGGCGGCGCTCGTGCTCAAGCACGGCGGCGACATCAACGAGTACTACGGCGAGAACCTCGTGCCCGGCCCGGGCCTGCCGGTCATCACGATCCCGACGACGGGCGGTACGGGCGCCGAGGTCACGTGCATCTCGGTGGTGTTCGACAGCGACCGCAAGATGAAGATCGGCGTCGCGAGCGAGTACCTCGAGCCGCACGCCGCGATCGTCGACCCCGAGCTCACCCTGACGTGCCCGCCCGGGCTCACCGCCGCGACGGGCGCCGACGCGCTCAGCCACCTCATCGAGTCGTTCACCGACCGCTCGAAGAACCCGTCATCCGACGAGATGGCCGCGCACCTCTACGTCGGCAAGAACGTGCTCACCGACATCTTCTGCCGCGCGGGGCTGCAGCTGCTCGGCAGCTCGCTCGAGCGCGTCGTCGCGAATCCGTCCGACCTCGCCGCGCGCTCCGACACCATGCTCGCGTCGTTCTGCGCCGGGATGTCGATCAACACCGCCGGCACCGCCGCCGCGCACGCCATCCAGTCGCCGATCGGCAACCTCACGCACACGCCGCACGGCATCGGGGTGGGAGCCCTGCTGCCCTACGTGATGCGGTTCAACCTGCCCGCGAACACGGCGGCGTTCGCCGAGATGGCCCAGCTGTTCGGCGTTGCGACGCCGGGCGCGAGCGAGCTCGACAACGCCAAGGCCGCGATCCTGCGGGTCGAGGAGCTGCTCGCCGCCCTCGGCGTGCCGCTGAACCTCAAGGACCTCGGGCTTCAGCCCGAGCAGTTCGCCGAGGTCGCCGCGTCCGCGATGCTCGCCACGAGGCTCACCGCCAACAACCCGCGCGAGCTCACGGCAGACGCCGTCGTCAAGATCCTCGAGTTCGGCTACGCCGACGACCGCTCGTGGTGGGAGATCTGAGCTCAATGCCACGCACCATCGCCGTCGCGGGACGGGCTCGATCGGCGTCGCCTTCGCCGTGCTGTTCTCGAGGGCCGGATTCCACGTGCGCCTGTGGGACGCGCTGCCCGAGGCCTTCGACCGCGCCGCCGCCGAGCTCGACTCGAGGCTCGCCCTCCTTGCCGAGCACGGGCTGCTCGCCGAGGAGCCGTCGGCGATCCTCGAGCGCATCTCGTTCCACGAGATCCTCCTCGACGCGCTGCAGGGGGCGGAGCTCGTGCAGGAGTGCGTGCCCGAGCGCCTGGAGATCAAGCGCGAGGTGTTCCAGCAGCTCGGCGCCTACAGCGAGCCGCACGCGGTGCTCGCCAGTTCGAGCTCGGCGATCGTCTCCAGCGCGTTCGCGACGGTCACCCCGGCGCGCGACCGGATCCTCATCGCGCACCCGGGCAACCCGCCCTACCTGATCCCGGTCATCGAGGTCGTGCCCTCGGAGTACACCTCCCAGGAGACCGTGGACCGCGCCCTCGCGCTCTACCGCGAGGCCGGCATGAAGCCCGTCGTCGTGCACCAGGAGATCGAGGGCTTCGTGTTCAACCGGCTGCAGGGCGCCCTGCTGCGCGAGGCGTACTGCCTCGTGCGCGACGGCGTCGCGTCGGTCGAGGACATCGACGAGGTGGTGCGCAGCGGCCTGGGCAGGCGCTGGGCGTTCATCGGCCCGTTCGAGACCGCAGACCTCAACACCCGCGGCGGTATCGCCTCGCACGCCGAGAAACTCGGCCCGGCTTACGCGCGCATGGGTGCGCTGCGCGGCCAGGACGATCCGTGGACGCCCGAGCTCGTGGCATCCATCGAGGCGCAGCGTCGCGCCGTGCTGCCCGAGGCGGACTGGGAGGCCCGCGTCGTGTGGCGCGACGAGCAACTCATGAAACTCAGCAAGCTCATCGGCGAAGGAGCCTCATGACCAAGCTGTTCGAACCACTCACCATCCGCGGGGCCACGTTCCGCAATCGCGTGTGGGTGTCGCCGATGTGCCAGTACGCCTGCCTCGACGAAGATGGCATGCCGCACGACTGGCACCTCGTGAACGCGGGGACCTATGCCGCCGGGGGAGCCGGGCTCGTGATGATGGAGGCGACCGGCGTGAGCCCCGAGGGCCGCATCACGTCCGAGTGCGCGGGGCTCTGGAACGACGCCCAGCGCGACCGGTGGAAGCGCGTCGTCGACTTCGTGCACTCGCAGGGGGCGGCGGCCGGCATCCAGCTCGCGCACTCCGGTCGGAAGGGCTCCGACTACCGGGGCTTCACCGCGGCCGCGGGGCGCACCAAGCCCGCGAGCGAGGGCGGCTGGCGCACGGTCTCGCCCACGGCACTCGCGTGCCCGGGCATGGATGCACCGCTCGAGCTCGACCGGGCGGGAATCGACAAGGTGGTCGACGACTTCGGCTCGGCCGCGGTGCGCGCCGTCGCGGCGGGCTTCGACGTGATCGAGATCCATGCAGCCCACGGGTACTTGCTGCACTCGTTCCTCTCACCGCTCAGCAACACCCGCACCGACGCGTACGGCGGGTCGCTCGAGAACCGCGCGCGCCTGCTGCTGCGCATCGTCGACCGCGTGCGCGAGGTGGTGCCCGAGTCGATCGCGCTGTTCGTGCGGTTCTCGGCGACCGACTGGGTCGACGACGGCGGCTGGACCCCCGAGGACACGGCCACGGTCGCCGGGTGGGCGTTCGAGCACGGCGCCGACTTCTTCGACATCTCGAGCGGCGGGCTCGTCCGCGACATCTTCATCTCGGTGTCGCCCGGGTACCAGGTTCCGCTCACCGAGCGCGTGCGCGACCTCGCGGCCGTGCCCGCGGCGGCGGTCGGCAAGATCACCACACCGGCCCAGGCCGAGGCGATCCTCGCGGAGGGCAGGGCCGACGCGATCTTCCTCGGCCGCGAGCTCACCCGCGACCCGCACTTCGCACTGCGCGCCGCGCACGAGCTCGGCGTCGAGATCGACTACGTGCCGCTGTCGTTCCGGGCGGCGGCCTGGGCCTGAGCCTCGGCGGTCAGTCGCGCCGCAGCGGTCAGGCCTGCTCCGCCACGTGCCGGCGGTACTCGTAGATCGCGAGCACCCCCGCCTCGCGGATGTGGTGCTCGCAGCGCTCCCGCGCGAGGGCCGGGTCGCGCAGCCGGGCCGCGGCGTCGACGATGCCGCGCAGTTCGTCCATGGAGTGCCGCACCCGCTGGTCGTCGAGGAACGCGTAGTGCCGGAAGATGCCGATGCGGGTGTGCACCCCGCGGAGGTTCGAGTCGAGCACCTCGTTGTGGGCGCCACCGATCAGCAGCTCGTAGAACCGGTCCTTCGACATGGTGCGGGTCTCGAGGGTGCCGCGGAGGTAGCTCTCCTCCATGTCGGCGATGTGGGCGAGCAGCGCGGCGGCCTCGTCGGGCGTCGCGCGCTGCGCGAACAGCTCTCCGGCGAGCCCCTCGAGCGCCCTGCGCACGTCGTACAGCGACTCGATGTCGTCGGCGGTGAGCACCGTGACGATGGGGCCGCGGTTGGGCAGCATCGTGATGAGCCGCTCGGACTCGAGCTGGCGCAGCGCCTCACGGATGACCGTGCGCGAGACCCCGTAGCGCTCGCACAGCGAGTTCTCGAGCAGGCGCTCGCCGGGGTGCAGCTCGTCGTCGAGGATGTCCTGGCGCAGCAGCTCCACCACCCGCTCGCGCAGGGGCGCGGCTTGGCGGCTCACCAGGTTCGTGCTCGTCATAATACGATCGTACCGGGGTTACCTCTCGATCGCGGCGAGGATCAGCGCGCCGAGCTCCTCCGGCTTGGTGAACTGCGGCCAGTGGCCCGTCGGCAGGTCGATGAGCTCGTAGTCCTTGATCGCGGCGAGCTCCGCGACGTACGGATGCCCGCCCGCGATCCACTCCCGCATCATCGCGCTCGGCACCTCGCACGCGATCACGGTGACGGGCACGTCGTATCGGCGTGGATCGCGCAGCACCTGCTTGTCGCTCGTGACGCCGACCGGTTCGGGGATCGCTCGCGCGCGGAACTGGGCGCGCAGCTCGTCGGTGAGGTCGACGAGGCTCTCGTCGTCGAAGAACTCCCACTCGGGCAGCGGCACCTCGCCGTCGACGACGGGCAGCTCGTCGTTGATGACGCCGCCGTCGGCGAGCGGGCCGCTGTCGACGTAGACGACGCGGCGCACCCGGTCGGGCCGCGCATCCACGACGCCATGCGCGACCGCCCCGCCCCCGCTGTGGCCCACGAGCACCACCTCGCCGGGCAGCGAGTCCACCACCGCGATCACGGCGTCGATGTGGTCGCGCAGGCCGATGCCGGCCCGGGCCGCCCCCACCGACTCCAGGCCGGGGAGGGTGAGCGGGTGTACGGTGTGGCCGGCGGCGACGAGGGGAGGGGTCACGTCATTCCACGTGTCGCCCTGCAGCCAGAATCCGGGGATGAGAACGATGTCCATACCGAGAGGCTAGGTGCGGCCCCCGACAGGAACGTGCGGCTCGATGAGGTGCACCCACGCCCAGGCGCCCACGCTCACGGCGGCGAACACGAGGGCTCCGCCGAGCACCCACGGCACGGGGAATCCGCTGCCGCCCGCGATCACCACGCCGGCCACCGTCGCGGTCACGAGGGTCACCGCCGCCCATGCCGTGCGCGACCACGACCAGATCAGCCGGCCGGGCATCCGGTTCACGGGCAGGAGCATGACCATCGCCGAGCCGAGCGAGGCGATGCACAGCGCCGAGAGGGTCTCGCTCACCAGCGACGGGAAGAAGCCGTCCACCGGCCCGAGCGCGCTCTGCGCGAGCCAGGCGATTAATCCCAGCAGCACGATCGCCGCGACCTGCGCGAGTGACAGAATGCCGCGGGCCCGCCCCCCGATCTCCGGCGCGAACCGCACGGCGAGCACGATGCCCACGACGATCGGCGGCTGGATACCGGCGACCCGCGACACGAGCGCGGTGACGGCAGCAACCACGAGCAGCAGGGGCGCGAGCCGGATGCCCGTGCTCCACCCGGCAGCGCCCATCAACCGCGTGCGCCCGACGAGCTTCGCCGCGAGCACGGCGACACCGTTGAGGGCCGTGAGCGCGAGGCCGATGGCGAGGGCGAGTCGCAGGTACCGCACCTCGCCCTGGATGCCGCCGGCCAGGGCGGCGAGCAGCACCGCGGCGGCGAGGAACAACGCGGCGGTCACGCGCGGGCTCAGTATCGGCTCCGGGTCCGGCAGCTCGCGCGGGGTGTAGCCACGCTTCCGCCGGACCGTGCTCACGAGCAGGCGCAGCGGCAGGGCGACGAGCACCGCGAAGCCGAGCGCGAGCGCGAGCCCGAGCAGCCACGAGGTGGGGTTGGTCGTCGAGACGCTCGGGATGGCAGCGCCGTAGTCGGTCGGCACCTCCCACGTGTCGAAGGGCGGGAGCCCGGAGGAGCCGCCGACGGGCGGCGGCAGGAACGGCGCAGACGGGGCGGGTGCGGCCGGCTGCAGCGGGGTCGTCGGGCCGGGCGCGCTGTTGTTGCCGGTGCCGCCCTGCGGCTGGGTGGGGGTCACGGGGGCGAGGGAGCCGGCCGTGACCGTGAAGCCCTGGCTCATGGCGCTCGAGTTTCCCGCGGGGTCGAACTGCAGCCCCTGGATGACGTGCGCACCGTCGGTGAGGCTCGCACTGCACGACCACGCACCGTTGATGACCGGCACGGCGCACACCCGGGAGGAGTCGACGAAGACCTCGATGCGCGCACCGTTCTCGCCGGCGCCCGAGAACAGCGCAGGCTGGCTCGTCACGCGCGAGCCGGCGACGGGCGCCGCGAAGGTAGGCGCGACGGGGGGATCTGCGTCGACCTGGATGTTCACCGGGTCTGACGTGCCGCCGGGCTCGGAGGGCACGTTGCCCCAGGTGTGCGTGGCCACCACTGCTTGGTAGGTGCCGGTTCCGACGCCGAGGGTGCACGACCACGCGCCGTTCGCGGGCACCACTCCGCATGAGCGCGTGACTCCGCCCGAGAGCTCGATGCCCGCACCCGGGAATCCGGTGCCGTTGACCGTGCCGTTGGTGAGCCCGGTGGTGGTGATCGTCGGCTTGCCGAGCACGCGGATCGGGAGGGATGCGGTGCCGCCGAGCCCGTCGGTGACCGCGAGCGTGTGATTGCCGTCGGCGAGCGGCAGGCCGCACGACCACGCCTCCGGGTCGGGATCGGTGTTCGTGCACGCGCTGCCGTCGATGCTGATGACCGCGGCCGCATCCTTCGTGCCGGTCACGGTGACGGCGCCGGGGAAGAGCGTGCCGACCGGTGTCGTGACCGTGAAGGCGGCGGCGTGGGCGGGCTGTGGCGCGGCCACGAGGGCCAGGACGAGGCCCGCGAGCGCGACGAACAGCGCCGAGCCGCGGTGGCGGGCCGAACGCTGCCGGTCGTTCAGGAGGGAGGTCACCACCTCCATTCCAGACCACGCCGGGGGCGAGGTCAAACCTGTATGCGGTATTCGCAGGGGGTTCACTGCTTGCCAGCGGGTCGATCGTCTGGGACAGTTGACCCACTATGACGCGCCTCCCTTCCGCCGACCGGCGCGTGCTGCTCGTGCAGGCCGCGATTCGCGTCATCGCCCGGCGTGGCGTGGCCGGTGCCACGACGCGCGCGATCGTCGCCGAAGCGGGCATGTCGCTCGCGAGCTTCCACTACGCGTTCCGCTCGCACGCGGAGATGATGCAGGAGGTCGTGGCCTTCGTCGTCGACGCCGAGATCGCCTCGGTGTTCGAGTCGCTCCGGCTCGGCAGCGACATCCGTCACGCCCTGCGCGCAGGGCTCGGCGCCTACCTGGACTACGTCATCGCCGACCCCGGCCACGAGCAGGTGATGCAGGAGCTCGTGCACTACGCGCTGCGCACGCCGGGCCTCGAGCGCCTCGCCGCCGAGCAGTACGACGCCTACCGCGAGGGTGTCACGAAGGTGCTCGTCGAGGGTGCTGCGGTCTCCAACAGCGAGTGGACCCTGCCCGTGGCCGATGTCGCGCGCCTCGTCGTCACGATCACCGACGGTGTGACCCTCGCGTGGCTCGCCGATCGCGACACCGCCGCCGCCGAGCGCGTGCTCGACTTCGCCGCAGACTCCCTGGCGGCACTGGCACGACCTGCACTGGCACGAACGAGAGAGACCACGCGATGACGCAGACCACCCGATCGACGACCGTGTTCGCCGAGCCGACCACGGCCGTGCCCGCGCGCTGGATCGCGGTCTTCGCCACGGCCTGGCTCGGCATCTGGATGGCCCAGCTCACGCCCGTGCAGCTGCTGCTTCCCCAGCAGGTCGAGGCGCAGCTGGACACCACGGACTGGGTCGTCAAGGTGCTCGCCTTCGGCATCATCTCGGGCATCGCGGGAGTCTGCGCGCTCGTCGCCTACCCGCTGACGGGAGCGCTCTCCGACCGCACGACGAGCCGCTTCGGCAGGCGCCGCCCGTGGATCGCCGGCGGTGCGGTGCTGTTCGGGGCATCCCTCGCGGTCCTGGGCCTGCAGACCACGATGGTCGGCATCGGGGTGTTCTGGTCGCTCGCGCTCACCGGGTTCTGCGTGCTCACCGCGGCGCTCACGGCGACGATCTCCGACCAGGTGCCCGTCAACCAGCGCGGGTTCGTGTCGGGCTGGATCTCGGCACCGCAGGCCGTCGGGATCATCCTGGGGCTCCTGCTGGTGACCGAGCTCATCCTCGACCAGTTCTTCGGGTACCTCGCGCTCGCCGGGCTGCTGGTCGTGCTCGTGCTGCCGTTCCTGCTCCTGGTGAAGGACGAGGTGCTGCCCGTCGCCGACAAGCTCACCTGGAAGTCGTTCATCGAGGGGTTCTGGATCAGCCCGCGCCGCTACCCCGACTTCGGCTGGACCCTCCTCAGCCGCGTGCTGGTCAACTTCGGCAACGCCTTTGGCACGGCCCTGCTCTTCCAGTTCCTCGAGCACGGCCTCCGGGTCGCCGACCCCGAGGGCAGCCTCATCAATCTCACGCTCGTCTACATGGTGTTCGTCATCATCGCGTCGCTCGTGCTCGGCAGGCTCTCCGACAAGCTCGGCCGTCGCAAGCCGTTCGTCTTCATCGCCTCCGCACTGCAGGCGGTCGCCGCCCTCACGCTCGCCTTCGTGCCCGACCTCAACGTGGCCTACGTGGCGGCGGGGCTCCTCGGCCTCGGGTACGGCTGCTTCCTCTCCGTCGACCAGGCGCTCGCCACCCAGGTGCTGCCCGACCCGCACACCCGCGGCAAGGATCTCGGCATCATGAACATCGCGACGGCCGTGCCGCAGGCCGTCGCCCCCTTCCTCGGCGCGATCGTCGTCGCCGTGCTGGTCGGGTTCCCCGGCCTGTTCGTACTGTCGGCGATCGCCGCCACCCTCGGCGCACTGGCCGTACTACCCATCAGGAGTGTCCGATGACCCCGCACGCGCTGAACCTCGACAAGCCCACCGCCCAGCCCTGGCTCGACCCCGCGGAGTACTGGGGCGCGCTCTCCGCAGCGACCGCGGGGCTCGACACCCCCTTCGGCGCCGTGAGCGTGCCGGCCCTCGCCCACAACGCGCACGACATGCTCGCGCGGGCGAACGGCACGACCATCCGTGTCGCCTCGAAGTCGGTGCGCGTGCGCGGTGTCATCGACGCCGTGCTGGCGCTGCCCGGCTACCACGGCGTGCTCGCCTACACGCTGCCCGAGGCGCTGTGGCTCGCCGAGACCATCGACGATGTCGTCGTCGGCTATCCCTCGGTCGACCGCGCGGCGCTCACGGCGCTCGGCTCGTCGGCGAAGCTCGCGAACCGCGTGACGCTCATGATCGACTCCGTCGACCAGCTCGACTTCATCGACTCCGTCGTGGGCGCGAAGCGCGAGACACTCCGCGTCGCCATCGAGCTGAACGCGTCGTGGCGCTCGAAGATGCTCGGCTACCTCGGCGTCTACCGCTCGCCGGTGCAGGGGGTCGACGACGCGCTCGCGCTCGGCCGGGCGATCGTGGCCCGACCGGGCTTCCGGCTCGTGGGCATGATGGCGTACGAGGCCCAGATCGCCGGCGTCGTCAACCGCCCGCCCGGCCGCCCGGTCTTCGGCCGCGTCATCGACTACATGCAGCGCAGCTCCACCGATGAGCTGCGCGAGCGCCGCGGCGCCGTCGTCTCCGCCCTCCGCGGCCTCACCGAGCTCGAGTTCGTGAACGGCGGCGGCACGGGCTCGCTCGAGCGCACCGCCGCCGACCCCTCGGTCACCGAGATCGCCGCGGGTAGCGGCCTGTTCGGCCCGCACCTGTTCGACGGATACAGCCACTTCCAGCCCGCTCCCGCCGCCGCGTTCGCGCTGAGCGTCGTGCGCAAGCCCACGCCCGACATGGCGACGCTCCTGGGCGGGGGCTGGGTGGCATCCGGACCACCCGCCCCCGACCGGATGCCCCAGCTCGCGTGGCCCGCGGGCCTCGAGTACGTCGGCCGCGAGGGCGCGGGCGAGGTGCAGTCCCCGTTGACGGGTGCGGCGGCCGCGCGCCTGCGCGTCGGGGACCGGGTCTGGCTCCGCCACACCAAGGCCGGCGAGCTCAGCGAGCACCTCGACGAGTTCGCCCTCGTCGAGGGTGACCGTATCGTTGATCAGCTGCCCACGTACCGGGGTGAGGGAAAGGCGTTCTTGTGAGGATCGAGCCGGGTAAGCGCTGGCGCAACTGGGGCCGCTCGCAGGAGGCGCGCCCGCAGCACCTCGTGCACGCGACGACCCCGGACGAGGTCTCCGAGGCGGTCGCGTTCGCCCGCGACAAGAACCTGCCCCTCAAGACCGTCGGCGCGGGGCACAGCTTCACCTCGATCGCCGCCACCGACGGCGTGCAACTGGACATCTCGGCCCTCGACGGCGTCCTCGCCGTCGACGGTCCGCTCGTGACCCTCGGCGCGGGCACCAACCTCTACCAGCTGCCGGCGCTGCTCGGCGAGCACGGCCTCGCGCTCGAGAACATGGGCGACATCGACAAGCAGACCATCGCCGGTGCGATCTCGACGGGCACCCACGGCACCGGAGCGCAGTTCGGCGGCCTCGCGACCCAGGTCGAGGCGCTCACCCTCGTCACGGCCGACGGCTCGACGCTGCACCTCGACGCGGGCGACGAGCTGCTCCCCGCCGCCCGGGTCGGGCTGGGGGCCCTCGGGGTGATCACCGACGTGACTCTGCGCTGCGTCCCCGAGTTCGTCATGCGCGCGGTGGAGCGGCCCGAGCCGCTGGAGGAGGTGCTCGACGGCTGGCTCGAGCGCGCGGCATCCGTCGACCACTTCGAGTTCTACTGGTTCCCGCACACCACGCAGGCACTCACGAAGACCAACACCCGGATGCCCGCAGACACCCCCCGCGCCCCGCAGGCGCCGCTCGCCGCCTGGGTCGACGACGAGTTCATGCCCAACGGGCTCTACGTGCTCGTCTGCAACCTGGGCGTCGTCGCCCCCGGCCTCACCCCGCCGCTCAACCGGCTCGCCAACAAGCTCGTCGCCGAGCGTGAGGTCACCGACGGGTGGCACGAGGTGTTCACGTCGCCGCGCCGCGTGCGCTTCCGCGAGATGGAGTACGCGCTGCCCGTGGAGGCGGTGCCCGACGCCCTGCGCGAGATCCGGGCGGCGATCGACGCGAACAACTGGCGCATCACCTTCCCCGTCGAAGTGCGGGTGGCCGCCGCCGACGACAACTGGCTGTCGACCGCGTACGGCAGGCAGAGCGGCTACATCGCCGTGCACCGCTACTACCGCGAGGATCCGACGGCCTACTTCGAGGCGGTGGAGGCCATCGCGCGCGCCCACGGCGGCCGCCCGCACTGGGGCAAGATGCACTTCCGCACCGCGGACGACCTGCGACCCGCCTACCCGCGCTTCGACGACTTCCTGGCCGCGCGTGACAGGCTCGACCCCGACAGGGTGTTCGCCAATGACTACCTCGAGAGGGTGCTCGGCCGATGATCGAACGGGACGACCTCGTCATACCGCCCGGCTTCGACGTGGGAGTCTCGACTGCCGCGTTCCAGATCGAGGGCGCCGTGCGCGAGGGCGGGCGCGGCCCGTCGACGTGGGATCAGTTCATGGCCCAGCCCGGGCGCATCGCCGACGGCTCGGATGCGTCGGTCGCCGCCGACCACTTCCACCGGTACTCCGAGGACGTGCGGCTCATGGCCGAGCTCGGCGTCGACTCCTACCGCTTCTCCCTGGGCTGGCCGCGCATCCAGCCGGGCGGCACCGGCCCCGCCAACAAGGCCGGCCTCGCGTTCTACGACAAGCTGCTCGATGAGCTGCTCGCCGCGGGCATCAAACCCATGGTCACACTCTTCCACTGGGACATGCCGGAACCGCTGCAGCACAAGGGCGGCTGGATGACCCGGGACACCGCCTACCGCTTCGCCGACTTCGCCCTGATCGCCGGCGAGGCGTTCGGCGACCGGGTCGACAAGTGGGTGACGATCAACGAGCCCACCACGGTCACCCTCAACGGCTACGCGCTCGGGGTGCACGCGCCCGGTGCCACGCTCATGTTCGACGCGCTCCTCGCCGCCCACCACCAGCTGCTCGGCCACGGTCTCGCCGTGCAGGCCCTGCGCTCGGAGTCGGTCACGGGCGGCATCGGCATCACGAATGTGCACTCGCCAGTGCATCCGGCAAAAGACAATTTCGTGACGCGGCAGTACGCGCAGGTCTTCGACCTCGTGCACAACCGCATCTACGCCGACCCGGTGCTGCTGGGGCACTACCCGAAGGTGCCGTTCCTCGCGCGCAAGCAGTTCAAGGCCCTGCACGACGTCGACGACAACGACCTGAAGGTCATCTCGCAGCCGCTCGACTTCTACGGGCTCAATTACTACATGCCCACGCGCATCGCCGCGGGGCCGCCGGCCGACGCGTCGACGCCCGATGGCGGGTCTGCTGAAGGGATGCGCGACCTCCCCTTCCACCTCGCACCGTGGCCCGAGTACCCCGTCACGGCGTTCGGCTGGCCCGTCGCGCCGCAGTTCCTCACGCAGTCCCTGGCCGACTACGGCACGCGCTACAAGGACAGGCTGCCGCCGCTGTACATCACGGAGGGCGGGGCGAGTTTCCGCGACGAGCTCTCGCCGACCGGCGCCATCGACGACGCCGATCGCACGGCGTACCTCGCCGACCACATCGCGGCAGCGGTCGCCGGGGCGCCCGGTGTCGACGTGCGCGGGTACTACGTGTGGACCCTCATGGACAACTGGGAGTGGGCGGCCGGGTTCGCCGAGAAGTTCGGCCTCGTCGCCGTCGACCCGAAGACGCAGGACCGCACCCCGAAGGCCTCCTACCGCTGGCTGCAGCAGGTACTGCGCGCACGCGGCTAGTCACCGTATGATGGCGCCATGGAAATCCTCATCGTCGTCGGCGTCATCGTCCTCCTCGCCATCATTATCGGTGGCTACCTGTGGTCGACGTACAACGGTCTCGTCACCCTCAACGTCCGCGTCGACGAGGCGTGGAGCGACATCACGGTGCAGCTCAAGCGCCGTGCCGACCTGATCCCGAACCTCATCGAGGCGGTCAAGGGCTACGCCGCGCACGAGTCGCAGGTCTTCGAGAACGTGACCAAGGCACGCGCCGAGACCCTCGCGGTCTCGAGCCCCGCTGACGCCGCGGTCGCCGAGAACCACATGCAGTCGGCCCTCAAGTCGATCTTCGCGGTGGCCGAGGCCTACCCGCAGCTGCAGGCGAGCCAGAACTTCCTCCAGCTGCAGGGCGAGCTCGTCGACACCGAGGACAAGATCCAGGCGTCGCGCCGCTTCTACAACGGTGGCGTGCGCGAGCTCAACACCAAGATCAAGGTCTTCCCGAACACGCTGTTCGTGCGCGGCCTCGGCTTCACCGAGCGCGAGTTCTTCGAGGTCACCGACGCGGCCTCGATCGCCGAGCCGCCCCGCGTGCAGTTCTAATTTGTTCGCTGGTCGAGCGGAGCCGAGATCGGATCTCGACTCCGCTCGATCACCGGTTTAAGGGCCCCACATGTACCGCAATATCGCGAAGAACAAGCGCAACACCGTCTTCATCATCCTGCTGTTCATCCTGATCATCGGCGGCCTCGGCCTGCTCGCCGCGTACATCTACAACGACATCTCGATCGTGGTGATCACCCTCGTGATCGCCACCGGGTACGCGGTGTTCCAGTACTTCATGGCGAGCCGGCAGGCGCTGTCGCTCAGCGGTGCGCGCGAGATCCAGAAGGCCGACAACCCCCGGCTGTACCGCATCGTCGAGAACCTGTCGATCACCACGGGCACGCCGATGCCCAAGGTCTACATCATCAACGACCCGGCGCCGAACGCGTTCGCCACGGGGCGCGACCCGCAGCACGCGTCGGTGGCCGCCACCACGGGCATCCTCGAACTGCTCGACGACTCCGAGCTCGAGGGCGTCATGGCGCACGAGATCGGCCACGTGCAGAACTACGACATCCGCGTCTCGATGATCGTGTTCGGCCTCGTCGTCGCCGTCGGCTTCATCTCCGACATCTTCCTGCGCTTCGCCTTCTTCGGCGGCCGCGGCAACAACAACAACGGCGGCGGCAACCCGATCGTGCTCGTGCTCGGCATCGTGTCGCTGCTGCTCGCGCCGCTCGTCGCCGCCGTCGTGCAAGCGGCGATCTCCCGCCAGCGCGAGTACCTCGCCGACGCGACGGGCGCACTCACCACCCGGCACCCGGATGCCCTCGCCTCCGCCCTCGAGAAGCTCGGCGCCTACGGCCGCCCGATGCAGAAGCAGAACTCCACCATGGCGCACATGTGGATCGCCGACCCCACGAAGCCCGGCCTCATGGACCGCCTGTTCAGCACCCACCCGCCGATCGCCGACCGGGTGAAGCGGCTCATCGAGAGCGGCCGGAGCTTCTAACGCCAGGCTGGTTGAGTAGGCCGCCCGCGGCCGTATCGAAACCGCGCGCTCTACTCAACCCGCTGCCGTTCGACCGTAATGACGCCCAACTCCGCCGCCAGCGCCGGGGCGAGGTCGCCCCACTGCTGAACGACCAGTTCGTCCATGCGCTGCCACGCGGCGGTCTCGCGTAGGAGCTGCGCGAGTCGTGGGACATCCGGTAAGTGGCCCGGCTCTGTCCACGCGGACTGCACCCGCAGCGCGCGGTTCTGCCGGTCGGTCTTGAGGTCGATGCGGCCGACGAGAGATTCGTCCTGCAGCACGGGCAGCGTGTAGTAGCCGAACCGCCGCTGCGGCCCCGGCGTGTAGATCTCGATGCGGTAGTGGAAGCCGAACATGCGCTCGGTGCGCGCCCGCTCCCACACCACGGGGTCGAACGGCGAGAGCAGTGCGACGCCCTCGACGCGGCGGGGGATGCGCGCGTCGCGGTGCAGATATGCCGGCTGCGTCCAGCCCTCGACCGCGACCGGCAGCAGTTCGCCGCTGTCGAGCA
>CAIXMB010000018.1 GCA_903920435.1 uncultured Actinomycetes bacterium
ATCTGCGCGAGGCGCGCGTCGATGTGGCGCTTCTCCCTCTTGAAGTCGGGGATGCCGTACCGCAGCAGCCCGCCGATGCGGTCGTCCCGCTCGAAGACGGCGACGGTGTGACCCGCGCGTGTGAGTTGCTGGGCCGCCGCGAGCCCGGCGGGGCCGGAGCCGACGACGGCTACGGTCTTGCCGGTGAGGCGCTCGGGCGGGTGCGGGGTGAGGCCGCCCGCGAGGGCCGCGTCGGCGATCGAGACCTCGACCTGCTTGATCGTCACGGGCGGCTGGTTGATGCCGAGCACGCACGAGGCCTCACAGGGCGCCGGGCACAGGCGGCCGGTGAACTCCGGGAAGTTGTTCGTCGAGTGCAGGCGCTCGATGGCCTGGGCCGTCTCGCCGCGCCACATGAGGTCGTTCCACTCGGGGATGAGGTTGCCGAGCGGGCAGCCCTGGTGGCAGAACGGGATGCCGCAGTCCATACAGCGGCCCGCCTGGCGCTTGAGCTCGGACGGGTCCTGCTGCTCGTAGACCTCTTTCCAGTCCATGAGCCGCAGGGCGACGGGACGGCGCTGGGGAGTCTCGCGCTCCTGGACTTTCAGGAAGCCCTTCGGGTCAGCCACCGGTAACCTCCATGATCCGTGCCCACGTGACGTCGCCGTCCGGGTCCAATCCCTCGTCGATGGCGGTCTGCCGCGTCTGCAGCACCGCCGCGTAGTCGCGCGGCAGCACCTTGGTGAAGCGCGCGACCGTGTCATCCATGTTCTCGAGCATTCGTGCCGCGACCGTCGAATCGGTCTCGTCGCGATGGCGCGTGAGCAGATCGGTGAGGATCGCCACGTCCGCACTTCCGAGGGGCAGCAGCTCGAGCTCGCCGTTCGCGAGCGAGTCGGCGTTCACGCGCTCGGGGCGCAGGTCGTGGATGTACGCCGTTCCGCCCGACATGCCCGCGCCGAGGTTGCGACCGGTGCCGCCGAGGATGACCGCGAGGCCGCCCGTCATGTACTCGAGCGCGTGGTCGCCCACACCCTCGACCACCGCGGTCGCGCCGGAGTTGCGAACGAGGAACCGCTCCCCCACGATGCCACGCAGGAACATGCTGCCCTGCGTTGCGCCGTAGCCGATCACGTTGCCGGCGATGACGTTGCGCTCGGCCGGGAAGACGCTGTTGCGGTGCGGTCGCACGACGATCTCGCCGCCGCACAGGCCCTTGCCGACGTAGTCGTTGCTGTCACCCTCGAGCCGCAGCCGGATACCCGCCGGCATGAACGCGCCGAACGACTGCCCGGCCGTGCCGGTGAGGCGCACCTCGATGGTGCCGTTGGGCAGGCCGTTCTCCCCGTGGCGTACGGTCACCTCGTGGCCGAGCATGGTGCCCACGGCGCGCTCGGTGTTGCGGATCGGCAGCTCGATGACGACGGGCTCGCCGTTCTCGAGCGCGGCGCTCGAAAGTCGGATGAGCTCCTGGTCGAAGTGCTTCTCGAGCTCGTGGTCCTGCTCCACCCGGTTGGTGCGCGGCTCGTCGTCGTCGAACGCCGGGCCCTCGAAGATCGGGCTGAGGTCGAGTCCGTCGGCCTTCCAGTGCTCGACCGCGCGGTCGACGTCGAGCAGCTCGTTGTGGCCGATGAGCTCCTCGAGGCTGCGGAAGCCCAGCTCGGAGAGGTACTCGCGCACCTCCTGCGCCAGGAACTCGAAGAAGTTGACGACGAATTCGGGCTTGCCCGTGAACCGCTTGCGCAGTTCGGGGTTCTGGGTGGCGACACCCACCGGGCAGGTGTCGAGGTGGCACACGCGCATCAGGATGCAGCCCGACACGACGAGCGGTGCGGTGGCGAAGCCGTATTCCTCGGCACCCAGCAGGGCGCCGATGATGACGTCGCGACCGGTCTTCATCTGGCCGTCGACCTGCACGACCACGCGGTCGCGCATGCCGTTGAGCATGAGCGTCTGCTGGGTCTCGGCGAGGCCGATCTCCCACGGCGTTCCCGCGTGCTTGAGCGAGTTGAGCGGCGACGCGCCGGTACCGCCGTCGTGGCCCGAGACGAGCACGACGTCGGCCTTGGCCTTGGTCACGCCCGCCGCGACCGCGCCGATGCCCGACTGCGACACGAGCTTGACGTGCACTCGGGCCGACGGGTTCGCGCGCTTGACGTCGAAGATGAGCTGCTTGAGGTCTTCGATCGAGTAGATGTCGTGGTGCGGAGGCGGTGAGATGAGACCGACGCCCGCCGTGGAGTGGCGCGTGCGCGCGATCCACGGGTACACCTTGGTGGCCATGAGCTGGCCGCCCTCGCCGGGCTTGGCGCCCTGCGCCATCTTGATCTGGATCTTGTCGGCTGAATTGAGGTAGGCCGCCGTCACGCCGAAACGCCCCGACGCCACCTGCTTGATGCGCGCGCGCATCGAATCGCCTTCCTGCAGCGCAATGTC
>CAIXMB010000019.1 GCA_903920435.1 uncultured Actinomycetes bacterium
CACGACGTTCTCGATGCGGAGCTGGCGGTACTCGACCTCCGTGACGTCCTCGAGCTCGGTCGAGAGACCGGCGACGCGGCGCAGCGCCTGGCGGTCCTCGCGGTCGAACTGGTCGCCGTCGCGATTCTCGTCGTACTGGTTGTTCGACTGGAGCGCCTGAGCGGTGCCCGAGCCGAACAGCGTGTACCCCGATCGTGCGCTCTCGGTGGCGAGCACGCGCTCGACGGCGTCGTCGGTCGTGTCTGTGGTGGGGTTTGTGCCTGATTCGGTCATTTCGGTTAACCCTACTTTCGTAGTCTTCGGTAAGTTCTTGGCATGGCCAGTGAGCATTACTTCTCCTCCACTCCGGAAAGTGAGCTCAAGACCCGCACGATTCATGCGAGGTTGGCCGGTCGTGATGTCGAGCTGACGACCGCGAACGGGGTGTTCAGCCCCGAGCGGATCGATACGGGAACGCAGGTTCTGCTCTCGAGCGTGCCCGCGCCCCCTCCCGGAGGGAACCTGCTCGATCTGGGCTGCGGTTGGGGCCCGGTGGCCCTCACCCTCGCGCTCGAGTCACCTCATGCGACGGTGTGGGCAGTGGACGTCAACGAGCGCGCACTGGATCTGGTGCGGGCGAACGCCGAGAAAATGTCCATACCGAATATTAAGGCAGTAACGCCCGAAAATGTTCCCGACGATGTGAGATTCATGACCATCTGGTCGAATCCGCCCATCCGCGTCGGCAAGAACGAACTGCACGGACTGCTCGAGAGATGGCTCCCGCGCCTGCAGCCTGGCTGCGACGGATGGCTCGTGGTGCAGCGCAACCTCGGCTCCGACTCGCTGCACCGCTGGCTGCAGGCGACGTTCCCCGAGGAGTTCAGCTTCGTGCGCGCGGCGACGAACAAGGGCTACCGCGTGCTGCGCGCGCGCCGTCGCACGGGCGGCACCGGCCCGATCGACGTGTCGGGCCTCTCGTTCTGAGAAGCTCAGACCTCTAGGGTCCCCTGGAACACGAGTTCCGCGGGGCCGCTCAGCGAGACGTGCTCGCCGTCCTCCGTCGGGAACATGCGCACTCCCACGGTGCCGCCGGGAACGTCGACTCTCCACTGGTGGGGCGCACCAGCGCCCGCCCAGTGCCGGGTCGCCAGGGCAGCGGCCACCGCACCCGTGCCGCAGCTCAGGGTCTCGCCGCTGCCGCGCTCGTGCACGCGCATCCGGATGTGGCCCACGCCGTCTTTCACGAGCGGGTCTGCCGCAACCACGAACTCGACGTTCGCGCCGTCGGCGGGTGCCGGGTCGATCACGGGGATGTAGCTCAGGTCGGCGCCCTCGAGCTCCTCGTCGCTCGCGAGGGCGACCACGACGTGGGGGTTGCCCACGTTGATGCCGAGCCCGGGGCGGGCGACGGGCAGTTCCTTCGCCCGCACGAGCGGCTCGCCGCCGTCGAGCGACCAGCGGCCGAGGTCGGCCTGAAACCCGGTGGCGTTGCGCTGCACGTCGCGCACGCCGCTGCGGGTGCCGATCGGCAGCGTTCCCCCGGGCTCGAGCTCGGCGAGGTCGTTCTCGGTGAGGTAGCGGGCGAAGACACGGATGCCGTTGCCGCACATCTCCGCGATCGAGCCGTCGGCGTTGTGGTAGTCCATGAACCACTCGGCGTCGGCGTCCTCAGCGAGGGCCGCCGCGCCCTCCGGGAGGCTGCGGGAGCGCACGGCGCGCAGGAGGCCGTCGGCGCCCACTCCGAAGTGCCGGTCGCAGATCGCCGCGATCTGGGCGGCGCTCAGGTCGATCTCGCCGTCGGGGTCGGAGAACAGCACGAAGTCGTTGCCCGTGCCGTGGCCCTTGGTGAAGGTGATCGTCGCCATGGATCAATCCTCCCCCATCGCGAGGCGCAGCGCCGTCGCGTGCCGCCCGGGGTCGTCGTACTCGAGCCAGTGCGCGTCGTACCGGCGGAACCAGCCGACCTGGCGGCGCGCGTACCGCCGGGTGAGGGCCTGGGTCTGCTCGATCGCCGCCGCCTCGTCGAGGTCGCCGGCGAGCTGCGCCAGCGCCTGCGCGTAGCCGATCGCGCGACTGGCGGTGACGCCGAGCTGGCCCAACCCGCGCACCTCGTCGACGAGTCCATCGGCCCACATGCCGCGCACCCGCTCGTCGAGGCGCGCAACGAGCTCCTCGCGCGGCGCGCGCAGCCCGAGGATCGTCGCCTCGCGCCAAGGCGGGGCCTCCTCCGGGAGCCCCGACCCGAACTCCTCGCCGGTGAGTTCGATGACCTCCAGCGCCCGTACGATGCGCCTGCCGTTGTGCGGCCCGATCGCCGCTGCCGCCCCCGGATCCCGTTCGCGCAGGCGTCGGTAGAGGGTGCCCGGTCCGTCGTGCTCGAGCTCGGCCTCGAGCCGGGCGCGGATGGCCGCATCCGTGCCCGGGAACCGGAAGTCCTGCACGACGCTGGACACATAGAGGCCGCTGCCGCCCACGAGCACGGGGACGGCGCCGCGCCCCTCGATCTCCTCGATCGCCGCGCGCGCGTCGCGCTGGTAGTCGGCGACGCTCGCCTCCTGAGCGGGGTCGAGCACGTCGAGCAGGTGGTGACGGATGCCGCGGCGCTCCCCCACCGGCACCTTCGCGGTCCCGATGTCCATGCCGCGGTAGAGCTGCATGGCGTCGGCATTAACGATCTCGGCGCTCCGGCCCGCGACGGAGAGCCCCTCCGCCACCGCCAGTGACAGGTCGGACTTGCCGGTGCCCGTCGCGCCCACGATGACGACGAGCTTCGGAGTGCTCAGCGCTGCCCGTCGCTCAGGTCGTAGATGGGCGTCGTGGCGACGCGCAGCGTCGGTAGGCCGAGCGACACCCCGCTCGTGGCCCCGGTCGGCGCCGCGGGCACGGCGCACGAGGCCGCCTCTGCGCGGTCCCACGCGTCGCCCGCGCGTGTGCGGCGGATCGCGAGCGGTGCGCCGTCGATCGAGTCGGCCACGAGGTGGAACGATGCGGCTTGGGTGATCTCGACGGTGACGATGTCGCCCGGGCGCGGTATCGCGCTGCCCTCGGGTACCTCGAAGTGCACGAGGCGCGAGTCCTCGGCGCGACCGGAGAGCCGATGGGTCTCCGCCTGCTTGCGGCCCTCGGTGGCGGTCACGAGCACCTCGACGCGGCGGCCGACGAGCTTCTCGTTCTCCTCGCGGGAGATGCGGTCCTGCAGGGCCACGAGCCGCTCGTAGCGCTCCTGGACGATCGCCTTGGGCACCTGCTCGTCCATCGTGGCCGCCGGGGTGCCCTCGCGGATGGAGTACTGGAACGTGAACGCCGAGGCGAAGCGCGCCTGCTCCACCACGCGGAGGGTCTCCTGGAAGTCTTCCTCGGTCTCGCCGGGGAAGCCCACGATGATGTCCGTGCTGATGGCGGCGTGCGGGATCCGCGCGCGCACCCGGTCGAGGATTCCGAGGAACTTCTCGGAGCGGTACGAGCGCCGCATGGCCTTGAGGATGCGGTCGGAACCGGATTGCAGCGGCATGTGCAGCTGCGGCATGACGTTGGGGGTCTCGGCCATGGCATCGATCACGTCGTCGGTGAAGGCTGCCGGGTGCGGGCTCGTGAAGCGCACGCGCTCGAGCCCGTCGATCGCGCCTGCCGCGCGCAGGAGCTTGCTGAACGCCTGCCGGTCACCGAACTCGACACCGTACGAGTTGACGTTCTGGCCGAGGAGCGTGACCTCGATGGCGCCCTCGTCGACGATCGCCTGCACCTCGGCGAGGATGTCGCCCGCCCGGCGGTCTTTCTCCTTGCCGCGCAGGGCCGGCACGATGCAGAACGTGCAGGTGTTGTTGCAACCGACCGAGATCGATACCCAGGCGCTGTGGGTCGACTCGCGTCGCGTGGGCAGAGTCGAGGGGAAGACGTCGAGCGACTCGAGGATCTCGATCTGCGCCTCCTCGTTGTGGCGCGCGCGCTCGAGCAGCGCGGGCAGCGCGCCCATGTTGTGCGTGCCGAACACGACGTCGACCCAGGGCGCCTTCTCGAGGATCGTGGACTTGTCCTTCTGGGCGAGGCAGCCGCCCACGGCGATCTGCATCCCCTTGTGGGTGCGCTTCGTCGCAGCGAGGATGCCGAGGTTGCCGTAGAGCTTGTTGTCGGCGTTCTCACGCACGGCGCAGGTGTTGATGACGACGACGTCAGCGTCGCCGTTCTCGGCCCGCACGTACCCGGCAGCCTCGAGCGAGCCGCTCAGGCGCTCGGAGTCGTGCACGTTCATCTGGCAGCCGAACGTGCGCACCTCGTAGGTTCGGGGCACCGTCGTTCGGGACGCCGAGGTGGGTGGCGCGGCCAGGGTCTCACTCATGCGCACAAGCCTAAGCGCCGCGACGCGAAGCGCCTCGCGCCGCTAGCGGAAGACCGGACCCGACGGGGCGAGCGCGCGCTGCACGGCAGTCGAGACCACGGAGCCTGAGTACCCCTTGCGCATCAGGAAGGCGCTCAACCGCCGTTTGGCGGTCTCGGCGTCGTACGACCGCAACTGGGATGCGCGCTTGTGCGCCACCTCGGTGGCGCGCTCGAGCTCGTCGTCGTCGAGGCCATCGAGCGCGAGCTCGATGGCCGTGGAGTCGAGCTTGCGGCGCCGCAGTTCCGCGGTGAGCGCGCCCCGCCCGAGGCCCTTGCGATCGCGGAGGGTGCGCACCAGGGTCTCGCCCAGTGCGACATCGTCGAGCAGCGCGACCGACTCGAGTCGCTCCACCTCGTCGTCGACGGCGCCACGATCGAACTCGCGGCTCAGGAGGTAGTCGTGCATCTCGTGGGACGACATGCCGCGCCTCGCGAGGGCGTGCATGCTCACGTTGTTGATGGGCGCGAATGAGCCCTTGCGCGGCGGCTCTGCCGCGGCGAGCCGGTCGCGCTCGATGTGGTCCGCGGCTTCCGAGCGCAGTGCCTCCGAGCGCAGCGCCTCCGAGCGCAGCGCCTCCGAGCGCAGCGCCGTGCGCTCGAGCTGCGCACGAACCTCGCTCACTCTCGGATCAGCGGCCTCGGGCTCGCCCAGGTCGACGAACACGGGAGTGCGAGGTGCCGCCTCGGTCGCTGCTTCCGTCGCTGCCGCCTGCGCCGGTACCACCGACGGCGAACCGTGCCCGTCCACGGATTCCACCGCATCGGGTCGGGACCCGAAGAGGTAGGTGACGGGGGCGATGCGTTCGCCGTCGGTGGTGCTCATGCTGCCGACCTACTGGCCGGACGCGGCGGCGAACTGCGGCTCGGTCTCGACTGCCAGGACAGGCTCGCCCTTGCCCGCCTTCGCTGCCTTCTCCGCAGCAGCAGCGGCGACAACGGCGTCGGCCGCGGCCTTCGCCTGCTGTGCCTTAGCCTCGGCGCCGACCCCGAGCTTGAACATGATCTTCTGCTCGATATCGGCGGCGATCTTCGGGTTCTCGAGGAGGAAGTTGCGCGAGTTCTCCTTGCCCTGGCCGAGCTGGTCACCGTCGTAGGTGTACCAGGCACCGGACTTGCGCACGATCTCGTGCTCCACACCGAAGTCGATGAGGCTGCCCTCGCGCGAGATGCCCGTGCCGTACAGGATGTCGAACTCGGCCTG
>CAIXMB010000020.1 GCA_903920435.1 uncultured Actinomycetes bacterium
GATCGAGATGATCGAGACGACGATGGCGAACTTGAAGGAGATGTTCGCCCCGGCCGCGTTCAGCGCGATGAACACGATGTAGAGGATCGCGTACCAGATCCACATCTTGCCGGTGAGGTCGAAGCCGAGCAGCTCGGTCGTGATGCCGTTGGCGTAGCTGGCCGAGAAGAAGACGATGACCGCGGTCGTCGCGACGTACTCGATGGTCTCCGCCAAGCCCGTCACCAGTCCTCCCCACGGCCCCATCGCCGAGCGGGAGAACGAGTAGGCCCCACCGGTGTGGGGCATGGCGGCCGCCATCTCACCGATGGAGAAGATGAGGCCGTAGTACATCGCCACGAGGATGATGAACGCGATGGTCATGCCACCGAATCCGGCGAAGTCGATGCCGAAGTTCCAGCCGGAGAAGTCACCGGAGATGACCGCTGCGACCGCGAGGCCCCACAACCCCCACACGCCTGCGCTGCGCTTGAGCTTGCGCTTCTCGAAATACTCGGCTCCGGCGGTCGTGTACTTGACGCCGGAGACCTTGCGGGTCTCTGCCATGTCCGGTCCTTCCCTGGGGGTAAGAGGGGGTGCGGGAACCGCGGCAGACCGCGGCGTCCACGCTTTCCTGAGAGCTTGGCGTCTATTGGTACCCGATGTCTACCTTTGGATGTTAAATGCGCGTTACGGTGGGCCGAAGCGACGGGCATCCGTTGTGGTGTAATGGTCGGAAACCAACTCGGAGCGGAGCACACGTGGCAACAGGCAACCTCACTGTCGAGACGCTCACCGAACTGGTCGCGGCCCGCGAGATCGACACCGTCATCATCGCGTTCACCGACATGCAGGGGCGTCTGGTGGGCAAGCGCGCCTCGGCGAGGCTGTTCCTCGAGGAGCTCGCCGAGCACGGCGCCGAGTGCTGCAACTACCTGCTCGCCGTCGACGTGGAGAACAACACCGTTGACGGCTATGCCATCTCGAGCTGGGAGCGCGGCTACGGCGACATGGCGATGATCCCCGACCTCGACACCCTGCGGCTCGCACCCTGGCTGCCCGGCACCGCGATCGTGACCGCCGACCTGACCTGGCTCGACGAGACGCCCGTGAACCCCGACCCGCGCCAGGTGCTCAAACGCCAGCTGAAGCGGCTCGAAGAACGCGGCCTGAGCGCCTTCGTCGGCACCGAGCTCGAATTCATCGTGTTCGACGACAGCTACCGCGACGCGTGGAAGAAGATGTACGTCGACCTCGCGCCCGCGAGCGACTACAACATCGACTACGCGCTCATGGCGTCGACGCGCATGGAGCCGCTGCTGCGCGACATCCGCAACAGCATGGACGGCGCGGGCATGTACTGCGAGGGCGTCAAGGGCGAGTGCAACCTCGGCCAGCAGGAGATCGCGTTCCGCTACACCGACGCGCTCGGGACGTGCGACAACCACTCGATCTACAAGAACGGCGCGAAGGAGATCGCGGATGCCCATGGCAAGTCGCTCACCTTCATGGCCAAGTTCAACGAGCGCGAGGGCAACAGCTGCCACATCCACCTCTCGGTCGTCGGCGAGGGCGGCGAGCCGGTCATGGCCGACAAGAACAGGCCGTACGGATTCTCGAAGCTCATGGAGCACTGGATCGCCGGCCAATTGGCGACCCTCCGCGAACTGACGCTGTTCTTCGCCCCGAACATCAACTCCTACAAGCGCTACGTCGCCGGAAGCTTCGCGCCCACCGCCGTCGCGTGGGGGCTCGACAACCGCACCTGTGCGCTGCGCGTGGTCGGGCACGGCCGCTCGCTGCGCGTCGAGAACCGCGTGCCCGGCGGCGACGTGAACCAGTACCTCGCGGTGGCGGCGCTCATCGCCGGCGGGCTGTACGGCATCGAGCACGAGCTGGAGCTGGAGCCGATCTTCGAGGGCAACGCCTACGTATCCGACGCCCCGCGGGTGCCCGCGAGCCTGCGCGAGGCCACCGAGCTGTTCGCCGGCTCCGAGATCGCGGTCGAGGCGTTCGGCGAGGATGTCGTCGCGCACTACCTGAACAACGCGCGCGTCGAGCAGGCGGCGTACGACGCGGCGATCACCGATTGGGAGAGAGTCCGTGGCTTCGAGCGCTTCTAGCGGTGGTCGAGCGAAGCCGAGACCCATCATCGGCCTGACCACGTACTTGGAGCAGGCGCAGACGGGGGTGTGGGACGTGCAGGCGTCGTTCCTCCCGAAGGTCTACTTCGAGGCGGTGAACAAGGCGGGCGGCATCGCCGTGCTTTTGCCGCCGCAGCCTGTCGACGCCGAGATCGCCTCCGCCGTGCTCGACGGGCTCGACGGGCTCATCATCACGGGCGGCAAGGACGTCGACCCCGCACGCTACGGCCAGAAGCGGCACGCCGAGACCGACGAGCCCCGGCCCGATCGTGACGCCTGGGAGGATGCGCTGCTCACCGCCGCCATCGAGAAGCAGCTGCCGTTCCTCGGCATCTGCCGCGGCGCGCAGCTCATGAACGTCGCCCTCGGCGGCACGCTGCACCAGCACCTGCCGGAGGTCGTCGGTTCGACGCGCTACAACCTCGGGCGCGGCGAGTTCGCGCAGAACGAGGTGACCGTCGAGGGCTCGACGCTCGCGTCGCTCATCGGCGAGTCGGTGGTCGGCAAGTCGTACCACCACCAGGCGATCGACGAGGTCGCCGCCGGTCTCGTCGTCACGGCCCGCTCCGACGACGGCACCATCCAGGCGGTCGAGTTGCCGAGCGTTCCGTTCGGGGTCGGGGTGCAGTGGCATCCGGAGCAGGACGACGACATCCGTTTGTTCGAAGGTCTAGTGGAAGCAGCAAGGGCATACCGTGGCTAGCAGCCGTCTCATCAACCCGGCCACCGAGGCCGAGATCCGCACGATCGAGCACACGACCCTCGAGGGCGTCGACGACGCCGTGGCCCGGGCGGTCACCGCGCAGAAGGCGTGGGCGGCGCTCGCCCCGGCGGCGCGCGCGTCAGCCCTGCGCGACTTCGCCGCGGCGGTCGGCGGGTCGATCGAGGAGCTCGCGCTGCTCGAGGTGGTCAACTCCGGCCACCCGATCGGGCAGGCGCGCTGGGAGGCGGGGCACGTGCGCGACGTGCTCACCTACTACTCGGCGGCACCCGAACGGATGCTCGGCAAGCAGATCCCCGTCGCGGGCGGACTCGACGTCACCTTCCTCGAGCCGCTCGGCGTCGTGGGTGTCATCGTGCCGTGGAACTTCCCCATGACCATCGCGAGCTGGGGTTTCGCGCCCGCGCTCGCCGCCGGCAACACGGTCGTGCTGAAGCCCGCCGAGTGGACGCCGCTCACCGCCATCCGCCTCGGCGAGCTCGCACTCGAGGCCGGGCTGCCCGACGGGCTGTTCCAGGTGCTGCCGGGCAAGGGCTCGGTCGTCGGCGAGCGGTTCGTCACCCACGAGAGCGTGCGCAAGATCGTCTTCACCGGCTCGACCGAGGTCGGCAAGCAGGTCATGGCCGGATGCTCCGCCCAGGTCAAGGCGGTGACCCTCGAGCTCGGCGGCAAGAGCGCGAACGTGGTGTTCGCCGACTCCGACCTCGAGAAGGCCGCGGCCACCGCGCCGTACGCCGTGTTCGAGAATGCCGGGCAGGACTGCTGCGCGCGCAGCCGCATCCTCGTGGAGCGCAGCGCGTACGACCGGTTCCTCGAGCTGCTCGAGCCGGCGGTCAAGGGCGTCGTCGTCGGTGACCCCAACGACGAGAAGACCGAGATGGGCCCGCTCGTGTCGAAGGCCCACTTCGACTCCGTGACGGCGTACCAGCCGGATGACACGGATGTCGCGTTCCGCGGCAGCGTCCCGACCGGCGCGGGCTACTGGTTCGCCCCGACCGTCGTGCTGCCCCCGTCGCGCGACGACCGCCGGGTGACGGAGGAGATCTTCGGGCCCGTCGTGACCGTGCTCCCGTTCGATGACGAGGCGGACGCGATCGCGCTCGCGAACTCGAGCATCTACGGGCTGAGCGGCTCGATCTGGACGCGCGACGTCGGCCGGGCCATCCGGGTCGCCCGCGGCGTGGAGAGCGGCAACCTCTCCGTCAACTCGCACTCCAGCGTGCGGTACTCCACCCCGTTCGGCGGGTTCAAGCAGAGCGGCCTCGGCCGCGAGCTCGGGCCCGACGCGGCGGCGGCCTTCACCGAGACCAAGAACGTCTTCATATCCACTGATTGAGAGATGGCGGGTTGAGTAGCGCGCCAGCGCGTATCGAAACCAATCTCGATACGGCCCTGGCGGGCCTACTCGATCCACGAAAGGCACACATGGCAATCACCAACATCGACCTCACCCAGCGCCTCGCGGGCAAGGTCGCCGTCATCACCGGGGGCGCGAGCGGCATCGGCCTCGCGACCGCCAAGCGGTTCGCTGCCGAGGGCGCGACCGTCGTGATCGGCGACTTCAACGCCGAGACCGGCGAGAAGGCGGCGGCCGAGGTCGGCGGCCTGTTCGTCAAGGTCGACGTGACGAACGAGGCCGAGGTCAACAACCTCTTCGACACGGCGGCCGAGAAGTACGGCTCGCTTGACATCGCGTTCAACAACGCGGGCATCTCGCCGCCCGACGACGACTCGATCGAGACGACCGAGCTGCCCGCCTGGGACCGCGTGCAGGAGGTCAACCTCAAGAGCGTGTACCTGTGCTCGCGCGCGGCGCTGCGCCACATGGTCAAGCAGCAGTCCGGCTCGATCATCAACACGGCGTCGTTCGTTGCCGTGATGGGCAGTGCGACCAGCCAGATCTCCTACACGGCATCGAAGGGCGGCGTGCTCGCGATGACGAAGGAGCTCGGCGTGCAGTTCGCGCGGCAGGGCATCCGGGTGAACGCGCTGTGCCCCGGTCCCGTGAACACGCCCCTGCTGCAGGAGCTGTTCGCGAAGGACCCGGAGCGCGCCCAGCGCCGCCTCGTGCACATCCCCAAGGGCCGCTTCGCGGAGCCGGAGGAGCTCGCTGCCGCGGTGGCCTTCCTCGCGAGCGACGACGCGAGCTTCATCACGGCCTCCACGTTCCTCGTCGACGGGGGCATCAGCTCCGCGTACGTCACCCCGCTATGACCGGTTCCCTGAGGCTCTCGAAGGGCCGCTTCGAGGGCCTCAGCGTGCGCGCATGACCGACGCGGGGGAGGTGCTCTTCCGTCCCGTGCGCAACGGCAACGCGTTCGAGGACACCGTGGCGCGCCTCCTCCAGACGATCCGCCTCGGCATCGTGCAGCCGGGGGAGGCGCTGCCGCCCGAGCGCGATCTCGCCGCCCGGTTCTCGGTGAGCCGCGACACCGTGCGCGAGGCGATCCGCTCCCTGAGCGACGCGGGGTACCTCGTCGCGCGCCGGGGCCGCTACGGCGGCACCTTCGTGAGCGACACGATCCCGTCCACGGCAGTCGGGCCGGATGCCGCGGCCCCCACGGCCGCGGAGATCGAGGACGTGCTCGGGCTGCGTGACATCCTCGAGGTGGGCGCGGCACGCGCGGCCGCGGCGCGCGACCTCTCCGCCCCCGAGCGCGATCAACTGTGGACGCGGCTCACCGAGACGGCAGCGGCATCCGTCGACGACTACCGCCGGCTCGACTCGCGCCTGCACCTCACGATCGGTGAGCTCGTGGGCACCCCCTCGCTCGTGTCGCTGCTCGCCGACAACCGCACGCGCGTGAACGAGCTGCTCGACGGTATCCCGCTGCTCGCGCGCAACATCGCGCACTCGAACGAGCAGCACGAGGCCATCGTCGTGGCGATCCTGACGGGCAACCCCGAGCGCGCGGCCGCCGCGATGACAGAGCACCTCGCGGGGTCGGCGGCGCTGCTGCGCGGCTTCCTCAGCTAGGTGGGTTGAGTAGCGCGCTAGCGCGTATCGAAACCCGGTTTCGATACGGCCGCGGGCGGCCTACTCAACCAGCGACGGCGGCGATCGCCTTCGCGAGGTTCTTGTCGCGCGTCGCGTCGCTCTTCGCCGCGGACCACGGGGCGACGAACGAGTTCTGCTTCGAGTACGAGAGCGCCTGGAACTTCTCGAGCACACCCGCATCCTTGAGTGCGAGGGCGAAATCGTCGGGCAGCTCGAGCACGCGCGGGGCGTCGTCGATCTCGACGGTCACGTCGACCTCGTCACCGCCCGTGACGCCGGCGAGCTTCTGGTTCTCCGAGCTCACGCTGATCATGAACGCGCCCTTGTACCAGGAGACGCTGTTGCGGTACGTGTGCGCGCCGTTGATCGTCACGACCACCGGGTAGCGCTTGGCCGGACCCAGTTGTGCCATGAGGTCTTCGGGCACGGCGATGCCCGCGGCGGTGTAGCCCTCGCCCTTCAGCCTGGTGCGGAAGCTGATCGCCATCTAGACGGCCGGGGGAGTCTTCGGCGTGCGCTTGGGTGCGACGACGGGCTCCGCCGGTGCGGCGGGGGTCGACGGCGTGTTGTTCGCGATGTAGAGCTGGTGCGCGCGCGTCGCGATGATGAGGTACCGCACGAGCAGCGCGACGAGGGCGAGCACGACGAGGAGCGCGACGAGCGAGGCGAAGCCCCACACGAGGGCGCCGAGGATGTGGAATCCGTCGAATCCGGGGAAGTGCATGGTCAGTCCTCCAGCTCGTTCTGGTCTTGCGCTTGCTTGATGACGGTGCCGACGGCGATCGCCACCGTGAGGCCCCAGCTCACCCACATGAGGATGAGGCGCCAGTCACGGGGGCCCTTGCGCGTCGCCTGCACGGTTCCCCAGCCGCCGAAGAGGGCGCTGAGCAGGGTCGTGTTGAAGATGAACTTGCGCATGGCACGAGGCTACCCCGTGCGCGTCATCCGACCCACCCCCTTGCGTCGTACAGTGGGGTGTGAAATCAGCGATCCTCGGTGCTGCGCTGCTCGTCATCGGGGCCGCGCTGATCGTCACGGGCGTGCTGCCGGCGACGGATGCCATAGCCGTCGCCGACCGGGTATGGCCCATCCTCCTCTTCGTCGTCGCGATCACCATCGTGACCGAACTCGCCGCCGAGGCGGAGCTCTTCCGCATCGTCGCGGAACGTGCCGCGCGCTGGGGCCTCGGCCGCTCATGGCTGCTGTGGCTGCTCGTCGTGCTCATCGCGGTGATCAGCACGGTGTTCCTGTCGCTCGACACCACGGCCGTGCTGCTCACGCCCGTCGTCGTGCTGCTGGCCCGGCACGTGGGGCTGCCGCCCCTGCCGTTCGCCCTGACGACCGTCTGGCTCGCCAACACCGCCTCGCTGCTGCTTCCGGTCTCGAACCTCACGAACCTCCTCGCCCAGCACGCCCTCGGCGGCATCTCACCGTTCGCCTTCGCCGCCCTCATGGCGTTGCCCGCCCTCGTCGCCGCCCTCGTGCCCGTGCTGGTGCTCCTGGTCGTGTACCGCCGCCAGCTGTTCACGAGGTACCAGCCCGACGAGCCCGAGCGCGCCACCGACCGCGTGCTGCTCATCGCGAGCGGCGTGGTGGTGCTCCTGCTGCTGCCGGCGCTCGTGTCGGGAGTGCCCGTGTGGATCCCCGCCGTCGCCGGCGCCCTCATCCTCGGCGCCTTCTTCGCCGTGCGGCGGCGCTCGGTGCTGCGGTTCGGGCTCATCCCGTGGCAGCTCGTGCTGCTGGCCTCCGGTCTCTTCCTCGTCATCGAGGCCGCGCACTCGCTCGGCCTGCCCGCGCTGCTCACCGCGCTCGCCGGCCACGGCCAGGACCCACTGAGCCTCCTGCGCCTCGCCGGCTCCGCGGCGGCGGGCGCCAACGTCGTCAATAACCTGCCGGCCTACCTGGCCTTCGAGTCGATCGCCGACAGCCCCGTGCGCATCGCGGCGGTGCTCATCGGTGTCAACGCCGGATGCCTCATCACCCCCTGGGCGTCGCTCGCCACCCTGCTCTGGCACGACCGCCTCAAGGCCCTCGACGTCGAGATCTCGTGGGGCAAGTACATCGCGCTCGGACTCGTCGTCGCGCCCCTCACCGTCGTCGCCGCGACGCTCGCCCTCGCGCTCGTGCACTAAGCGCACACGGCTCCCGGAGCATCAGCCATGCTCCTTGACCACCGCCATACATTAAGGGGGAGTCCTAACAAATGTATGGCGCTGGTCAAGGAGCGTGACAGCCAGCCCGCCCTCGTGGTGAACATGCCTGACCGACTCCCCAGGGTGACCATCTGCCGTTAGCTGAACGGCAACTGAGTGTTCACTGCCAAACTGACCGATCGGACAGTTTCTGACCGATCGGTCAAGTACGGTCGAGGCATGACCACGAGGGAAGAACTCCGCACCATTGCGCTCGCCGAATTCGCGGCGGCCGGGTACGGCGCGACCTCACTGCAGCGCATCGCCGAGCTGGCCGGCGTCTCGAAGTCGAGCGTGCTCTACCACTTCGACTCCAAGGAGCACCTGCTCGAGGCGGCGATCGGCCCGGCCATCGACCGGATGCACGTGGTGCTCGCCCCCCTCGAGGCCGGGGGAATGGGCGACCAGCGCGCGTTCCTCGAGGCGTTCGTCGACTTCCTGCTCGAGTACCGGCTCGAGGTCAACATGTTCATCAACCAAGGGCCGTCGCTCGTCGACGTCCCCGTCATCGAGCGCGCGAACGAACTCGTGCGCCAGCTCGCCGAGTTCTTCGCGGCGAACACCGGCTCGCTCGAGGAGAAGATGCGCTTCGGCATCGCCCTCGGCGGCGCGGCCTACATGCTCTGCAGCGTGCAGACCTTCGACCTGACGCAGGTCGAAACCCTAGATGAGACCAGGGCTGCTCTCATCGTCATCCTCACCGACCTACTGGGATAGAACATGGCAACCCTCCTCTACCGTCTCGGCCGCTTCTCGTACCGCCGCCCCTGGCGCGTCATCGGCGTGTGGCTGCTGCTCGTCGTCGCGACCCTCGGCGGCGGGATCCTCCTCGGCGGCAAGACCCAGGAGTCGTTCGCGATTCCGGGCACCGAGTCGCAGGCGGCGCTCGACAGGCTCGAGGCGGTGTTCCCGTCGGTGGCGGGAGCCAGCGCGACGGGCGTTGTGGTGGCGCCGGCCGGGACATCCGTCGAAGACCAGAAGGCGACCATCGAGAAGCTCGTCGCCGCCATCGACGACGTGCCGGGCATCGACTCGGCCATGAGCCCCTTCGACCAGTACGCCGGCAACGCGATCAGCGCCGACGACAGCATGGCGATCATCCGCATCCAGTTCGACGGCCCGTCTACGGACGTCACCGACGAGACGCTCGCAGAGCTCAAGGACACGGCGGCGATCGGCGAGGACGCCGGCCTGCAGGTGGAGTTCGGCGGCCAGGTGTTCGCCGAGACCTCTGTCGCCATCACGGTCACCGAGGTGTTCGGCGTGGTCTTCGCGGGAGTCGTGCTGTTCATCACCTTCGGCTCACTGCTCGCCGCGGGCATGCCGCTGCTCAGCGCGCTGCTGGGCGTGGGAATCGTCATGGGCGCCATCACGACCATCTCCGCCTTCACGACGGTCTCGAGCTCGGCGCCGCTGCTCGCGCTCATGATCGGCCTCGCGGTCGGCATCGATTACGCGCTGTTCATCCTGTCGAGGCACCGGTCGCAGCTGGCCCGCGGCGAGGACCCGGAGGAGTCGGCCGCCATGGCGGTCGGCACCGCAGGTAGCGCGGTGGTGTTCGCCGGGCTCACCGTGATCATCGCCCTGCTCGGACTGCTCGTGGTGGGCATCCCGTTCCTCTCCGTGATGGGTGTGGGGGCCGCGGTCGCCGTGCTCATCGCGATCGGAGTCGCGACGACGCTGCTGCCGGCGCTCCTCGGCCTCGCCAAGGGCAGGCTCGCGCCCAAGGAGGGCAGCCGCGCCTGGAAGCGGGCCGTCGCCGCCGCCAAGGGCGAGCAGAAGACCATGGGCATGCGCTGGGTGAAGGGCGTCATGAAGCGCCCCGTGCTCGCGACCCTCGGCGTCGTCGCCATCCTCGGCACCCTGGCGATCCCGGCCCTCAGCCTCGACCTCAACCTGCCCGACGGCGGATCGGAGCCCGCCGGCTCGACCCAGCGCGAGGCGTACGACCTCGTGAGCGAGGGCTTCGGCGCCGGCTACAACGGCCCCCTCGTCGTCGCGGTCGACATCACGCAGACGGTCGACATCCTCGACGACCTCGACGCGATCGGCTCCGAGCTGCGCGGCCTCGACGACGTCGCGTACGTCTCGCAGGGCTTCCCGGACGAGGGCCTCGACACCGCCATCATCCAGGTGACGCCGAAGAGCGCCCCCGACTCGCTCGAGACCAAGCAGCTCGTGCAGACGATCCGCGATCTCGCGCCGTCGATCGAGAAGAAGTACGACACCCCGATCTCGGTCACCGGCACGACCGCCGTCGGCATCGACATCTCCAACCGGCTCACGAGCGCGCTCATCCCGTTCGGGCTCATCGTCGTCGGGCTGTCGATCATCCTGCTCATGGCGGTCTTCCGCTCGCTGCTGGTGCCGCTCAAGGCCGCCGTCGGCTTCCTGCTGTCGATCGTCGCGTCGTTCGGCGTCGTCGTCGCGATCTTCCAGTGGGGCTGGCTCGCCGACCTGCTGAACGTCGAGAACCCCGGCCCGATCCTGAGCTTCATGCCGATCATCCTCATGGCCGTGCTCTTCGGGCTCGCCATGGACTACGAGGTGTTCCTCGTCTCCGGGATGCGCGAGGAGTACGTCAAGACGGGCGACCCCAAGCACGCGGTGGCCACCGGCTTCGCCAACGGATCCCGCGTGGTGACGGCCGCCGCCCTCATCATGTTCTTCGTCTTCTTCGCGTTCGTGCCCGAGGGCAGCGGCATGATCAAGCCCATCGCCCTGGGGCTCGCGGTCGGGATCGCGTTCGACGCGTTCCTCGTGCGCATGACCCTGGTGCCCGCCCTCATGACCCTGTTCGGCAGGGCGGCGTGGTGGATGCCGAAGTGGCTCGGCCGCATCCTGCCCAACGTCGACATCGAGGGTGAGCAGCTGCGCGAGCACCGGCACGCCGTCGAGTGGGCGAAGGCCGAGGGCGATATCGCTCTGAGCGCCCAGTACCTCGTCGCGGGATCGCGCGAGCACTCGGTGGGCCCGCTGTCCATCAGCGTCGAGCGGGGCTCCATCGTCATGGCCAGCGGCGACCCCGTCGACCGCCGGCTCGTGGCCGCCACGCTCTCCGGCCGGCTGGACCCGCTCTCGGGGCGAGCACAGGTTGCCGGCCATCCGTTGCCGTCCGAGGCCGCGGACGTGCGCTCGCTCGTCGCCCTCGCCGACGTGGGCGGGTCGACCCGTGCGGAGACGAGCGTGACCATCGGCGAGCTGCTCACCGAGCGCATCGAGATGACGCAGCCGTGGTACCGCTTCCTCACGACCGGGCGCAGCGCCCGCCGCTGGCTCGACCGCGTCAACTCGGTGCTCGGTGAGGGCCGCACGACGGTGCTGCCGTCGAGCACGCTCGTCGAGCTGCCGCAGCTCGAGCGTGCGGTCGCCCTCGCCTCGGTGGCGCTCGCCGAGCGCACCCCCATCGCGATGCTCGACCAGCTCGACTCGTTCTCGAGCGACGAGGAGGAGCAGCTGTTCCTCTCCGCCGTCGCCAAGCTCGCCCCCGCCACGACGACACTCGTGGTCGGCACTCCCGTACCGTTCCGCTGCGACACCGTCGCGGACCGGGCGGTGGTCGCCGTCGACCTCTACTCCCTCTCCACGGAAGGACTCGTCCGATGAAGAACCGCTGGCTCCGCTGGGGCGGCCTCGCCGCCGTCGTACTCATCCCGCTCGCGTTTGCGGGCCTCTTCGTGGGGGCCGTGGGCCAGGGCGACAAGGCGCTCGACTCGATCCCCGTCGCGATCGTGAACGAGGACACGCTGCAGACCATGACGAACGCCGACGGCACCGAGCAGAACGTGTTCGCCGGCCGCCAGCTCGTCACCGAGCTGACCGGCTCGAAGGGCTTCGACTGGACCATCACCAACGCCACGGATGCCGCGGCCGCCCTCAAGGCGGGTGACGTGTACGCCATCCTCACCGTGCCCTCGAACTTCTCCACCTCGATCATGTCGCTGTTCGGCAGCGACCCGGTCAAGGCCGACATCTCGATCCGCACCGACGACGCGCACAGCTACCTCACCGGTTCGGTGGCGCAGGTCGTCGGCCAGACGATGGCCGACACCTTCGGCAATGCGATCACCGCGCAGTACATCGGCGGCATCTACTCGTCGCTCGGCGACCTGGGCACCTCGCTCGGCACCGCCGCGGACGGCGCGGCGCAGCTCTCCACCGGAGCAGCCCAGCTCTCGTCTGGCCTCACCCAGTACACCGACGGCGTGGGCTCGCTCTCCTACGGCCTCTCGCAGCTCGACAGCGGGGCCGCGGGGCTCAGCCAGCTGAGCTCCGGGATCGCCACCTACACCGGCGGCGTCTCGCAGGTCTCGGGCTACCTCTCGTCGCTCGACCTCTCGAGCGTCACCGACCCGACCGTGAAGGCCCAGCTGCAGGGCGCCATCGGGCAGCTCGCGCAGGCCGCGGCCGGGGGCGCGACTCTCAACTCGCAGGCCGCCTCGGGAATCTCGGGCATCCAGTCCGGCATCTCGCAGAGCGCCGATGGCGCGTACCAGCTCGCGCAGAGCGGCCCGGCGCTCGTCGACGGCGCCAACGGGCTCGCCTCGGGTGCGACGAGCCTCTCCACGGGCCTGCAGACCGGCGCCGACCAGATCCCCACCACGGATGCCGCCGCCGCAGCCTCCAACGCGGAGGTCGCTGCCGACCCGGTCACGCTCTCGGTGTCGACGGACAACCCGGTCTCGCAGGTCGGACAGGTGGTCGCGACCTTCTTCGTGCCACTCGGCCTCTGGATCGGCGCGCTCGCGGTGTTCCTCGTGCTGCGCCCGGTCACCCGGCGCGCGCTCACCTCGACGGCGCGCAACGGCCGGCTCGTGGCATCCGCCATCGCCCGGGCGAGCGCGGTGACCGGCGCTCAGGCGCTCCTGCTGACCGTGCTGCTGCACGTATCGCTCGGCGTCGGGTGGAACCTGCTGCCCGCCACCCTGGGCTTCTCGTTGCTCACGGCGGCCGCCTTCACGGCGTTCCACTACCTGCTCACGATCGGCCTCGGCCGCGCCGGGCTCGTCGTGTCGCTGTTCCTGCTGGCGGTGCAGGTCACCTCCACTGGCGGCATCTACCCGATCCAGCTGCTGTCCACGCCGTTCCAGGTCGTGAGCCCGTTCCTGCCTCTTACCTACGCGGTGGGCGGCATGCAGGGCATCCTGTCGGGCGGCGACCCCGGCTCGGTGATCACCTCGGCGCTCGTGCTGCTCGCGTTCGGGGTGGGCAGCGTGCTCGTCGCGCTCTTCGCCATCCGCCGCACCCGGCGGGCGGGAGCCCTCGGGCTCGTGCCGCGCACGGCCTAGCCGAGGGCAGCGACCACCCGGTCCCACCACGCCGACGACGCCGCGTGCTTCTCCACGGAGTGGCGGGCGGCGTCGTCGCGGATCTCCTCGCGACGTGCCCAGATGCCGGATGCCACTGCCGCACCCCGCCCGGCCAGCAGCTCGTCGACCGGCAGCACGCCGTCCTGTCCGAAGTTGCCCAGTGCGCCGCGGAGCTTGACGCTCGTGTACCCGTCGACCGGGATGCCGAGCGCGGGCACTCCCGCGGGCACGGCGAAGACGACCGGGTGGTAGCGGCTGCTCACGACGAAGGCGGCCTCGCGTGCGAGCCGGGCGGCGCTCTCGGAGTCGGTGGGGGTGACCACGTCGGCGGGGGAGTGCATGGCGGCGATCACGCGATCGTGCATGAGCGAGTCGCCGGGAACCAGCGACCCGAAGTGCGCGAGGAACCGCACCGGCAGGTCGAGCCCGTCGAGCAGCGCGGCGACCTCGCGCACCACGGCGTCGCGGTCAGCGCCCCCGACGTGGTTCGCGAGGCTCACGAGGCAGTAGTCGCCGCGGGCGGGCGGCTCGTCGACCAGGTAGCTGGCGTCGTCGATGGTCTGCTCGACGGGTGCTGTCACACCCAGGGCCGTGACGAGCGCATGGGAGCTGGGCTCGCGCACGCCGACGAGTCGTGCGGAGTCGAGGAGCGGCGCGACGAGCGCGGCGTCCGCGGCGTCGAGGTCGGGTCCGATGGTCTGCCCGGTGACGACGAGCGGCTTGCCGAGGGCAGCGGCGATGGCCCCCACCGTGGCCCGCTCGAACACGTGGTGCGGCCAGAGCGAGGTGATGTTCCCGCCGCCGGCGATCACCACCCCGTCGGAGGCCCGCACGGCCTCCACCAGGGCGCGGGTGCGCTCGTCGGGCGCGGGGGCAAGTGCGGCGCGCATCCGTGCCTCGTTCTGGGCCCGGTCGGCGCCGAAACCGAGGGGGAACACGGCATCGATCCCGTAGCGGGCCGAGCTCTCCGCCGGGTTCGAGGAGATGCCGGTGATGTGCTCAACACCCCGGGATCGCACCGCGGCGACGAGGGCGCCGAACATGGCCTCGTCACCGATGTGGATCATCTCGTTCTCGACACCGATGTCGCCGATGGCAACTATTCGCACGCATTTCCCCCTACCCGATGTGGCCCGTTCACGCTAGCCGAAGTCCACTGACAGTCGGGACGCATATCATCGGAAGTGGTGCCAGCACCCGGCCCAGAAGGCCGAGGCGGCCCAAGGCCAATTTCCCCCAGAAGGGTCATCGTGGGTATCCTCACCTCCCTGGATGCAGTCCAGCAAGCAGATCGCCTCGTTGACTCGATGCGCCTCGCCGACGACCTGGCCTTCGAGGCCAGCCGCGACAGCGGCGTGCGCACCATCCGCGTGCTCACCGCCGCGCTCGCGAGCGACGACCAGGTGGTGGCGATCGCCGCCACGCACGCGCTCGCCGGAATCGTCGACGCGCAGGCCGATGTCGTCGTGTCGCAGCTGCTGTCGAGCGAGCGCGGCTTCCTGCGCGAGCACGCCGCGTGGGCGCTCGGATCGCGCCTGCCCCGCTTCGACGCCGTGGGCCGTCTCATCGGACTCGTGGCCCAGGGCGGGTTCGCCGGCATGGTCGCGCAGCGCACGCTCGAGATGTGGTCGGTGTCGGCACCCGACCACATCGGCGTGGGGCTGGAGGGCGCCCTCCTCGGCATCACCGAGCCGGAAGCCCGCTACCGCGTCGTGGAGACCCTCGGACTCGTCCGCGCGCAGCTCAGCCTGGCGCCGCTCGTGCGCATCGCCGCCGACCCCGATGAGGACCACATCGTCCGCGTGGCCGCGGTCTCGGCACTGGGGCAGCGACCGGGCATCGACTCCGTCACCGCGGTGCTGCAGAGCCTCGCCTCCGGTGACGACTTCCTCTCCGACGTCGCGCGGCTCTCGCTCATCGATATCACCATCAAGGATGCCGAGCCGCACGCCGGCGCCGGGCTCACCATGGCCCAGCTCTTCCTGCACGCCGACATCGATGCCGACCTCACCCACGTGGGCAGCGGCGACAACGGCGGAATCGCCACCCTCCTGGTGCGTCTCGGAGACGCGCTCATCGCGGAGCACGGCGGCATCGACCGCGTCATCACGATGTCGCGCGGCTCGGCGGCGGGCGCCATCGAGAGCGTGAGCGAGCTGGGTGCCACCGAGATCGGCCACGTCTTCGGCCGGGTGCCCCCGTTGAGCGCTCCCGTGCAGTCCGCCAACGCGTGGCCGCTGCGGGTGGCGGTGCGCCGGGGCATCCGTCGCATGCTGCGCGCTGCCGGCGGGGTGCACGTGCTGCACCTGCGCATGGCCGACGTCGGCAGCCTCGCCGCGGCCGACGTCGCGCGCGAGCTCGACATCCCCGTCGTGTTCACCGTCGCGCCCGACCCGCACGCCGTCATCGACTCCCTCGACAAGTCGGGCCAGCTCACGCGCTGGAACTTCGGCGACGTCGACGAGCGCGAGCACTTCTGGTTCCGGGCGCGGCTCGTGCAGCAGCTCGCCGGCAATGCCGACCACACCGTGCTCTTCCCGCGTCCCGAACTCGAGCGCGACATGCGCCGACTGGTGGGCATCGACATCACGGCCCACCCGGAGCGCCACTCGATCGTGCCCGAGGGCATCGATCTCGGGGTCATCGACCGCGCGGTCGCCGAGGCCGGCGACCATGCGGCGGGCGGACCCGCCACTCCGGCGCTCGCCGCGCTCGAGGAACTGCTGCGCACGATGCCGGAGGATCGTCGCGGTCTTCCGCTGCTCGTGAGCGTGGGCAGGTTCCACCGCGTCAAGGGAATGGCGACGGTCGTCGAGGCCTGGGCGCGCGGTCCGCTGGCCGAGCGGGCGAACCTGCTGCTCATCGGCGGCGACCTGGAGAACCCGTCGGCCGACGAGGCCGAGCAGCTGGCCGCGATGGATGCGCTCATCCCGCCGGCCGAGCGCGCGTCGCGCGGCCTCCTCCTCGCCGGGCACCGCCCCAACGACACCGCGGCCCGCTGGGTCGCCGCGGCGCGCTTCGGCGTGCCCGGTCTCGCGGCACCGCACGGCGTGTACGTGTGCGGCAGCCTCAAGGAGGAGTTCGGTATCGCGCTGCTCGAGGCAATGGCCTCTGGCCTGTTCGTGGTCGCGCCCGACGGCGGCGGACCTGCGACGTATGTGCGCCAGGGCGTGACCGGCGTCCTCGCCCCCACCTGGGACGTGGCGCTGCTGCGCTCCGCGATGATCGAGGCGCTCGGCCTCGCCGACACCCACGACCCCGCCGAGTCCCGTGCGACGGTCGAGGCGAGCTTCACGATCCAGGCCATGGCCCGCTCGCTCGGCGGCGTCTACTCCGGCGTGCACGCGGCTCAGCAGCCCCTGCGCGACTGGGTGGTCCCCACCCCGTGACCCTCCTCGTCATCTGCCCGGACTACGCCTCGCACCTGCTACCGCTGCTCACCCTCGCCACCGCGTGGCGCGGCGCGGGGGAGCGGGTCGTCGTCGCTACGGGCCCCGCCACCGCCGCGATCGTGGAGCAGTTCGGTTTCGAGCGCGTGAACCTGCAGCTCGGCAAGGGCTCCAACCCCGGCGTCATCCGCGCAGAGGACCAGCCGAAGGGCGAGGACGACGCGCTGCGCGGCTTCTTCGACGCCACGCGCCGGGGCATGGTGCCGACCCTCGCGTACCAGGCCGAGGCGCGACTGAGCGATTTCATGTGGGAGCCGGTGCGCATCGGCCGCGAGGTGCAGGCCGTCGTCGAGTCCGTCGCGCCCGACACGATCATCGTCGACCATCTCGCGTTCAGCGCGCGCCTGGCACTGAGGGCCGGGGGCATCGCGCACGCGGACGTCGTGGTCGGGCATCCGTCGGCGCTGCCCGTGGCCGGTGAGGTGTACGGATTCCCGCCCGCGTGGCCGGCGGCGTTCGCGCCCACCGCCGAGGAGCTCGCCGAGCTGCGGGAGCTGTGCGACCGGGTGAGCGAGTCGTTCACGCGGGAGTGGAACGCGGCCCTCGCCGAGCTCGCCCCGGGCGCCGCTCCGTCGCGCAGCGCGTTCGAGGAGCACGGCGACGTGCTGCTCTACAACTACCCCGCGGAGCTCGCGGCCCGGCCCGCTGAGGGCGTGTACCTGGGCTCGGCCGTGCGCGAGGAGGCGCCGGACCCCGAGGTCGACAGGTGGCTCGCCGGCAGCGACGAGCCGTTCGTCTACGTGAGCTTCGGCAGCTTCCTCTCCGTGCGCTCCGACGTGCTCGCCCGGGTCGCCGCTGCCCTCGCGTCGCTCGGCCTGCGTGCCGCCATCGCGCTCGGCTCCGCGGAGCGCGCGGCGCTGGGCGACCTGCCCGACGGATGGCTCGTCCGCGAGTTCCTCCCGCAGGTCCGGCTGCTCGGCTCTGCAGCCGCCGCCGTCACCCACGGCGGCAACAACAGCGTGACCGAGGCGATGACGGCGGGAGTGCCCCTGCTCGTGCTGCCGTTCTCCACCGACCAGTTCGCGGGCGCCGCCGCCCTCGAGCGAGCGGGATTCGGCGTCGCCCTCGCGCCGAACGAGGCGACGGCGGACGAGCTCGCCGACGGTCTGCGGCGAGTTCTTGCCCTGCCGCGGGGGCCGCTCGACGCCCTCTCCGCAGACCTGCGCAGCCGGCCCGGCAGTCAGCGGGCGTTCGAGGCGCTCAACTCGCGCATCGCCGACGGGTCGCCGGCGGCCGCCCGGTAGCGCTCCATGAGCGCCGCATTGGCGTCGTACTGCTCACCCTCGCGGGGCTGGGCGACGTGGTGCAGCGCGAAGACGAGCCCGGGCTCACGACGCGGCGGTTCCCCGAGCAGCGTCTCGTGCGCGAGGTACCACGCGGCATCCTCGAACCCCCAGCCGCGGAACCGCTCGTCCTGCCCGCCGTGCGCCGCCCACGTGCGCGGCGTGGTCACGTAGACGCCCGAGCAGGCGCCGCGCACGAGCTCGAACTCGCACTCGTCGAGCGGGGCGCCGGCGAAGAACTGCGCGGTGCCGCGTGCCCCGAGCCAGCGGTACTCGTCGTACGGCAGGTGCACGCGGCCCGAGGTTGCGGCCGCCGTGACCGCGGCGCGCAGGGAATCCCGCTGGGGGATCGTGTCGGCGTCGCCGATCACCACCACCTCGTCGGGGTCGTCGACGGAGGCCACGCCCAGGTTGCGGGCCTGCGAGAGGTTGAAGAGGTCATCCGTGCAGTCGACGAGCCGGATGTCGCATCCCGGCAGATTCTCGCGGTACCAGGCGGTCACGGCCTCGAGGGCGGCGAGACGGGAGGGCTGCGGGCGCCAGGGGATCACGACGACGGTCATCCCGCCAGCCTAAGCGCGACGGTCAGGCCGCTTTGTTGCCGAGGCGCTCGGCGAGGGAGCTGCTCTCGCGCGCGGCCGTGACCTCGCGCTCGACGTCGACATCCACGGAGTCGGGCCCGGTGCGGCGAACGAGCAGCCCGGCCTCGATCTCCTTCCAGAGTTCCTCGTGCTCGGCCATCGTCGTGGGCGCGGCAACGCGCCGACCCGACGACTCGCGCTCGGGGTTGAAGGCGGTGGCGACGTGGTGCGCGACCGTGTCGGCGACGGTGGAGACGAAGACCGAATCGTCGGCGCTGGCACGGCCGAGCGAGATGCGGAAACTGCCGCCGGGGCCGAACATCTCGAACAGTCGCTCACGCACGAGATCGAAGATGAGCTCCTGCTCGGCTTCGCTGCTGGACGTGTGGCGGTCGGACATGCTGCCCAGTCTGGACGACCGCTCAGGTACAAGGCCGTCAACACGCCGGGGCTAGAGCCAGTCCCGCTTCTTGAACACGATGTACAGCACCACGGCCGACGCGAGCATGAGGCCCAGCGCGAAGGGGTAGCCGAAGCCCCACTGCAGTTCGGGCATGAACCGGAAGTTCATGCCGTAGATGGCGGCGATGAGGGTGGGGGCGAACAGGATGGCGGCCCATCCGGAGATCTTCTTCACCTGGTCGCCCTGCTCGATGCTCGCGCGCGACAGGCTGCGCATCTCCTCGTTCTGGTTCTGGGTGACGAGGGTCGACTGCACGGTGAGGGCGTTCTGCAGGAGCGCGCGGAACGAGTCGGCGCGCTCGACGGTCTTGAGGGAGTGGTCGAGCACGTCGTGCAGGTTGCGGCGCAGCTCGAGGTTCACGCCCTTCTTCTCGTAGCCGTCCTCGAGGATCTGCAGCACGTCGGCGAGCGGGTGGGTCGCGCGCTGGAAGGCCATCACCTCGCTCGCGAGCTTGTAGATGCGCTTGGAGACCGTGGCGTCACCGGTGAAGATCTGGCCCTCGATCTCGTCGATGTCGTTCTCGAGCCCGCTGATGACAGGCTGGTACTCGTCGACGACCTCGTCGAAGATCGCATAGAGCACGGCGTGCGGGCCGAGCGCGAGCAGGTCGGGCTGCTGCTCCAGGCGCTTGCGCACGCGGCCGAGATCGGGCGATTCGGCATGACGGATGCTGATGGCGAAGTTCGGGCCGATGAAGAGGTGCACCTCGCCGAACTCCACCTCCTCCGGGGCATCGAGGTAGCGGGCGGAGCGGAGCACGATGAAGAGCACATCGCCGTAGTGCTCGATCTTGGGGCGCTGGTGGCCCTTGAGCGCGTCTTCGACGGCGAGCGGGTGCAGGCCGAACTCCTGGGCGACGGTGCGCAGTTCTTCCTCGGTGGGGCGGTACAACCCGATCCACGCGAAGCCGCCGTGGTCGCGGAGCTCCTCGAACGTGAGGTCGAGAGTCACCGGCTGCGTCGACCGCACGCCCTCGCGGTAGATGGCGTTGTCGACGATGGGCATGCCGAAAGGGTAGTCGTTCTAGACGGCGGTGCTCTGGCGCCGCGACCGCCCGGTCGAGACATGCGTGCGCGCGAAGCGCACGGTCTCCGCGAGCATCACGAGCCGCCCGGTGTCGCCGCCCGCGCCGCGCGTGGCGACCTCGGCGATGAGCGACCCCTTCCAGCCCCGCTGGCCCAGGTACTGCAGCACCTCGGCCACGGGCTGCGTGCCCCGGCCCGGCACGAGGTGCTCGTCGGAGATGCCCCCACCCGTCGAGTCGCACAGGTGCACGTGGCGCAGGCGACCGCCCGCGGCCATCGCGAGCTCCAGGCTGTCGCGGTCGGCGACGGCGGCGTGCGAGAAGTCGAGGGTGATCGCGCGGGCGCCCGAGGCGATCGGGTCCCAGCCGGGGGAGAACGCTCCGACCCGCAGCGGGCCGACCGCGATCGGGAACATGTTCTCGACGGCGACCTCGAGCCGGTACTCGCCCGACACCTCGTCGACATGGTCGAGGAACCGCCGCGCATAGCGGGGCTGCCAGCGGTAGGGCGGGTGCACGACGACCGTGGTGGCGCCCACCTCGGCGGCGAGCTCGGCCGAGCGCTCGAGTTTGGCGGCGGGGTCGGTTCCCCACACGAACTGCGTGAACGGCAGCACGGGCGCGTGCACGGAGAGGATCGGCATGCCGTACGCGCGGCTCAGGGCGGCCAGATCCGTCACGCTGCGGGTCGCGGGATCCTCGGTGATCATCACCTCGATACCGTCGAAGCCCGCCTGACTCGCGAGGCGGAACGCGCTCTCGACGGACAGCGGGTGGACGCAGGAAGTGCTCATCCCTATGCGGATCATCACGGCCAGTGTCGCGAGCGGGGCTGTACGCGGTGGGTGCACCGGGTGAACTCCCCGTGAAGATCGCGCTGGTAACGTGGAAACGCAATGACCTCTCCGACGCACGCGGACTACGACTTCGTCGTCGTGTCCAACCGCCTGCCCGTCGACCGGGTAGTCGACGCCGCGGGCACCGCGAGCTGGAGCCGCTCGCCCGGCGGTCTCGTGACGGCGCTCGAGCCGGTTATGCGCTCCGCCGACGGGGCGTGGGTCGGCTGGGCGGGCCAGCCCGACCTCGAGATCGAGCCCTTCGAGAACGAGGGCATCCACATCATCCCCGTGCCGCTCAGCGAGTACGACATCGCGAACTTCTACGAGGGCTTCAGCAACGACACGCTCTGGCCGCTGTACCACGACGTCATCGCGGTGCCCGGCTACCACCGCGACTGGTGGGAGAACTACGTGCTCGTCAACCAGCGCTTCGCCGACGCGACCGCGGGCATCGCGGCGCAGGGCGCGGTCGTGTGGGTGCAGGACTACCAGCTGCAGCTGGTGCCCCGGATGCTGCGCGAAGCCCGCCCCGACCTGACCATCGGGTTCTTCAACCACATCCCGTTCCCGCCCTACGGCATCTACTCCCAGCTCCCGTGGCGCACGCAGATCATCGAGGGACTGCTCGGCGCCGACGTCATCGGCTTCCAGCGCGTCGCCGACGCTGGCAACTTCTCGCGCGCCGTACGGCGGCTCACGAACTACGCCACGAAGAACCCGGCGATCGAGGTCGCCGTGCCGGGCCAGCCGACGCGCCGGGTCATCGCGCGGTCGTTCCCCATCTCCATCGACGCCGCGAGCTTCGAGGAGCTCGCGCGCGAGCCGCGCATCCAGGAGCGCGCGCGTGAGATACGCGAGGGCCTCGGCAACCCGAAGACCGTCATGCTCGGCGTCGACCGCCTCGACTACACGAAGGGCATCGGCCACCGCCTCAAGGCGTTCGGCGAACTGCTCGCCGAGGGCCGGTTGAACGTCGAGGACGTCACCATGGTGCAGGTCGCCAACCCCAGCCGCGAGCGGGTTGCCGCCTACATGCAGCTGCGGGACGAGATCGAGCTGACCGTGGGGCGCATCAACGGCGACTTCGGCACGATGAGCCACCAGGCGGTGAGCTACCACCACCACGGGTATCCGCGCGACGAGATGGTCGCCCTGTACCTCGCCGCCGACGTGCTGCTCGTCACCGCGCTGCGCGACGGCATGAACCTCGTCGCCAAGGAGTACGTCGCGAGCCGGTTCGACGACGACGGCGTGCTCGTGCTGAGCGAGTTCACCGGCGCGTCCGACGAGCTCAAGCGTGCACTTCTCGTCAATCCCCACGACATCGACGGCCTCAAGGATGCCATCGTGCAGGCCATCCAGATGCCCGCCAAGGAGCGGGCGACGCGCATGCGCTCCCTGCGCCGCCGCGTGCTCGAGAACGATGTCGAGCGGTGGTCGAGCAACTTCCTGCAGACCCTCGAGCAGGCGCGCAAGGGCCGGTACGACCGCATCGCCCCGATGGCGCTGCCCGACGAGCTCGAGTGGACAGTCGACCGCCGGTGGAGCAACTGACATGGTCGACGTCGATACCGCCCCACCCTGGTCCAAGCTCCCCGAGCCGCTCATCGGAGCGCTGAGGGAGCTCGCGCGCACGAAGCGACTGCTCGTCGCCCTCGACTTCGACGGCACCCTCGCGCCCGAGGTCGACGACCCCGAGAAGGCACGGGCCCTGCCGGATGCGCGTGCCGCGGTCCTCCGCCTGCTCGCCATGCCCAACACCAGGGTCGCCCTCGTCTCGGGCCGCGCCCTCCGCAGCCTCGAGCAGGTCGCCGACCTGCCGCAGACCGCGCTGCTCGTGGGCTCGCACGGCATCGAGATCCGGCTCGACTCCCCGGATGACAACGTCTCACTCGACACCGCGGAGCTGCGCCAGGTCGACATGCTCAACACCGTGCTCGGCGAGGTGGCCGACTCCGTCGACCAGGTGTGGCTCGAGCCGAAGCCGGCGGGGTTCGCGCTGCACACGCGCCTCGCCACGGAGTTCAACAGCCGCATCGCCCACCTCGTCGCCCGCAGCGAGGCCTCGGCCGAGGTCGCGGGGCTCACGATCCGCGAGGGCAAGAACGTGCTCGAGTTCTCGGTGCGCTCGACGACCAAGGGCGAGGCCGTCGAGCACCTGCGCCGCTACACGCACGCCGACGCCGTCTTCTACGCGGGCGACGATGTGACGGATGAGGACGCCTTCGCCGCCCTCACCGCCGACGACTTCGGGCTCAAGAGCGGCGACGGGCCCACCCTCGCCAACTTCCGCGTGCCCGGCCCCACCCAGGTCGCGCGGGTGCTCTCCCTCCTCGCCGACCTCCGCGAAGGCGACGTGCACGAGCAGTAGGCCTGCCACGGCTTGGCGCGGACACTCCCGCTCGCGCCGCCGATCAGCTGCTCGACCGGGGCGCTTGCGACCCTTGACCAACGCCATACATTCGGAACGGGGCCGAACAAATGTATGGCGCTCGTCAAGGAGCCGCTGGAGAGCCTCCGGAGAACCCGTCTGAGGGCCGAGCGGCGGGTCGGCGGCCGGGCCCGCGGCACGGGGCATCCGTGCGCAGGTTCTACACTCGTACCATGCCGGAAAAGCCCGATATGAAGCCGCGCTCGCGCACGGTAACCGATGGAATCGAAGCCATGACCTCGCGCGGAATGCTCCGCGCGGTCGGCATGGGGGATGCCGACTGGGACAAGCCGCAGATCGGTATCGCGAGCTCGTGGAACGAGATCACGCCCTGCAACCTGAGCCTCGACCGCCTCGCGCAGGCGGCCAAGGAGGGTGTGCACGGCGGCGGGGGATACCCGCTGCAGTTCGGCACGGTCTCGGTCTCCGACGGCATTTCCATGGGCCACGAGGGCATGCACTTCTCGCTCGTCTCCCGTGAGGTCATCGCCGACTCGGTGGAGGTCGTCATGCAGGCCGAGCGCCTCGACGGCTCCGTGCTGCTCGCGGGCTGCGACAAGTCGATCCCCGGGATGCTCATGGCCGCGGCCCGCCTCGACCTCGCCTCGGTCTTCCTCTACGCGGGCTCGATCGCGCCGGGCTGGGTCAAGCTCAGCGACGGCACGGAGAAGGACATCACGATCATCGACTCGTTCGAGGCCGTCGGTGCCGTGCGCGCGGGCAAGATGAGCGCGGAGGATGCCAAGCGCATCGAGTGCGCGTTCGCCCCGGGCGAGGGCGCGTGCGGCGGCATGTACACCGCCAACACCATGGCGAGCGTCGCCGAGGCCCTCGGCCTCTCGCTCCCGGGTTCCGCGAGCCCCGCCGCCGCAGACCGCCGCCGCGACTACTACGCGCACCGCTCGGGCGAGGCGGTCGTCGAGATGCTGCGCCTCGGACTGACGGCACGCGACATCCTCACCAAGAAGGCGTTCGAGAACGCGATCGCCGTCGGCATGGCCCTCGGCGGTTCGACGAACATCGTGCTGCACCTGCTCGCCATCGCGCACGAGGCCGAGGTCGACCTCACGCTCGACGACTTCAACCGCATCGGCGACACGATCCCGCACATCGGTGACCTCAAGCCCTTCGGCAAGTACGTCATGAACGATGTCGACCGCCACGGCGGCATCCCCGTGCTCATGAAGGCGCTGCTCGACGCTGGCCTCATGCACGGCGATGTCATGACCGTGACCGGCAAGACGATGGCCGAGAACCTCGCGGAGCTCGACCTCGAGCCCCTCGACGGGAAGGTGCTGCGCACTCTCGACAACCCCATCCACGCGACGGGCGGCCTCACGATCCTCAAGGGATCGATGGCTCCCGAGGGCGCGGTCGTGAAGACGGCCGGATTCGACGCGAAGGTGTTCGAGGGCCCCGCGCGGGTGTTCGAGCGCGAGCGCGCCGCCCTCGATGCGCTCGCGGAGGGCACCATCGAGGCGGGCTCGGTAGTGGTCATCCGGTACGAGGGCCCGAAGGGCGGCCCCGGAATGCGCGAGATGCTGGCGATCACCGCTGCCATCAAGGGGGCCGGCCTCGGAAAAGATGTACTACTCTTGACCGACGGCAGGTTCTCAGGCGGCACAACCGGACTGTGTATCGGCCATATAGCTCCCGAAGCAGTGGACGCAGGTCCGATTGCCTTCGTGCGCGATGGTGATCTAATAAGGGTCGATATCGCAGCTCGCTCGCTCGACCTACTTGTCGAGCCGGCTGAGCTCGAAGCTCGCCGAAACGGCTGGGCTCCCCTTCCTCCTCGTTACACCCGTGGCGTGCTCGCCAAGTACTCGAAGCTCGTGCACTCGGCCGCCGTAGGCGCCGTCACGGGCTGAGGTCTCGACAAGCTCGACCAACGATTAAGGATCTACCTATGTCTACGGACTCGACTCCGAGACCGAAGAGCTCCGCCCCCGAAGTGCTGACGGGATCGGGCGCGATCCTGCGCTCGCTCGAGCACCTGGGGATCACGGATGTCTTCGGCCTCCCCGGGGGCGCCATCATGCCGTTCTACGACGAGCTCATGGCCTCCACGGCAATCCGCCACATCCTCGTGCGCCACGAGCAGGGCGCCGGTCACGCCGCCGAGGGGTACGCCTCCTCGACGGGCAAGATCGGTGTCGCGATCGCGACCTCCGGCCCGGGCGCCACGAACCTCGTCACCGCGATCGCCGACGCGTACATGGACTCAGTGCCGCTGCTCGCGATCACCGGCCAGGTCTTCTCGACCTCGATGGGCACCGACGCGTTCCAGGAGATCGACATCGTGGGCATCACGATGCCCATCACGAAGCACTCCTTCCTCGTGACGAAGCCCGAGGACGTACCCGCGGCCATCGCCGCGGCGTACCAGATCGCGACGACCGGTCGCCCCGGTCCCGTGCTCGTGGACGTGACGAAGGACGCGCAGCAGAACACCGCGCCCTTCATCTGGCCGCCCAAGGTCGACCTGCCCGGCTACCGTCCCGTCGTGAAGGCGCACGGCAAGCAGGTCGTCGCCGCGGCCCAGCTGCTCGTCGAGGCCGAGCGCCCCGTGTTCTACGTGGGCGGCGGAGTCATCCGTGCCGGTGCCTCGGCCGAGCTCCTCGAGCTCGCCGAGCGCGTGGGCGCGCCCGTCGTGACCACGCTCATGGCGCGCGGTGCCTTCCCCGACTCCAACTCGCTGCACCTCGGGATGCCCGGCATGCACGGCTCCGTGCCCGCCGTGCTCGCGCTGCAGGAGTCGGACCTGATCATCTCCCTCGGCGCCCGCTTCGACGACCGCGTGACCGGCAAGCCGAGCGAGTTCGCCCCGCTCGCCAAGATCGTGCACGTCGACATCGACCCCGCGGAGATCGGCAAGATCCGCGCGGCGGACGTGCCGATTGTGGGTGACGCGAAGGACGTGATCGTCGACCTCAACGCCGCATTCAAGGATGCCGCGAAGGAGACCAAGCCCGATTTCTCGGCGTGGTGGAAGCGCCTCAGCGCGCTCAAGGAGCAGTTCCCGCTCGGCTACACGATGCCCGACGACGGTCTGCTCTCGCCCCAGGCGATCATCGAGCGCATCGGTCAGCTCACCGGACCCGAGGGCATCTACGCCGCGGGTGTCGGCCAGCACCAGATGTGGGCGGCCCAGTTCATCAAGTACGAGCGCCCCAACGCGTGGCTCAACTCGGGCGGCGCGGGCACCATGGGCTACGGCGTGCCGGCGGCCATGGGCGCCAAGGTCGCCAACCCCGACCGCGTGGTGTGGGCGATCGACGGCGACGGCTGCTTCCAGATGACCAATCAGGAGCTCGCGACCTGCACGATCAACAACATCCCGATCAAGGTCGCGGTCATCAACAACTCGTCGCTCGGCATGGTGCGCCAGTGGCAGACGCTCTTCTACGAGGGCCGCCACTCGTTCACCGACCTCAACACCGGTCACGGAACCGCGATGGTGCCCGACTTCGTCAAGCTCGGAGAGGCGTACGGATGCCTCGCCATCCGTGTCACGAAGCCCGAGGAGGTCGACGCCGCGATCAAGCTCGCGCTCGAGACCAACGACCGGCCCGTGCTCATCGACTTCATCGTGAGCCGCGACGCCATGGTGTGGCCCATGGTGCCTCAGGGTGTCGGCAACTCGCAGGTGCAGTACGCCAGGGATCACGCCCCCGAGTGGGAAGAGGAGTAGGCGCATGACCCACGTATTGTCACTCCTCGTCGAGGACAAGCCAGGACTCCTGACGCGCGTCGCGGGGCTCTTCGCCCGCCGCGGCTTCAACATCGAGTCGCTCGCCGTCGGCAAGAGCGAGATCCCGGGCCTGTCCCGCATAACGGTCGTGGTCGACGTCGAGGAGCTTCC
>CAIXMB010000021.1 GCA_903920435.1 uncultured Actinomycetes bacterium
CGAGCAGGGCGGCGGACGGGAACGCCTCCAGCGTCTCGTAGTGCGTCACGCTCGGCTTGCCGTCGGAGACGATGGCGAACTTCCAGCTCGCGCCCGGGTGCCGACCCAGCGGGGCATCGATCGTGCCCGCGAGCGGGTCCGGATGCCCCTGCACGACCGCGTGGTAGATCTTGTCGACCTCCCGGTCGTGGAACGCCCGCTTGAGGGCCGTGTAGGCCGTCTCGGTCTTGGCGACGACCATGAGGCCGCTCGTGCCCACGTCGAGCCTGTGCACGATTCCCGCGCGCTCGGCGGCGCCCGACGTCGCGATGCGGAAGCCGGCTCCCGCCAGTGCGCCGAGGACGGTGGGGCCCTCCCACCCGATCGACGGATGCGCGGCGACCCCCGCGGGCTTGTCGACGACCACGATGTCGTCGTCGTCGAACACGATCCCGAGATCGGCGACCACGATCGGCACGATCGTGGGCCCGGTCTTGGAGACCCAGGAGACCTCGAGCCACCCGCCCGCGGGCAGCCTGTCGGACTTCGAGAGGGTCTTGCCATCGAGGAGCACGCCGCCGGCGTCGATCACCTCGGCGGCAAAGGTGCGCGAGAACCCGAGGAGCTTCGCGATGGCGGAGTCGACGCGCTCACCGGCGAGTCCGTCGGGCACGAAGAGGCTGCGGGTTTCCACGGGGTCAGGCTTTCGGTGCGATAACGGCAACGACGGCCGGGAGTGCGGGGTTACCGCGCCCCCCGGCCGTCGACTGCGTAGGGCTAGTTCCCGGCGAAACCGGGGTAGTTGGCGGGCGGCTGCACGCCAGCCGGAGCGTTGTACTGCTGCGTGCCGTCGTAGCTCGGCTGAGCGGGCTGGGCGGCGTACTGCTGCTGCTGCGGCACGTCGGCGAACGACGGGGCCGCGGGAGCGGCGACAGCGGCCGCGGGAGCAGCGGTGAGGACGTTCGCGGAGTCGAGTTCGCGCAGCTGGCCCTCGATGTAGCTCTTGAGCTTCTGGCGGTACTCGCGCTCGAAGTTGCGGAGCTCCTCGATGCGGTGCTCGAGCTGCTGGCGCTCCGTCTCGAGGTCACCCAGCGCAGCGCGCTGGCGCGTCTCGGCCTCGGCGACGACGCGGGCGGCCGTCGCGTGGCCCTCGGCGATGAGCGCGTCACGCTTCTCGACACCCTCGCGCACGTGCTCCTCGTGAAGACGGCGAGCGAGCTGCAGGAGGTTGTTCGTGTTGCCCGGGTCCATGGGGTTGGCGTCGAGGGCTGCACCGGCGAACGCGGGGGCCGCGGCGGGAGCGGCAACCGGGGCGGCTACGGGCTCGGGCTGCTGCGTGAACGACGGCTGCTGCGGCTGGGCGGCACCGGCGCGCTGGAGCTCGTTGGCGCGCGCGTCGGCGGCGACGAGGCGCTGGCGGAGCTCTTCGTTCTCCTGGTTCAGGCGGCGGAGCTCCACGACAACCTCGTCGAGGAAGTCGTCGACCTCATCCTGGTCGTAGCCCTCACGGAACTTCGTTGGCTGGAACCGCTTGTTGACCACGTCTTCTGGAGTCAAAGCCATTGCTGTCACCTCAAACACTCTCTCTAGAATCTCGTTCTAGCCGCACCGTACTCTTAGCGCTTTCGGAACACCAGAAGTACGTTGAATTAACATCAGCTTGCGCGGGTAGAACAGGTCGTCCCCGCCGGACCTGAGTCCACAGTACAGCGTCGATGTCAGTTGACGAATCCCAGTGAGACAGAAATCAGGATCACGGTCACGAGCATGACGATCGTCCATGCCAGATCGAGCGCCGCTCCCCCGATGCGCAGGGGCGGAACTACCCGGCGAACGAGCTTGATCGGCGGGTCGGTCACCGAGAAGACGACCTCGGCGAGCACGAGTCCGACGCCGCGCGGGCGCCAGCTGCGCGCGAAGGTGCGCACCAGGTCGAGGATGAACCGCGCCCACATGAGCACGAAGAAAATGGTCAGCGCGATATAGACGATGATCGCGATGATCGAGACGGGTGAGACGAAAGACACCTGTGAAGACTAACCGGTGGGCGGAACCACTCCGCCCGCTCGGCTACTGCGCGAAGAACGACGCGTCGACGTCGGACTCGACCTCGGCGTGGTCGCCGCTGACCGCGACGTGCGCGGGCGAGAGCAGGAACACCTTGTTCGTGACGCGCTCGATCTTGCCGTAGAGGCCCTGCGACAGTCCGCTCGCGAAGTCGATGAGGCGGCGTGCATCCGGCTCGCTCATCTGCGAGAGGTTGATGATCACCGGGATGCCCTCGCGGAAGTTCTCCGCGATGAGCTGCGCATCCTTGTACTGACGAGGGTGCACGGTGAGGATCTCGTTCATCTCGGCGGCAGAGGGGCGCGCACTCGCGCGGCGCAGCGGGGTGACCGCTGCACGGCTCGGTGCCTGGGTCGACTGGTGGTGGGCGACAGGCGCGGCCGGAGCCGACGGACCCTGCTCGTACTCGTAGTCCTCGTCGGCGAGGCCGAGGTAGACCATCGTCTTGCGCAGCGGATTAGCCATGTCATTCCCCTTACTGAAGCTTCCACCACGACATTAACCTTTGGTCGGGCGATTTCCCGTGATTGCCGTGCCGATGCGCAGGTGTGTCGCGCCCTCGAGAATCGCGTCCGCGTAGTCGGCGGACATGCCCATCGAGAGCGCGGTGGCCGACGGCAGCACTCGCGTGAGCGACTCGGAGAGGCCGCGCACGCGCGCGAACGCCGACCGGGGCTCGGCGTCCAGCGGCGCGACGGCCATGAGCCCGAGCACCTCGAGGCCACCACCCGCCGCGAGTTCGGCGAGGGGCTCGATGCCCTCGGGCTGTACTCCCCCGCGGTCCGGGTCGTCGGTGAGGTTGACCTGGATGAACACGCGCGAGCCCGCGAGGGGGCCGACGAGCGACTGCCGGTCGAAGGAGTGGATGACGTCGGAGTACTCCGCGACCTGCTTGGCCTTGTTCGACTGCACCTGCCCGATGAAGTGCCACGTGACCGCGTCGAGCCCCGCGAGCTCGGCGACCTTGGGCGCCGCCTCCTGGTGCCGGCTCTCGCCGAAGTCGCGCACTCCCAGGGCGTGCAGCTCGCGCACGAGGGCGGCCGGGTGGAACTTCGTTACCACGATCGTGGTGATCGACCCGGGGTCGCGCCCGGCGTCCGCCGCGGCATCCGTGACGCCCGCCTGCACGGCCGCCAAGCGGTCGGGGAGGGTCATTTCAAGAAGTCGGGGATGTCGAGGTCGCCCTCGTCCTCGTCGAAGCTGCGGTCGACCGGCGTGTGCACGAGGCTGGGCTCGGGCGTCCACGCCTGCGTGTCGGCGTCGGTGCTCGCGACGGGGGCCGGGGCGTCCGGAACGACGTAGTTGGTGCGGCGGCCCTCGCGCACGCGCTGCACGGGCTCCCCACCGTCGAAGCCCGCGGCGATGACCGTCACGCGCACCTCGTCGCCCAGGGTGTCGTCGATAACGGCGCCGAAGATGATGTTGGCCTCCGGATGCACGGCCTCCTGCACGAGGCGGGCCGCGTCGTTGATCTCGAAGATGCCGAGGTTCGAGCCGCCCTGGATCGACAGGAGCACGCCGTGCGCGCCGTCGATCGAGGCCTCGAGCAGCGGGCTCGCGACGGCGAGTTCCGCGGCCTTGATGGCCCGGTCGGCGCCCCGCGCGGAGCCGATGCCCATGAGGGCCGAGCCCGCGCCCTGCATGACCGACTTCACGTCGGCGAAGTCGAGGTTGATGAGGCCGGGGGTCGTGATGAGGTCGGTGATGCCCTGCACACCGGCGAGGAGCACCTGGTCGGCGGTCGCGAAGGCCTCGATCATCGAGATGCCGCGGTCGCTGATCTCGAGGAGGCGGTCGTTCGGCACCACGATGAGGGTGTCGACTTCTTCCTTGAGCTTCGCGACGTCGGTCGCATGGGCATCGGCGAGCTTTTTCATCGCCTCGGCGTGTTCGGTCGTGAGCCGCTTCACTTCGCTTGTAAGTTTGTCGGTGGCGACCTTCGAAGCACGCTCGGCCCTGGC
>CAIXMB010000022.1 GCA_903920435.1 uncultured Actinomycetes bacterium
ACCCTTCCCGCCTGGCTCATCGCAAGCTCGCCGCTCTGGTACGCGGGGATGACCGCCATCGTCGGCGGCGTCGTCGGCGTGCTGTCGCCCACGTCGAGCCGGTACGTCGGGTTCCCCCTCATCGGGCTGTTTGTCGGGATGCTCATCCTGCTCGCCCGGGTCGATGCCACCCGCCTGGCGGAGCGCGGCTACCTTCCGCCGTCGCCGAAGTGGGGGTGGCTGCCCTTCGTCTACCTGATCATGCGCATCGCACGCACGGGTTCGCGCAGCGCGGCGCTCCTGGTCACCTACGTGCTCGCTCAGCTCGCCTACGTCGTGGCGATCATCATCGTCGTCATCGCGCTGCTCGCGCCGATCCTGGGCTCGGGCCAGTACGACGTGGCGTCAGGCGGCGGCCCGGCCGCGCAGCCCGGAAGCGGCGTCACGGAGTCGCCGGAAGTGATCCTGACCCCCGACGAACGCCAGTACTTCCTCACTCGGGAGGGCATCGAAGGTGCCGTGTCGGGCATGCTCGACGCGACGTTCGTGATCGACGAGCTGCACTGCTCCACGTTCGACGAACCGACACCGGACACCACCGCGACGTGTCTCCTCAATGCCGAGGGCAAGCGCTGGGTGGTCATCCTCGAACTCGCACCCGAGACCGAGAACTTCCCGTTCTCGATAGTCGATGTCTCCGAGCTCGTCGACGCCACGGTCGACTCCTGACCTACTTCTGGTTCTGCAGCTGCGCGAGCAGCTCGGGCCCGCGGGCGTCGAGGATCCGGCCGCCCAGGCGTACCCCGACGCCCAGCAGTGCTCCGCCGAGTGCGAGGCCCACGGCGAGGGAGGCCACGCCGAGCGCGAGGTTGTCGGTGGCGAACCCCACGAGCGCGAGAGCGACCTCCGGCAGGGTGAGCACGCCCAGGATCGCCCACGTCGCGAACGTCGACAGCATGAGACTGAATCCGCCGCCCGGCCGCGCCTTGAACGGGCTGTCGCCGGGCGCGGGGACGGCGAAGGTGAACCGGCCGGAGACGATCGACGAGACGCCGAAGCCCGTGAGCAGGATGCCCACGGTGATTCCCAGCAGTCCGATGAGCAGGGGCCAGGTGTTGGAGACCGCGACGCTCGCGACCACGAGCACGAGCGCCACCGGCACGGCGAAAGTCGCGAGCGCGACGACGCGGCCCACCCGGTCGGCGAGACCGCTCACCCCGGTCTGCAGGTGCAGCGCGAATGCGGTGTTGTCGTACGACACGTCGGTGTAGATGGACATGGACAGCAGCACCGCGATCACGGGCCCCACCCACACCAGGATCGCCAGGTTCTCGCCGAACCCGCCCCAGAAGAAGAGCAGCACGGGCATGATCGGAATCGTCACGAGGGACTGCGCGTAGCGCGGGTCGCGCACCCAGTAGGTGAGGGCGCGCGCCGCGACGGCGCCCGTGGGCGTGCCGGGGAACACGCCGAACAGGCCGGCGCCGCGCTTCGACACGGCGGCGGCCGCAGTGCGCGCCGGCCGCTCGAGGGCGCGGGCGAGCCCCCAGCGCCAGAGGGCGACGAAGATCGCGAGGGTCGCGAGGGCGATGAGGAACTCGAGGCCGGCCTTGCCGAACTCGCCGGATGCCACGTCCGCCGGCACGGCCCACGCGGCGCCGAACGGGGTCCAGCCGACCACCTCGGCGATCGTGGGCAGGATGTCGGAGACGTTGCGCAGTGCCCCCGACACCAGGAAGATGATGGGGCCCAGGAGCATGAGGGGCACGAAGACGAGCAGCGTGCGGGCCTCGCGCGCGCGCCTGCCGGCTCCCACGCGGGAGGCGAGGGCGGCGAGCATCCGTGAGCCCACCACGGCCGTCACGACCGCAAGCACCGCGCACACCAGCGCGGTGACGGCGGAGAGCGGATCACGGCTCCAGGTGACGACGGTGCCGAGTGCGGCGACGAGCGTCACGATGCCCGGCACGCCGAGCACCCCGCTCACCGCAAGCGCGAGCAGGAGGGTGTTGAGCGGAACTGGGAAGGGCGCGAGGCGGGCCGTGTCGACGGTCTGGTCGACGCCCGCCGTGAGAACGGGCAGGAAGGTCCAGCCGAGCACGGTGGCGCCACCGGCGAGCACCACGATCGTGCGTGCGAAGTCCACATCGGCGGTGCGGAGCAGCACGAGGCCCGCGACGGCGGTCACGAGCAGGAAGAGTCCGTACACGCCGCCGAGCACGACGGCGACGATCTGGAACGGGCTCTTGCGCAGGCCGTTCGCGAGCAGGAGGAACCGGAGCCTTACGAGAGTCGCAACCACTGCGGCCCCTCCCCCGTGTTGCGGCCGCCGACGAGCTCGACGAAACGGTCCTCCAGCGTCGAGCCGCCGCGCACCTCGTCGATCGTGCCCTGGGCGATCACGCGCCCCTTGTCGATCACGGCGACGTGGTCGCACATGCGCTGCACCAGGTCCATGACGTGGCTCGACACGATGACCGTGCCGCCGGACTTCACGAACCCCTCGAGGATGTCGCGGATGTTCGCCGCGCTCACCGGGTCGACCGACTCGAACGGCTCGTCGAGCACGAGCAGCTGCGGCGCGTGCACGAGCGCGCACGCGAGGGCGATCTTCTTCGTCATGCCCGCGGAGTAGTCGACGACGAGCGTGCTGCCCGCCTCCTCCAGGTCGAGCATGGTGAGCAGGTCCGCGGCGCGCTCGAGCACGACGGCGCGGTCCATGCCGTACAGCAGGCCGGCGTAGGTGATGAGCTGCAGTCCGGTGAGGCGGTCGAAGAGGCGCACGCCATCGCTGAGATTTCCGACCAGGCTCTTGGCCTTGACGAGGTTCGTCCACACGTCGACGCCGTGGATGCTGATGGTGCCGCCGTCGGGCCGCAGCAGGCCCGTCGCCATGGACAGGGTCGTGGTCTTACCGGCGCCGTTGGGGCCGACGAGCCCGAAGAACGATCCGCTCGGCACGACGAGCTCGAGGTCGTCGACGGCGAC
>CAIXMB010000023.1 GCA_903920435.1 uncultured Actinomycetes bacterium
CCGCCGCCCTCGACCGCGCGAGCCTGCGCGGCGCCTACCTGATCGCGGCAGATCTGCGCGGCGCGAGTCTGCGGCGCGCAGACCTCATCGGCGCCGACCTGCGCGACGCCGACCTCTCGGGCGCCGACCTGTCAGACGCCCTGTTCCTGACGCAGGCACAGGTGAATGCGGCGAAGGGCGACGCCGCGACCCGGTTGCCCGCACGGCTCGTGCGGCCCAGCCACTGGGTCGTCTAGCTGCGAGGAACGCGGCCCCGGCCGAAGATGAGCCACAGGATCGACCCGAGGATCGAGAACACGAACGCGACGATGATCCAGAGGGTCTTACCGCCGACACCGTGGTTGGGGTTCTTGGCGATCGACACAACGGTCACGATGAAGACGATGAGGGCGATGATGCCGCCGCCACCGACGCCGAGGGAGATGGGATCCATGCGCCAATCCTAGAGCCGGGAAATAACCCCGTGTCGGCAGTGGTTGGCATCATCAGCTTCGACAAGGATGGACAGATGACCGACACCGCCACCAGCACCCCCACTGCCGCTGACAAGCTCGCGACGTTCCGCTCGCGGCGCGAGGAATCCGTCGTGCAGCCGAAGGGCAGTCTCGCGCTCGTCAACACGCAGTGGATCGACTCCGAGCAGACCATCTGGGGCGTGCCCGGCACGTGGGCGCCGGCCGAGGGCGGTCTCACCGTGACGGCTGCGGCCACCGACAACATCGTGGTCGACGGCGCGCTGGTCGACGGCTCCGCGCTGGTGCGCGCGAAGAACGACCCGAACCCGAGCGAGATCGTCTTCAGCGACACGGTCACCGGCTTCGTGATCGCGAGCGACGAGGGCACCTACGCGCTGCGCGTGTGGGATGCGAATTCGGAGGGCATCCAGGAGTTCGGCTCCATCGACGGCTACCCGTACAACCCGGAGTGGGTGATCACGGCGACCTTCACCGAGAACCCCGAGGGCACCACGATGGGTTTCGAGCACCTCAAGGATGACGGCAAGACCAAGGAGCAGGTCATCCCGGGCGAGATCACGTTCACGAAGGACGGTGTGGACTACAACCTCGCCGCGTTCAAGTCGGGCCGCGCGCTGCAGCTCGTGTTCGCCGACGCGACCAACGGCGTCGACACGTACAGCGTCGGCCGCTTCCTCTTCCTCGCGCCCAACCCCGACGGCACCATCACGCTCGACTTCAACCTCGCCGTGCTGCCGCCCTGCGCGTTCAGCTACAACTTCAACTGCCCGATGCCGCCCAAGCAGAACCGGTTCTCGGTGGCGATCGAGGCGGGGGAGAAGAACGTGCTGAAGAAAGACGGCTCGCTGCTGCACGAGGTCTGATCGACCACCGGTTTCGATACGGCCACGGGCGGCCTACTCAACCCGCCTGCGGGCTGTGGGTCTCCAGGAAGCTGTAGACCTCGGTCGAGTCCACGCCCGGGTACATTCCGGTGGGCATGGCCGCGAGCAGTGAGCTGTTGAGCCGCGCGCTCGGCAGCGCGTAGTCGCCCCAGCGCGCCGAGAGACCGGCGGGCGCCGTGCGGCAGCACGTGACATCCGGGCAGGAGGACGTTGCGCGGTTGGCGGTGTCGCGACCGCGGAACCACTTCGCGTGCGCGAACGGCGTGCCCACACTCACCGAGAAGTCGCCGCGCGCCGTCGACTGGATGCGCGAGGTGCACCAGTAGGTGCCGCCCGGCTTGTCCGTGTACTGGTGGTACGGGCTGAAGCGGTCGGCGACGTCGAACACCTGCCGCGCACTCCAGTACCGGCACACGAGCTGGCCCTCTACTGCACCCAGGGCATCCGTGGGGAAGGCCGCGTTGTCGTTCTCGTAGGCCTTGGAGATCGTGCCGCTCTCGTGCACCTTGAGGAAGTGCACGGGCACTCCGAGGTGCTGGGTGGCGAGGTTCGTGAAGCGGTGGGCGGCGGTCTCGTAGCTCACCGCGAACGCGTCGCGGAGGTCTTCCACCGAGAGCTCCCGCTTCTCCTTGGCCGCCTGCAGGAAGGTCACTGCGGTGTGCTCGGGCACCATCAGCGCCCCCGCGAGGTAGTTCGTCTCGACGCGCTGGCGCAGGAAGTCGGCGTAGTCCTTCGGCTCGGTGACGCCGAGCACATGGCTGGCGAGCGCCTGCAGCAGGGTGGAGCGCGGGTCGCTGCCCGCGGCCTGCCCGACCGGAAGGTAGATGCGGCCGTTGCGCAGGTCGGTGACGCTGCGGGTGGAGCCGGGCAGGTCGGGCACGTAGTGCAGCGAGAAGCCCAGGTGGGTGGCCAGGTCAGACGCCACGCGCTGCGACAGCGGTCCGCCCGCGTGCCCGACGGCGTCGAGCAGCTCCTTGGCCTTCTTCTCGAGGTCGGGGAAGTAGTTGTTGCGCTTGCGCATCGACCGACGCAGCTCGGTGTTCGCGCGGCGCGCCTCCTCCGGGGTGGCTGCGCGCTCGCGGTGCAGTCGCTGCAGCTCGTCGTGCAGCCCGAGGATGGTCTCGATCGCCTCGTCGCTGAGGGTCTTCCTGATCGGCAGCGCGGGCAGGGGCAGTGACGCGTAGAGCGGCCCGCGCTGCGCGCGCTCGAGGGCGATCTCGAGCGCCGCGCGCTTGCTCGGGGCATCCGGGCTCAGCAGGTCGTCCATCGACACCTCGAGAATGCGCGCGAGCTTCTGCAGCTCGCCGAGCTTGAGCTCGCGCTTGCCGTTCTCGATCACCGACACCTGCGACGGCGCGCGCCCCAGGGCGACCCCGAGGTCGTCGAGCGTGAGGCCGCGGTCGGTGCGCAATTGACGGATGCGCCGGCCGACGGTGAGGGAATCGAGCATGTCCTCATCCTGTGCCGCTGTCGCGGCGTCCAGCTCGGTCACGGTGCCCTCCTCGGCGCTCTTCTTCCGGGAAACAGAAGATTGCCGATAATTCTGCCGCAAATCTCGGAGAAGAACCACTCGATCGGGGTCAGAGTCGAGGAAACGAAGGAGAGACACCATGACCAGCACCCGCCCCGGCGACCAGACCCAGACCGCAGCGCAGCTCGAGAACGAGTGGAAGACCGACTCCCGGTGGAACGGTATCCAGCGCGAGTACAGCGCCGAGGATGTCATCGCGCTGCGCGGCTCGGTGCGCGAGGAGCGCACGCTCGCCCAGCGCGGTGCGCAGAACCTGTGGCGCCTCATCCACGAGGAGGAGTGGGTTCCCGCGCTCGGCGCGCTCACCGGCAACCAGGCGGTGCAGCAGGTGCGCGCGGGGCTCAAGGCCATCTACCTGAGCGGCTGGCAGGTCGCCGCCGACGCGAACCTGTCGGGCCAGACCTACCCCGACCAGTCGCTGTACCCGGCGAACAGCGTTCCCGCGGTGGTGCGTCGCATCAACAACGCACTGCTGCGCGCCGACCAGATCGAGCACAGCGAGTCGAAGTCGGGCACCGACTGGCTCGCCCCCATCGTCGCCGACGCCGAGGCCGGGTTCGGCGGCCCGCTCAACGCCTACGAGCTCATGTCGAGCATGATCGAGGCCGGCGCCGCGGGCGTGCACTGGGAGGACCAGCTCGCCTCGGAGAAGAAGTGCGGTCACATGGGCGGCAAGGTGCTCATCCCGACCGGCCAGCACATCCGCACCCTCAACGCCGCGCGTCTCGCCGCGGACGTGGCGGGTGTGCCGACGCTGATCGTCGCGCGCACCGACTCGCTGGCCGCCGACCTCATCACGAGCGACGTCGACGACCGCGACAAGCCCTTCCTCACGGGCGACCGCACGAGCGAGGGCTTCTACCGCACGACGCCCGGCATCGACACGGTCCTGGCGCGCGGGCACGCCTACGCGCCCTACGCCGACCTGCTGTGGGTGGAGAGTGCAGAGCCCGACCTGCAGCTTGCGCGCACCTTCGCGGAGAGCATCCACAAGGAGTTCCCGGGCAAGAAGCTCGCGTACAACTGCTCGCCGAGCTTCAACTGGAAGAGCCACCTCGACGACGCGACCATCGCGACCTTCCAGCGCGAGCTCGCGGCGATGGGCTACGCCTTCCAGTTCATCACCCTCGCGGGGTTCCACGCGCTCAACCACTCCATGTACACGCTCGCGCGCGACTACTCGCAGCGCCACATGAGCGCGTACGTGGAGCTGCAGGAGGCAGAGTTCGCGTCCGAGAAGGACGGCTACACAGCCACGCGCCACCAGCGCGAGGTCGGCACCGGCTACTTCGACCGGATCGCCACGGCGCTCAACCCCGACAGCGAGACACTCGCCCTCGTCGGCAGCACCGAGACCGCGCAGTTCCACGCGGGTTGAGTAGGCCGCCCGCGGCCGTATCGAAACCTCACCGACGGTTTCGATACGCGCCCAGAGGGCGCTACTCAACCCACCCCGACAACGAAAGGCTTCACCATGTCGCACATCGAGATCCTCGGGCAAGACTCCGAGCGCTACGACGAAATACTGACCCCGGATGCCCTGCGCTTCCTCACCCGCCTGCACGACCAGTTCGCCGGCCGTCGCCAGGAGCGCCTCGCCGCGCGCATGCACACGAGGCGGCACATCGACAACGGCCGTGACCTGCGCTTCCTGCAGGAGACGGCGGCAGTGCGCGAGGAGCCGTCGTGGCGCGTCGCCGGTGCCGGCCCCGGACTGGAGGACCGCCGCGTGGAGATCACCGGCCCCACCGACCGCAAGATGACAATCAACGCCATGAACTCCGGCGCGAAGGTCTGGCTCGCCGACCATGAGGACGCGATGAGCCCCACCTGGGGCAACGTCATCGAGGGCCAGCTCAACCTGCACGACGCGATCCGCCGGCAGATCGACTTCACGTCTGACGAGGGCAAGGAGTACCGGCTGGGGGAGACCACCCCGACCATCATGTTCCGGCCGCGCGGCTGGCACCTCGTGGAGAAGCACCTGCGGTACACCGACCGC
>CAIXMB010000024.1 GCA_903920435.1 uncultured Actinomycetes bacterium
ACGACGTAGGCGAGCTGAGCGAGCACGTAGGTGACCAGGAGCGCCGCGCTGCGCGAACCCGTGCGTGCGATGCGCATGATCAGGTAGACGAAGGGCAGCCATCCCCACTTCGGCGACGGCGGGAGGTAGCCGCGCTCCGCCAGCCGGGTGGTGTCGAGCCGGGCGAGCAGGACGAGCATCCCGACGAACAGCCCGAGAAGGGGGAACCCGACGTACCGGCTCGACGTGGGCGACAGCACGCCGACGACGCCGCCGACGATGGCGGTCATCCCCGCGTACCAGAGCGGCGAGCTTGCGATGAGCCAGGCGGGAAGGGTGTGCACGCTGCCGTAGACGATGATCGAGGGGTCGAGCGTGTACGCCAGGGGCTCGAAGGCGCGGGGCTCGTAGCCGCCGGCGCGCCTCGCGTACTCCGCCGAGGAGATCTCGGCGGGGCGCTCGAGCACGGCGACGGCCGACGCGGGCTCCTCCGGCTCGCCGCGCGTGAGCGGGCCCACCTGCTCACGCAGCTCCCGGCGGGAGAGGACGGGCGCGGGCGCCACGGACACGGCTGCCGCGGCATCCGGTCGCCGCACGTGCACGGTCCACGCCGAGCCGTCCCACCAGCGCTTGGCCGTCGCGTCGAGCGCGTCGGGGTACCAGCCGGCAGGCGGCAGCGCAGTCATGTGGATCCCCCAGGTCGACGTGGTGTCAGCCTCGAACATAATCGAGGGATTCTCGCCGTCGCGTCCCCCAGTTGGCGGGGTGGAGGACTAGAAGAGCGTCTGGGGCGCCGGCGGCGAGCTCAGGGGCGCCGAGCCCGAGTTGCGTCCGCCGGGGTAGCCGGGGCCCGTGTCGGGCTGCGCGCCGCGGGCGTACGCCTCAGCGGCGCCGCGGGCGCGGGCATCCGCCGCTTCGTTCATGACGTGGCCGACGTGGCCCTTGACCCATTCGAACCGGTAGCGGCGGCCCTGGAGGGCGGCGTCGAGCTCCTTGAGCAGGTCGAGGTTCATGACCGGCTTGCCGTCGCCCTTGCGCCAGCCCTTGGCCTTCCAGCCGGGCATCCATTTGGTGATCGAGTTGATGACGTACTGGCTGTCGCACAGGATGTGCAGATCGTCGTCGACATGGGCTGTGGCCCGCAACAGGTCGAGCACGGCCATGAGCTCGCCCTGGTTGTTCGTCGCGTGCTTCCAGCCGCCGGCGGCCCAGGTCGCGTCGTCGACGTACCAGGCCCAGCCTGCGGGGCCGGGGTTGCCCAGTGCGGATCCATCGGCAGCAGCGGTGATTGTCATTACGTCTAGGGTATCGAGCATGCCCTCCTACCGAGTGACCATGGCGATGGGCGCGTTGCACGGGTCGCCCGACGCGGTGCTCCCGGCCGCGCGTGCCGCGGCGTCGGCGGTCGCGGTGCTCGAGGCCTCCGACGTACAGGTGGTGCGGGGCGAGGCGCGCATTGTGGTCAGGTTCACGGCAGACGACCGCGAGGCCGCCGAGCAGGTTGCCGCGCACGTCGCAGCGGTGACGTCGACGGCCGCCGACGTCACCGGCTGGCGCCTCACGGAGCGGGTCGGAGCCCGCTGGGAGTGACCCGGGACTCGCACGCACCGCGTAGGCACCCGCACACGCAACAAGCAATGAGGCACGGATGCTCGGGCATCCGTGCCTCATTGGTCTGTGGGGTCAGTCCTCGACGGGAGTGAGTCCCGTGATCGCGAATGCCGCAGCGGGATCGTCCGGCGTCACCTGCAGGCCCGCGTTGTACTGAGTGCCGTCGAGTTCGACGATGCAGGTCGTGGTCGTGCCCGGGTCGATAGAGGCGAAGGGCTCGCAGGTCACGGTGCCCACCTCGAAGGTCTTGGCGAGGTCGAGCCGCACCTGCGCCTCAATGCCGTCTTGAGCGAGCAGGTTGTCGCGCTCCTGGCCCGTGAGGGTCTCGACGGGCGTCGGGATCGCCGAGCTCGACGCCTGCACCGGCGGGGTGAACAGCGACAGCAGCGCGGGGTTGCCGATGTACGCGAGGTACAGCAGCCCCAGCAGCGCCACGAACGACAGCACGTAGGTGATGAGCATGCCCAGGCTCCGCGCTCCCACGCGTACGGTGCGGGCGACGAAGTAGAAGAACGGCAGCAGCACCCACCACACCGACGGCGCGCGGTAGCCGCGCTCGATGAGGTGGCGGGTGTCCTGGCGCGCGAGCAGGAAGGTCATGGCGAACGCGACGACCGCGAACCCGGCCTGTACGAGAATCGGGCTCACGATGGAGAGCACCGTCATGCCGGCGATGAGCATCATCGCTATCCATAGCGGCGAGGCCGCGAAGAGCCATCCGGCGAAGGTCTGCGAGCTGCCGGTGGGCACGTCGATCGCTCCGGTGAATGACTCCTGCCAGGGCTTGCGAGTGGGCTGGTACCCGCCGGCCGCGCGTGCGCGATCGACGGCGGTCAGCTCGGCGGGCTCGGGGTCTGGCGTGATCGAAAGGGTCGGCGCGGGTTCCGGAACGGGCTCGGGCTCGGGCTCGGGCCTGATGGTCGGCTCGGGCGCGACGGGCGCGACGGGTGCACTCGGTGCGACGGCAACCGGTTCCGCCGCCCGGGCCATGGGCGTGATGCCCTGCGCGGGGGCGTCGGGCTCGCCCTGGGCGAGCGTGCCGACCTGCGCGCGAAGCTCACGGCGAGAACGGGCATCCGTCGTCTCGCGCACCGGGGCCACGGGCTCCGGAGACGGAGCGGGCGTCGCCGGGCGCACCTCGATCGGGCGGAACTCGTTGGTCCAGCCCGTGCCGTTCCAATGCCGAAGCCGGGTGGCGTTGGGTCGATCGGGGTACCAGCCCTCCGGTGGTAGCCCTGAAGTGTCAGCCATGCGTGTATCTGTCCGCTAGTAGCGGGTCTGCTCCGTCGTCGATTCGGTGGTGAGTGGTCCTCCGAGCATCTCACGCAGCTGGCGGCGGGTGAGCGGAACGGACACGTGAGGAGCCGGCGCCGACCGTTCGGGGGTCGACGCCAGCCTGCTTGTGGGAGTACGTGCGGAGGCGAAGTCGGGCACCATGTCGATGACGAGCGGGCGCACCTCGGTGGACCACGCCTCGCCGTCCCACCAGCGGAGCTGCTCAGCTCCGGACTGGTCCGGGTACCATCCCGCGGGTACAGTCCCGCGCTCCAAGAGTGACAATTTCGGCCCCCCGCCGTACTCAGTTACGTTGCCGACTGTACCGAGGGGCATCCGTGCACGATCAGTCCCACTACGGGGATGCCCTGTTAACGGGACAGGAGGCCCTGGCGCTCCGGATGCTCGTCGAACCATTGCCCGACATACCAGCACATCGGCACGACGCGGCGGGTGGAGTTCTGCTCGACGTCGTCCATGGCGAACGCGACGACCTCGCCGGCATAGCCGTTACCGCGCAGATTCGGCTGCGTGTAGGTGTGGTGGAACGAGATCGAGTTGCCGTTGATCGCGTAGTCGGCGAGCGCCGCGAGGTGCCCGTCGATCATGAGGGTGTAGCGCTTGGCGTCGGGCTCGTGGGCGAGTTCCTTCATGCGTCAAGACTAAGCACTTGCGGCCGGGAATATCGATGCATACGCATACGCTGTATCCACCATGAAGCGCATCGGATTCCTCTCGTTCGGCCACTACCAGGCGGTGCCCGGCTCGGTGACGCGCACGGCGGGGGAGTCGCTGCTGCAGCACGTCGAGCTGGCGGTCGCCGCCGAGGAGGTCGGGGTCGACGGCGCGTACGTGCGCGTGCACCACTTCGCCAACCAGCTCGCCAGCCCATTCCCCCTGCTCGCCGCCATGGGGGTCCGCACGACGACCATCGAGCTCGGCACGGCGGTCATCGACATGCGGTACGAGAACCCGCTCTACATGGCGGAGGACGCCGCTGCGGCCGACCTCCTGTCGGGCGGCAGGCTGCAGCTCGGCCTGAGCCGTGGATCACCCGAGACGGCGCTCAACGGCTACGAGTCGTTCGGCTACGTGCCCGCCGAGGGCGGGGACGCCGCCGATGACGCCCGCGCGAAGACCGAGCTGTTCCGTGCCGCGATCGACGGAGCCCCCGTCGCCCGCACCGCCCGGGGCAACGGGCTGCTCGCCATCCAGCCGCAATCTCCGGGGCTGCCCGAGCGCATCTGGTGGGGCTCTGGAACCCGGGCCACTGCGAAGTGGACGGGTGAGCAGGGCATGAACCTGATGAGCTCGACCCTCCTCACCGAGGACACGGGGGTTCCCTTCGACGAGCTCCAGGCCGAGCAGATCGAGATCTACCGCGCCGCGTGGCGCGAGGCCGGCCACGAGCGCGAGCCCCGCGTGTCGGTGAGCCGCAGCATCCTGCCCATCACCACCGATGAGGACCGCGCGTACTTCGGCCGCGAGCGGGGCAGCGAAGACCAGGTCGGCTACCTCGACGGCGGCCTCGCGCGCTTCGGCAAGAGCTACGTGGGCGAGCCCGACGAGATCGTCGAGCAACTGCGCACGGATGCCGCGGTGCAGGCCGCGGACACCGTGCTCGTCACGGTGCCGAACCAGCTCGGCGTCGAGTACAACGCCCGGCTGCTCGAGACGATCGTGAAGGATGTGGCGACGCCCCTGGGATGGCGCGACTGAGTGGTACACTATCCGGTACCACTGAAGGGACCGAATCGATGAGCGCGATCACCGCGAGCGAAGCACGAAAGAACCTGTTCGGGCTCATCCAGCAGGTAAATGACGACCACGCGTCGGTCGAGGTCGTTTCGAAGCACGGCAACGCGGTGCTCATATCCAAGGACGACTACGACGCGATAACCGAGACCGCGTACCTCCTGCGCAATGCTGCTGGTGCCGAGCGCCTTCTCGCCGCTCTCGAGCGAGCCCGGCGCGGAGAGTTCGAGACGCACGACTTGCTCGAGGCGTGAATCGGCAGCTCGCCTTCGACCGGAACGGGTGGGAGGACTACACGTACTGGCAGCGGCAGGACCGCAAGACCCTCACGCGGTTGAACGCCCTCATCGCCGACGTGCTGCGCGATCCGTTCGCCGGCACCGGCAAGCCCGAGCCGCTCAAGCACATCCTGTCGGGCGCCTGGTCGCGGCGGATCGACGAGGCGAACCGGCTCGTGTACCTCGTGACCGACACCCACATCGTGATCCTGCAGGCGCGGGACCACTACTGATCGCTGTCGCCCTCCTCTTCTCCGGCCCGCTTCTTGCCTGTGAATATTGACGAGGTCGCGCCCCGCAGCGAGCCCGCGGCACCCGCTGCGACCCGCCCCACTCCCTTGATTGTGGTCACGGCGCGCGCCTCGTCCGGAATGCCGTCACCGTCTAGGTCGACCTTGCGGAACGGGCGGGATACCGCGCCAGCAGCCGTGGTCACGCCAGCGCCCACCGCACCAGCCGCGGTGGCACTCGCGCTGGCGACGGTTCCGGACGTCTTGACGAAAGCCCCCACCGCGCTGCGCATCCCGGTCTCGAACGCGCTCGGATCGGGGATTCCGTCGCCATCCGAGTCAACAGGCTCAAGGACCGCCGGCAGCTGGTCCGGCGCGGCGCCGAAGGCCTGCTTGGCTGCCTGGACAACGTCGTTGCCTGCCGTGTAGCCGCCGATACCTCCGAGAACCATGCCTATTCCGCCTGGCATGAGCCGAGTGCTCGCGACTGCGGCCTTCTCAGGGATTCGCTTCTTCGCGAGGTCCTGCACTGATTCCAGGATCGAGGGAACGAAGCCGGTCGGAACTACGGTTCCCAACAACTCTGCGAGCGGCAGTTCTTCGAACGACTTCGCGTTCGCCAGCTCGCGCGACCGCGCGGCGGTACCGCTCATCGCCGAAGCGTCCCTGCGGATCGCCGCCTTGGCGAGGTCCGCAACCTTCGTTCGTCCCTCCTGTCCGAGCATGAGCGAAAGGATGACGGCCCGAGCCCGATCCTGGATGTTCATGCCGTGGACTTCGGCCACAGCAAGGCCAAAAAGCGCTGCAAGCTCGAACTGCAATAGCAGCTCGGCCGCCCCGGCTCCGAGCGCGACTGCCGTTCCGGCACCCGGGATGAACGCAGTGGCTCCCACTGCGCTTCCCGACGCGGTCACCGAAAGGACGTAGTGCCGTTCGAGAGTCTTGATGACCTCGGCGGGAGTTGCGTCGAGTTGACGTCGGCGAACGCTGCGCACGTAGGAGATCGCGACCGAGCGCTGCGCGTCGATCGCCGAGTAGATCGCCCCCGTCATTCCGGAAGGCGATTGCATCTCTTTCGGGACGTCGACAACAACCAGCTCCGCGTCGCCTGCCTGCATCGCCACTGAATCGCCGCTCATTCTGCTTCTCCCTTGTAGGCACGTCACCATTGACTTCCGGTAAGAGTATCGAAACTGAGACATCGTCTAGGAACGGTGGGTCGAACCGAACCGAACCGGGCCTGACCTAGGCTCAGGACGTGCGCCGTCTCCTCGCCCCGGTCCTGCTTCTCGCCCTCGCGTTCCTCGCCGTGCCCTCGGCTGCCCACGCGGACAACTCGGACTTCACGTTCGACTCGTTCCACGCCGATTACACGCTCACGCGCCTCGACGACGGAACGTCGCACCTCGAGGTGGTCGAGACCCTCGTGGCGGTCTTCCCTGACTTCGACCAGAACAAGGGGATCATCCGCGCGATCCCCGATGACTACGACGGCGTCGACCTGCGCACCGACGTCTCGTCGGTGGTCGACGAGAACGGCGACGCGGTTGCGTACGAGGTCTACTCCGACGGCGACTTCCTCGACGTGTCGCTCGGCACCGACGAGTACGTGCACGGCACGACCACCTACGTGATCACGTACTCGCAGGAGAACGTGGTGCGCTCGTTCGCCGACACCGACTCCGACGAGTTCTACTGGGACCTCAACGGCACCGGCTGGGACCAGCCGTTCGGCACCGTCTCGGGAGTGCTGCACGTCGACCCCGCCCTCGAGCCCGCGCTCTCCGGCAACACCGCGTGCTACTCCGGACCGCAGGGCACCACTGACACGTGCCCCGTCGCCACCGAGGGAGCGGCGACGTTCTCGGTGTCCGTCGACGGCCTCGCCCCGCGCGAGAACGTCACCCTCGTCGTCGGATTCGACAAGGGCACTTTCGTGGCGCCAGTCCCGACGCGAGGCGTCGTGCTGCCCGTGCCGTGGTACGTGAACCTGCTCTCCGGCGCTCTCGGTGTGCTCGGGCTCGGCACCCTGGGCGCCGCGATCGCCGCGCGAGTACGGTCGGCGCGCGGGGCCGCCTCAGGGCGCGGCACGATCATCCCGCAGTACTCCGAACCGGAGGGCATTACGATCCTCCAGGCCGCGTACCTGGAGTCGCGGCCCCTCACGGCACTACCGGCCGCCCTCGTGCGGCTCGCGGTGCGCAAGAACATCCGGATACTCGCCTACGCCGTCGAGGGAACCGACGAGCCGTACTCCCTGCAGTACCTCGGATCCCAGGGCGCCAACCCCGAGGACCTGGCCATCCTCGCGATCCTCTTCGGAGACAACCCCGAGGCGGGTATCACGACGCCGTTCGGCGAGTCGCAGCAGGCCGAAGGGCGCGAACTCCTCGCGCTCGCGACGAAGGCCGGCGACTCCCTCGTCTCCGCCGGGTTCAAGGAGCGCCCGCCCGGCCGCGGCCTGGGTGCCCTGCTCGTGGTCGTGCAGGTCATGCTCGGGATTGTCGCCCTCGGCACCTTCATCGTCTCCGCCGGTGCCTTCAACAACGTGAGCGCCTTCCTCTGGCCGACGATGCTGGTCGGCACCGTCGCGTTCATCGTCACGGCCGTCCTGGCCCGCCGCCCCCTGCGACTCACGGCCAAGGGCGCGGAGGCCGACGAGTTCCTCAAGGGCATGAAGCTCTACCTGACCGTCGCCGAAGAGGATCGCCTGAGGTTCCTGCAGAGCCCGAGCGGCGCCGAGCGCATCGACGTGGGCAACAACCAGGAGATGATCAAGCTCTACGAGAAGCTGCTGCCGTGGGCGGTGCTGTGGGGCGTCGAGGACCAGTGGTCGAAGGAGCTCGAGCTGCGGGTGCAGGCCGATCCGAGCGCCGAACCGGACTGGTTCGTCGGCCAGTCCGCGTTCAACGCCGGCGTGTTCTCGAGCGCGATCGGCGGGTTCCAGTCGACGGTGTTCGCGCCCGCGTCATCCGGCAGCAGCTGGTCGAGCAGCGGCAGCGGCTTCGGCTCGACGTTCAGCGGCGGCTCGATGGGCGGCGGGTTCTCCGGCGGTGGGGGCGGCGGAGGCGGCGGAGGCGGCCGCTAGAGGTCGTCTACCGACTCGCCGGTCGGGTCCTGGGCGGTCGGGTCAGCGAGCTGCGCCCCGCCCACCGGCGTGCCCTGCCACGAGAGCAATGTCCAGCCCTCGGCCGGAGTGCCCTCGAGCTCGACGACGCCGGTGTTGTCGATATCGTGCTCGCCCGCGAACGACGGCGGCACGTTCGTGGCGCGGCCGGCCACCCAGACCCTGATCGCGGCGCCGTGGCTCACGACGACGGCCCGCTCGCACTCGGCCGCGATACGCGCGATGTCGGCGTCGAACCGGGTGAAGAACTCGTGACCGTCGGTGCCGCCCGGCATCGCGGGGGAGAGGTCGCCCAGACCCCACGCGAACACCGTCTCGAGGTAGGTGCGCACACTCGCCCGGTCGGTGCGGTCTTCCAGATCACCAGCGCCGATCTCGTGGATGCCCGGCAGCACGGTCACGTCGAACCCCCGGTCCGCGGCGAGCGGCGCGGCGGTGAGCTGCGTGCGCACGAGCAGGCTCGCGTAGATGCCGTCGATCGGCGTGGACCGCAGCGCGTGCGGGATCTCCGCCGCCTGCTGCTCCCCGAGCGGCGTCAGGCCCGGGCCGGGCACCGCGGTGTTGAGCCGTCCGTCGACGTTCGCGGGGGTCTGGCCGTGGCGGATGAGGAGGAGGCGCACCCTCCCAGCCTAGGTCTGGTGCCTAAACGGGAAGTGACTTCTCGATGAGGGAGACGATCTCCGGGGCATCCGGCTCGGTGTTCGGTCGGAATCGGTGCACCTCGCCGTTCGGGGTCAGCACGAACTTCTCGAAGTTCCACTTGACCTTGCCCGCCTTGCCCGATGCGTCGGGGGTCTGGGTCAGCTCCTTGTAGAGCGGGTGCGCGTTGCGCCCGTTGACCTTGACCTTGTCGAACATCGGGAAGGTCACGCCCCAGGTAAGGGAGCAGTACTCCTTGATGGCGTCGGTGCTGCCGAGCTCCTGGAGGAACTGGTTGCTCGGGAAACCGAGCACCGTGAAGCCGCGGTCGCCGTAGGTCTTCTGCAGTTCTTCGAGCTTCTCGTACTGCGGCGCGAGACCGCAGCGGGAGGCGACGTTGACGATGAGCACGACCTTGTCGTCGTACTCGGCGAGGGAGGTCGTGGAGCCGTCGATGGTGGTGAGCGGTATCTCCGAAATGGTGGTCACGTCACCAACCTACGCCCCAGAAGCTGGGATTAGGATGCGACTGAATCGATCAAAGGAGATCCATGTTCCGCAGCCCGTTCTCCGACGAGGTCATCCCCAACGTGAGCGTGTACGAGTTCCTGTTCGGCGACCTGACCGACGAGGACGCGTTGCGCATCGCCCTCGTCGACGGACCGACGGGGGCCGAGACCACCTACGGGCAGCTCGTCGGCCAGATCAACGGGATCGCGGGCGCCCTCGCCGCTCGCGGCGCGGGTGTGGGAACCGTCATCGGCGTGCTGTGCCCGAACGTGCCCATCTTCGCGAGCGTGTTCCACGGCATCCTGCGCTCGGGTGCCACCGCGACGACCATCAACTCGCTGTACACGCCCGAGGAGATCGCGAACCAGTTGCGCGACTCGGGCGCGAGCTTCCTCTTCACGGTCTCGCCCCTGCTGCCGCAGGCGATCCAGGCCGCGACGGCCGTGGGCATCGACGCCGAGCACCTCATCGTCATCGACGGGGCGGACGGGCATCCGTCGGTCAAGGACCTGCTGATGCAGCAGGCCCCCGCTCCCGAGGTGAGCTTCGACCCCGCGACGCACCTCGCGGTGCTCCCGTACTCGTCGGGCACGACCGGCCTCGCCAAGGGCGTCAAGCTCAGCCACACCAACCTCGTCGCCAATGTCGAGCAGTGCCGCCCCGTGCTCGACGTCGAGCGCGACGACCGCGTGCTCGCGCTCCTGCCGTTCTTCCACATCTACGGCATGACGGTCCTGCTCAACATCGCGCTCAAGCGCCGTGCGCGGCTCGTGACGATGCCCAAGTTCGACCTGCCCGAGTTCCTACGGATCATCCAAGAGCACGGATGCACGTACCTCTTCATCGCGCCCCCCATCGCCGTGGCGCTCGCGAAGCACCCGCTCATCGACCAGTTCGACCTGTCGTCGGTGCGCGCGCTGCTCTCGGGAGCCGCGCCCCTCGACAGTGCCCTCGCGAACGCCGTCGCCGCGCGCCTCAGCACCCGGGTGCGCCAGGGCTACGGCATGACGGAGATGAGCCCCGTGTCGCACGTGATCCCCCCGGACCGCGACGACATCCGGCTCGGCTCGATCGGCGTGCCGGTCGCCAACGTCGTGTGCCGCATCGTCGACGTCGAGACCGGCGAGGACGTGGGCGTGGGCGAGACCGGCGAGCTGCTCGTGCAGGGCCCCAACATCATGCTCGGCTACCTGGGTCGTGACGACGCCACCCGCGACACCCTCGACCCCGACGGCTTCCTCCACACCGGCGACATCGCCCGGATCGACGAGGACGGCGTGTTCTGGATCGTCGACCGGCTCAAGGAGCTCATCAAGTACAAGGGCTACCAGGTCGCGCCCGCCGAGCTCGAGGCGCTCCTTCTCACGCACCCGCTCATCGCGGATGCCGCAGTGGTCGGTGCGCCCGACGACGACGGCCAGGAGGTGCCGAAGGCGTTCGTGGTGCGGGTCACCGACGCCGACCTGGACGAGGACGGCGTCATGGCCTTCGTCGCCGAGCACGTCGCGCCGCACAAGAAGGTGCGGCAGGTCGCGTTCATCGAGACGGTGCCGAAGTCGAGCTCTGGCAAGATCCTGAGAAAGGACCTCAGGGGGCTGTAGGTATCCTTGCGAGGTGCACGATAGTCCGCTCTCCGCGAGTCCCTATGAGGTCCTTGGAGTAGGGCCGACGGCGTCGGACGACGAACTGCGTCGTGCCTTCCGCAAGGCGCTGCGCGACACCCACCCCGACACCGGTGGCGACCCGCAGCGGTTCAACGCCGTGCAGCTCGCGTGGGACCGCGTGAACACGCCGGCAAAGCGCTCCGCCTACGACTCGGGGCGCGGTGCCCACCAGGACAGGGCGGCGTTCACCGCGCAGGCGGCACGACCGCGCCAGGACACGCGGCCGAGCACACGCTCGCACGGGCATCCGGGCGGCTGGCGCCGGGAGCGCTACCTCGAGCAATTGCGGGAATGGGTCGGCAGGGGAGTGACCATCGACGACCCGTACGACCCCGCGCTCGTCCGCAGCGCGCCGCGCGAGATACGGCACACCCTCGCCGACGCCCTCGCCGAGGAGTCGACGGCCCGCACTCTCAGCACCCTGGGGATCGGCTTCACCGTGTGGCACGACGTCGCCACGTCGTCGTCCGAGACCAAGATCGACCACATCGTGCTCGGGCCGACCGGGCTGTTCGCCATGCTCTCCGAGGACTTCGGCGGCCCCGTTCGGGTCAAGCGCGGCGAGCTCGTCGGCGAGGCCCTGAACGGCGCGCAGCCGGTGCACGAGCTCGCCGCGCGCGCCAAGGTGCTCGCGCGGGCCCTGCGGGTGAAGTTCACGGGCCTGGTCATCGTGCTCCCCGATGACGCCATCGACGACCCCGTCACGTCCCTCGGAACCGTGCGCGGGTCGGCCGCGGTCGCCGTGAAGCAGTCGTACCTCGGAATGCTGCTGCGCCAGGGCCTGCCCGACACCCAGCCCATCGGCGGCAACGAGCTGTTCGACATCCGCACTCGACTGGCGAGCGTCCGCTACGCCTGAGCGCCCGCGCACGACCACGCAGTAACGTCGAATCATGGACTCGAACCCGATCCCGGTACGCGAGCGCCGCCACACCGGCTCGGGTCACGAGATCGCGCTCCCGAAGGGCGACGTCACGGAAGGCGTCGTGCGCATCGGTGACACCGTGCGCAGGCCCCACCAGCAGCAGTCCTGGGCGGTGGCGGGGTTTCTCGACCACCTCGAGTCGGTGGGCTTCGACGGCAGCCCGCGCTTCCTCGGGCTCGATGCCGAGGGCCGCGACGTGCTCACGTTCCTCGCCGGGGACGTCGCGGGCGACGACGTCGAGGAGTGGGCGCGCACGGATGCCCTGCTCGCCTCACTCGGCAGGTTCGTGCGACGGCTGCACGAGGCATCCGTCGGCTTCGTGCCCGTCGAGCCCTTCCCGCCCCAGTCCGTCGAACAGGACCCGGTCGAGCTCGTCGCCCACCTCGACATCACCCCGCAGAACACGGTGGTGCGCGACGGCGAGGTCGTGGGCGTCGTCGACTTCGACCTCGCGGGCCCGTCGACGCGGCTCATCGACTCGCTCAACACGGCCATGCACTGGGTGCCGCTGCGCGCCCCGGAGGATCTGCGCCACGACGCCGACCAGTTCGCGCGGCTGCGGATCTTCGCCGACGCCTACGGCTGGAGCGCTGAGGAACGCGCGGGGCTCGCGGAGTTCGCCGCGGACCGGGCCGACCTGAGCTACCGGCGCATGAAGCTGCGCGCCGAGACGCTCGGCGGCGGGTGGGCCCGCATGTGGGGCGAGGGAGTCGGTGATGTTATCCGACGTCGGGCCGACTGGCTACGGGCCAACGCAACTCAGTTGTCCCGACAACTAACGACATAGGCTCTAGCTATGACCCACTGGCTCGACGACGCGCAGCAGCAGGCGTGGCGCAAGCTCATCGAGGTCGTCGAACTGCTGCCCGGGGCGCTCGACTCGCAGCTGAGGCGCGACTCAGACCTGAGCCACTTCGACTACTTCACCCTCGCGATGCTCTCCGAGGCGCCCGCCCGCACCCTGCGCATGACGGCCCTGGCCGAGCTCACGAACGCGACCCTCCCGCGCCTCTCGCACGTCGTCTCGCGGCTCGAGGAGCGCGGCTACGTCGAGCGCGCCGCCTGCCCCGAAGATCGGCGGGCCACGAACGCCACTCTCACGGATGCCGGCTGGCAGAAGGTCGTGGCGACCGCCCCCGGCCACGTGGCGACGGTGCGCGACATCGTGTTCGCGCAACTGGACGATGCCGACGTCGCCGACCTCGACCGCATCATGGCTCGGATCCTGGCGCACCTGGAGCGCTGACCGCGACAATTCACCGGGCGTTGGGCCAGTCGTATCCGTCGGTGACAGCGAATACCTGTCGGGGCACTTAGGCTGGTGTCTTCGTTCGGGAAGGTATGCAGGTCAGTGATCAGAGTCATCAGCTACAACCTCCGCAAGAACCGGGCTATGAAAGAGCTCGTCGAGCTTGCGAAGACCCCTGACCTCGACGCGCTGTGCCTGCAGGAGTGCATTGCGGCCGAGCTCCCCGCCGAGATCGGTGACCTCCACCTCGCCGACGCCACCAAGAGCAACCGCCTCGGTCTGGCCGTCTATTACCGCCGCGACCGCTACGAGCAGGTGGCGAGCCAATCGTTCGAGCTCAAGAAGTCCCTGCACGACCTCATCTTCTCGCCGACGCCCGAGCGCCTCGTCGGTGCCAAGCTCGTCGATCGCGAGTCCGGGCACGAGCTCGTGCTCGCCTCGTTCCACGCCGCGCCGCTCACCGCGCTCAACTCGCTGCGCCGCAAGCAGATCAAGGCTGCCCACGAGCTGCTTCAGGAACTCGGGTCGGGCGTGCCCATCATCATGGTGGGCGACTACAACTACCCGCTCTTCCAGGAGGGCCTCTCCGACCGGGTCGCCAAGTCGGGCTACGACCTGACCCTGAGCGACCGCCGCACCTACACCGCGTACAAGTTCTTCCGCGGGCACTTCGACTTCGTCACCTCGCAGGGCTTCACCATCGAGAACGTCGAGACCATGCCGCGCGGCTCGTCCGACCACATCCCGATCCTCGTGACCGCCGCGTACGGTACGGCGCTCGACAAGGGCGCTGCGGCGTAAGAGAACTCTCATGCCACGGCAACCGGCCACGGGGAACAATGGACTCATGCGCTCCTGGGCAACGTGGATCGTGGTCGGCGCTCTCGCCGCGGCCGCAGCCGTGCTCGCCGTGCTCTTCGTCACGGGCCTCGGCACCGCCGACGAGGCAGGCAAGCCGCTCGGGGTTCCCGCGGTCTCGATCACGCCCGGCCCGTCGGCCACACCGACCCCTACACCCGACCCCACCATCGTCGATGCGCCCCCACCGGTGGCCGTTCAGCTCGACGACCACGGTGGCGACAGCGGCAACAGCGGCTCCGGAGGCTCGGGGAGCGGCAACTCGGGCAACGGCGGCAGCGACGACTGAACATGAGAGGGCTCTCACGCTCGCCTCGTGCCCGTCTTAGGCTGCCCAGCGAGTCTGAGGGTGCGGCGGTCCTGCCGCACCGACGAAAGGCAGCCCATGTCCCTCCTCACCCCTCGCCGCATCGCCGTCGGCTCCGCGGTAGTCCTCGCGGGAGTCCTCGGTATCGGCGGCGTCGCCATGGCGCAGGCCAGCACGGATGACCGCGGCGCAGTGACCCCGACGCCCACCTCCACCCTCTCGCCGTCACCCTCGCCGACCCACAGCGACGACCCGGCGACCCATGACGTCGGCGACGACCACGGAGTCGACGACCCCGCGACGCACGACGTGGGCGACGACCGCGGTGGAGACGACCACGCGGACGACAACAGCGGTGACGACCACGGTGGGGACGACAACAGCGGCCCCGGCAACTCGCACGACGACTCCGACGACGACTCCGACGACGACTCCGGTCACGGCGGCCACGGCAGCGACGACTGACCGGCTGGGTACCGGCTAGCGCAGCCGGTACCCCATGCCGCGCACGGTCTCGATCCGGGCCGCCCCGAGCTTGGCGCGCAGGTAGCCGACGTACACGTCCACAACGTTGGAGCCCGGGTCGAAGTCGTAGCCCCACACCCGGCTCAGCAGTTGCTCGCGGCTGAGCACCTTGCCGGCGTGGCGCATGAGTTCCTCGGCGAGCGAGAACTCCCGAGCGGAGAGCTCTACCTCCGCGCCGTCCACGAGCACGGTTCGGGCGTGCAGGTCGAGTTCGAGCTCGCCCACCACGAGCCGAGGCTCGGCGCTCCGCGTCGCGTCCGAGAGCCGCAGCCGGATGCGCGCCAGCAGCTCGTCGAACCGGAACGGCTTGGGCATGTAGTCGTTCGCGCCACCCTCGAGGCTCGCGAGGGTGTCCTCCGCCGAGGTGCGGGCCGTGAGAACGATCACGGGTAGGGAGCTCCCGGCCGCGCGCAAGCGCCGCATCACCTCGTAGCCGTCGATGCCGGGCAGTCCGATGTCCAGCACGAGCAGGTCTGCGGCGCCCGAGAGCGCGAGTTCGAGTGCATCCGTGCCGGTCGCGACGACGGTCGTCGTGAATCCGGCCGCCCGCAGCCCCTTGTCGACGAACGACGAGATCCGCGACTCGTCCTCGGCGATGAGGATGCGGCTCACGGCGCTACCTCCACGAACGGCAGGTCGAGTGTGAACGTCGCGCCCTCGACGGATGCCGTACCCCCGTGGGCCGCGGCGATCGCGGCCACGATCGCGAGCCCGAGACCGGAGCCCGAGGCGCCGCGGCCCGCCGTGCCGCCGCGCGCGAACCGCTCGAACACGGCCGCGGCGGCAGCCGGATCCACACCGGCCCCGTCGTCGGACACGGTGAACAGCAGCCGGTCGTCGCGCACGGTACTCGCGATCCGAACCTCGCCCCGGCCGTGTGCCACCGCGTTGGCAGCCAGCTGCAGGAGCGCCTGCGTGACGCGATCGGGGTCGAGCACGGCCGTGGCCTCGGCTGCCTCCGTGACCGTCCAGGTGAGCGCGCTCGAGAGTGCAGCGGCCTTCAGCCGCACGGTGTGCGTGAGGGCGGCGACGTCCGTCGGCACCGGCGTGATCCGCAGCGGGCGGTTCAGGTCGGAGAGCTCCGCGATGTCGCGCACCAGACCCGCCATGCGATCGAGCTCGTCGAGGGCGAGGTCGCGCGTCGCATCGACATCGGCCGGATCATCCGGACTCATGACCTCGAGGTGACCGCGCACTATCGTGATCGGCGTCTTGAGCTCGTGACCGACGTCGTCGAGCAGGCGCCGCTGGCCCCGGAGCGCGCCGTCGAGCCGGTCGAGCATGTCATTCACGGTCACAGTGAGCTCGGAGATGTCGTCGGAACCCACGACCTCGATGCGCTCCGAGGGGTCTGACGCCGTGATGCGCGCGGCGGTTTCGCGCAGTCGTCGCACGGGGGAGAGCAGGCGGCCCGCGACAACCCAGCCGACAACGCCCACGGCGGCGAGCGCTCCCACCGCAACGAGGGCGAAGGTACGGAACGCGTCGTCGAGCGGAGCGAGAGCAGCTCCGAGATCGGCGACGACCACGAAGAGCCCGCTGCCGGCCCCCTCCACGGCCACGGGGATGGCGACGTACCGCAGGGCGGTGCCCGCCACCGTCGCGGTGCCGCGCACAACGTCTCCGCCCGAGGTCTCGAGCAGCACGCGCGCGACGAAGGCCGGGTCCCGCTCTGGGTGCAGCTGCGCCTGCCCGCCCGGCACGAGTGCGCGAGTGCCGTCGAGCAGGGCGAACGTCGCCTCGCCCGACGCGGGCCGCAGTCGCTGCACGAGCACAGTGAGCGCGTCGTCGATGGTGGGGGAGGCGGCATCCGTCGCGATGAATGCAGCGTCGGAGACCGCATCGGAGAGGCGCTCGTCGATCTGCATCAGTGTGCGCTCGCGCTGGATGAGGTAGGCAGTACCCCCGGCGAGCGCCATCCCCACCGCCGTCACCGCGAGCATCGACGCGAGGATGCGCGAGCGCACCGAGCGCAGGGGTTTCACCCTCCGATTATGCGGGCGCAGGCCGGCAGAGCGGGTGAGAGTCTTCTTACCCACACAACGCAACCGCGTGCCCCGCCGCGCGCCACCCGCGCGAATCGCCGCTTAACGAGTGATGGCGCTCCTCGAAGGAACGCCATCAAACGATACGTGCGCGAAGGGGGACTTGAACCCCCACGCCCTATACGGGCACTAGCACCTCAAGCTAGCGCGTCTGCCATTTCCGCCATCCGCGCGCAGTGGATTTCCTTCGCAGGAGCACCGAGGTAAGAGAATAGCACGCTGATAGCGTGGTCGAATGACGCAGCCCGAAGAGCTTGAAGAGACTGCCCGCATCGCCCGCGACCTGATCCGCTTCGACACCACGAATTACGGGGAGGGGCGGTCGAACGGCGAGACCGAGGCTGCCGAGTACCTGGGTGCGATTCTCGAATCCCTGGGCCTGAAGACCGAGTACGTGGATGCCGCGCCCGGCCGCACGACCGTCATCACCCGCGTCGAGGGTGCCGATCGGAGCAAGCCCGCCCTCGTGGTGCACGGCCACACCGACGTCGTTCCGGCGGATCCCGCGAACTGGAGTGTCGACCCGTTCGGCGGCGTGGTGAAGGACGGCCTGCTCTGGGGCCGTGGCGCCGTCGACATGAAGAACATGGACGCCATGATCGTCACGGCGCTGCAGGACATCCTCGGCGGGGGAGGCCAGCCGCAGCGCGACCTGGTCATCGCGTTCTTCTCCGACGAGGAGAACGGCGGCGTGTTCGGCTCGCACCACATCGTCGACACGCGCCCCGACCTGTTCGCGGGCGCGACGGAGGCGATCAGCGAGGTGGGCGGCTACTCGGTGCACCTCAACGGCACGCGCTCCTACCTGCTTCAGACGGGCGAGAAGGCCCTGGTCTGGATCAAGCTCGTGGCACGCGGAACGGCGGCACACGGCAGCCGGGTCATCCGGAACAATGCCGTCACGAAGCTCGCACGCGCCGTCGCGACGATCGGCGAGCAGGAGTGGCCGGTGCAGCTCACCGACACCACCGAGCAGCTCGTCGCCGAGATCGCGGCGCTCATGGGCATCGACCCGCGCCAGTCGGGCCCCGACGAGATCGTGCTCAGCACGGGGTCGGCCGCCGGGTTCATCCAGGCCACGTTGCGCACCACGACCAACCCGACGCTGCTGAAGGCCGGCTACAAGCACAACGTGATCCCCGACCTGGCCGAGGCGCTCATCGACATCCGCACGCTGCCGGGTGACGAGGAGGCGGTGCTCGCGCGCGTGCGGGAGCTCGTGGGCGACGACATCGAGGTGATCGTGCTGCACAGCGACATCGGGCTCGAGAACACCTTCGACGGACCGCTCGTCGACGCCATGGTGGGCGCGCTCAACACTGCAGACCCCGGCGCTCCCGTGCTGCCGTACCTGCTCTCGGGCGGTACGGACAACAAGGCGCTCTCGAAGCTCGGGATCACCGGTTACGGCTTCGCGCCGCTGCAGCTGCCGGCCGACCTCGACTTCCCTGGGATGTTCCACGGGGTGGACGAGCGGGTGCCGCTCGACGCATTAGTCTTTGGCAGGCGGGTTCTCGGAGACCTGCTCGCGAACTACTAGCGGGAGGCTCTTCATGGAGTTCATCGAGGCGATCATCCTCGGTCTGGTCCAGGGCCTCACGGAGTTCCTGCCGATCTCCTCGAGCGCCCACCTGCTCATCCTGAGCAAGCTCATGGGCCACGACGCCGGCGCGACCTTCACGGCGATCAGCCAGCTCGGCACCGAGGCCGCGGTCATCATCTACTTCCGCAAGGACATCGCGCGCATCATCGGCCGCTGGTTCCGCCACTTCGGCACGAGCAAGGGATCGCACGCCGTCGCGATCCCCAAGGACGACCCCGATGTGCGCATGGGTTGGCTCATCATCATCGGTACGATCCCCATCGTCATCGTGGGCTACCTCGCCCAGGACCTCATCGACACCACCCTGCGCTCACTGTGGATCACCGCCGTGGTGCTCATCGTCTTCGGCATCATCCTGGGCCTCGCCGACCTGCTCGGCCGCAAGACCAAGACCATCGAGACCCTCACCTACCGCGACGGTGTCTTCATCGGCCTCGCGCAGATGCTCGCGCTGATCCCCGGCGTCTCTCGCTCGGGCGCCACGATGACCATGGGCCGCGCCCTCGGCTACGAGCGGCCCGCGGTCGCCCGGTACGGCTTCCTGCTGGCGATTCCCGCGGTGTTCGGCAGCGGCCTCTACAAGCTCGCCAAGAGCTTCAGCGAGCCCCGCGGTGCGTACGGATACCCCGAGACACTGCTCGCGACGGTCGTCGCGTTCGCCGTGGGCTACGCGGTGATCGCCTTCCTGATGCGTTACATCCAGACCCGCTCGTTCCTGCCGTTCGTGATCTACCGGATCCTCCTGGGCGCCGCGCTCGTCGTCGTGCTCTCGCTCGGCATCCTCACGCCGTGAGGTCCTGGACCCGCCCCGCGGTCCCGCGGCTGCCCGGCCACGGGCCTGTTCCGCACCTCTGGGACACGCCCACCTCGTCGCTCGTCGAGGCGCGCCCGCTCGCCATCGCCTCCCTGTACGTGTGCGGCATCACGCCCTACGACGCCACGCATCTGGGCCACGCCGCCACCTACCTCGCCTACGACACGCTCATCCGGCTGTGGCTCGACGCGGGCTTCGACGTGACCTACGTGCAGAACGTCACGGATGTCGACGACCCCCTGCTCGAGCGCGCAACCGCGACCGGGGTCGACTGGCGCGAGCTCGCGGCCTCGCAGATCGACCTGTTCCGCGCTGACATGCAGTCGCTCGCCGTGATCCCGCCCGACCACTACATCGCCGTGACGGAAGTGGTGCCGTCGATCGTCGAGGCGGTCCAGCGCCTCCTCGACAGCGGCGCAGCGTACCGCGTCGGCACGGATGTCTACTTCGACAGTGCGGCGGCGGCCGCGGCATCCCCATGGCACCTGGGTCAGGAGAGCCGGCTCGACCGCGACACCATGCTCGCGCTGTCGGCCGAGCGCGGGGGAGACCCCCTCACGCCGGGCAAGCGCGATCCGCTCGACCCCGTGCTGTGGCGCGGCGAGCGCGCGGGCGAGCCGAGCTGGCCCGGTGGAGGTCTGGGGCCCGGGCGGCCCGGCTGGCACATCGAGTGCTCGGTCATCGCGCAGGACTTCATGGACATCCCGCTCACCGTGCAGGGCGGCGGGCACGACCTCGTCTTCCCGCACCACGAGTTCAGCGCGGGCCACACGGCGGCACTCACCGGGCACGACCACGCCGGCATCTACTCCCACGCCGGGCTCGTCGCGTACCGCGGCGAGAAGATGAGTAAATCGCTCGGCAACCTCGTGCTGGTGTCGCAGCTCACCGGCGCGGGGGTCGACCCCCGGGGCATCCGGCTCGGGGTTCTCGCGCACCACTACCGCGAGGACTGGGAGTGGACCGACGGCGTGCTCGACGAGGGCATCGAGCGGCTGCACTCGTGGTCGGAGTGGGCGGCCCGACCGACCGCCGGTGAACCCCTGCTCCCGGGTCTGCGCGAGACGCTCGCCCGCGACCTCGACACCCCGGCCGCTCTCGCGCTCGTCGATGCCGCCGTGCTCTCGGGCGTCGGGCCGGCCGACGGCGACCTCGCCGCACTCCACGCGCTACTGGGTGTCGAGATCGGCTGATCGGCTCCGACTCATCCGCAACAGAAGGAGAAACCGTGAAGTACATGCTCATGATGTTCGGTAACGCCGGCGAGATGATGGAGGTGCAGTCGCCCGAGTGGATCCGGGACATGATCGGATTCATGACCCGTCTCGACGTCGAGCTCACCGAGAACGGCGAGATGGTCTTCAATGCCGGCCTCGCCGACAGCACCGCCGCCAAGCTCGTGCACGCCGACGGCCTGGTGACCGACGGGCCGTACGCGGAGGCCAAGGAGTCGCTCATCGGCTTCTGGATCCTCGATGTCGCGAGCGAGGAGCGCATCACCGAGATCGCCACGTCGATAGCGAAGTACTCCCGCATCGTCGAGGTGCGACCGGTCGCGGAAGCGCCGCCGGAGGTATGACCTCGCTCGAGGCGGCGCTGCGCGAGTACGCGCCGCAGGTCCTCGGCATCCTCGTGCGCAGGCACGGGCAGTTCGACGCGTGCGAGGACGCGACCCAGGAGGCGCTCCTGGCCGCCGCGCGGCAGTGGCCGGCGGAGGGGCTGCCCGAGAGCCCGCTGTCCTGGCTCGTGACCGTGGCGAACCGCAGGCTCATCGACGAGATCCGCAGCGAGAGCGCCCGCCGCAAGCGCGAGGAGTCGTCGGCGCTTCTCGAGGTCGACCCCGTCACCGTCGAGTCCGATGACGCCCTTGACCTGCTCTTCCTGTGCTGCCACCCCGCGCTGTCCGAACCGTCGCAGATCGCGCTCACCCTGCGGGCAGTCGGCGGGCTCACGACGGCCGAGATCGCGAGCGCCTTCCTCGTGCCCGAGGCGACCATGGCGCAGCGCATCAGCAGGGCCAAGGCGACGATCCGCGCGGCCGGCGCACGGTTCGGCGAGCTCGCGGACTCCGACCGCACCGAGCGTCTCGGCGCGGTTCAGCGCGTGCTCTACCTCGTCTTCAACGAGGGCTACACCGCGAGCTCGGGTGCCGACGCGCTGCGTACCGACCTGACGACGGAGGCGATCCGCCTGACCCGGATGCTCGCCGCGACCCTCCCCGCCGAGCCCGAGGTGACCGGCCTCCTGGCCCTCATGCTGCTCACCGACGCCCGCCGCGCGGCGCGCGCCACCGGCGAGGGAGAGCTCGTGCCGCTCGCCGAGCAGGATCGCGACCTGTGGAACGCCGACCGGATCGCCGAGGGCATCGCGCTCGTCACGCGGGCGCTCGGCTCCGGTCCGGTCGGGCCGTACCAGCTGCAGGCGGCGATCGCCGCCGTGCACGACGAGGCCGCGTCGGCGGAGGAGACCGACTGGCCGCAGGTACTCGCGCTCTACGAGGTGCTCTCGCGAGTGCAGCCCGGGCCCGTGGTCGCTCTCAACCGCGCCGTCGCGGTAGCGATGGTGCACGGCCCGCGCGCGGGGCTCGCCGAGCTCGGCTCGGTCGAGGGGCTCGAGGGCAGCCACCGGGTGCACGCCGTCCGCGCCCACCTGCTCGAGCTCGCGGGGGAGCGGGAGGCGGCAGTCTCGGCCTATCGCGAGGCGGCGCGCCTGAGTCGGAGCATCCCCGAGCAGCGCTACCTGGCGCTGCGGGCGGCATCACTCGGGCCCTGAGCGGATCGAACTACTCCGGCTTCGGCCGCCACGGCTCGTCACCGGCGGTGCCGTCTCCGGGCTTGCCGTCGCCGGGCTTGCCGTCGGCGCTGCGGCGCAGGTAGCGCTCGAACTCCTGGGCGATGGCCTCGCCGCTCGCCTCGGGCGAGTCGACGGTGTCGCGCGCCTGCTCGAGCTGCTCGATGTACGAGGCCATGTCGTCGTCGTCGCCGGCGAGGGCGTCGATGCCGCTCTCCCAGGCCTGCGCCTCGGTGACCAGGTCGCCGCGCGGGATCACGACATCGACGATCTCCTCGAGCTTGTCGAGGATCGCGAGGGTGGCCTTGGGCGAGGGCGCGTTGTGCACGTAGTGCGGTACAGAGGCCCAGATCGACATCGTCGTGATCCCCGCGCGCTCGGCGGCGTCGCCGAGCACCGAGAGGATGCCGACGGGGCCCTCGTAGCCGCTGCGCTCGATGCCGAGCTGCGAGCGCACCTCGGCGTTCTCGCTGCTCGTGAATACCGAGATCGGCCGCGAGTGCGGAACGTCGGCGAGCATCGCGCCGAGGAACACGATCGAGGTGACCTCGTTCGTCTCGATCACGTCGAGGATCTCGCGCGTGAACGTCTTCCAGCCGCGCGAAGGCTCGGTGCCGAGCAGGAGGTAGATGTTGGAGCCGTTGTCGCCGCTCACGCGGAGCTCGGCATCGTCGGCGAGTCCGCTCGCGGGTGCCGAGTTCGGGCGGGTGGGCCCGTAGACCGTGACCCCGGGCCAGATGATCTGGCGGTCGCCGTTCTCGTCGGCGGCCACCGAGGGGCGGTTGAACTGGTAGTCGAAGTAGTCCTCGGGGTCTACCTCGGCGATGGGGTACAGATCGAGGAGCTCCTTGAGGGTGCGCACGGCCCCGCTCGCGGCCTCGCCCGCGTCGTTCCAGCCCTCGAAGGCGACGACGAGGAGTCTGCCGCTCGCGAACTGGTCTGCCACTTGTTCCCCTTGCCCGCCCGTGCCGGATGACCGGGCTCCTCTCAAGGATAGAACTACGATGGTGCGTTGTGACCCCAACCCTCCCCGCCGCAGTCCTCTGGGACATGGATGGCACCCTCGTGAACACCGAGCCGTACTGGATCTCGGCCGAGACCGAGCTCATCGAGTCGTTCGGCGGCAGCTGGACGCACGAGGAGGCCCTGCAGCTGGTGGGCTCCGGCCTGTTCAACTCCGCAGACATCATCCGCGCGAAGGGCGTCGACCTCTCGCACGAGGAGATCATCGACCGCCTGACCGACCGAGTCATGGCGCAGCTCGTCGAGTTCGGCATCCCGTGGCGACCCGGGGCGCGCGAGCTCCTGCTCGACCTGCGCGAGCAGGGCGTGCCCACGGCGCTCGTGACGATGTCGATCAGCCGCATGGCGCACCACGTCGCCGAGCACCTCGGGTTCGTCGGGTTCGACGCCGTGGTCGCGGGCGACGACGTCACCGAGAGCAAGCCGCACCCCGAGCCGTACCTGCGCGGCGCCGAGCTCCTGGGCGTCGACGCCGCCCAGTGCATCGCCATCGAGGACTCCGAGCCGGGCATCCGTTCGGCCTTCGCCGCGGGTGCGGTGGTGATCGGGGTGCCGTTCATGGTCGACCTGCCCGACGATGTCGCCCACGTGCTGTGGCCCACCCTCCACAACCGCACGACAGCCGACCTGGCGGGCGTGCTCGCCGCGGTCGCCGCCCGATGAGCGCCCAGCGCCGCCAGAGCGGCCCGTTCCGCGTCGGGGACCGCGTGCAGCTCACCGGTCCCAAGGGCAACCTCAACACGGTCACGCTCGAGGTGGGCGGCTCGTTCCACTCGCACCGCGGCGTGCTCAGCCACGACCTGATCATCGGTGCACCGGATGGCTCGGTCATCACCTCGAGCAACGGCGTCGAGTACCTCGCCCTGCGCCCCCTGCTCACCGACTTCGTGATGTCGATGCCGCGCGGCGCCGCGATCATCTACCCGAAGGATGCCGCTCAGATCCTCGGCCAGGCCGACATCTTCCCGGGAGCGACGGTCGTCGAGGCGGGCGTCGGCTCCGGCGCGCTGTCGCTCTGGCTTCTCCGGGCAATCGGCAGCGAGGGGCACCTGCACTCCTTCGAACGGCGCGAGGAGTTCGCCGACGTCGCCAAGGGCAACGTCGCCACGTTCCTCGGCGCGACGCCCGACAACTGGACCGTGACCGTCGGCGACCTGCAGGAGGCCCTGCCCGCCACGGTCGAGCCCGGCTCGGTCGACCGCATCGTGCTCGACATGCTCGCCCCCTGGGAGTGCATTCAGGAGTGCGCAGACGCGCTCACCCCGGGCGGCGTGCTCATCTGCTACATCGCCACGGTCACGCAGCTCTCGCGCGTGGCGGAGGCGATCCGGGCATCCGGCAACTTCACCGACCCCGATCCGAGCGAGACGATGGTGCGCACCTGGCACGTCGAGGGGCTCGCGGTGCGCCCCGACCACCGGATGATCGGGCACACCGGCTTCCTCATGACCGCCCGCCGGCTCGCCCCCGGCGCCGTGCTGCCCGCGCTCAAGCGCCGCGCCTCGAAGTCGGACTACTCCGACGAGGATGTCGAGGCGTGGACGCCCGGCGCGCTGGGGGAGCGCACCACGAGCGCGAAGCGCCTGCGCCGCACGGCCCGCGACGCCTCCGCGGCCGCAGCTGCCGCGCAGGGTGACGCCTCCTCCGCCGAGTAGTATTTCCCGGTGTCCGTCTCGCAGAAAAGAGTCCCCGTGCGCAAGCTCGTCAGCGTCGTGATGGCCGCCGGCCTTCTCGCCTCCCTCGCGGCGTGCGCCGGCCCCAACGCGCTCGGCGGCGACTGCTCGCCGCTGTACTCCGCCGGCTCGAACTCCGACCTGGTGGCCGCCAAGGGCAAGATCGGCGCCGATCCGAAGGCGCAGTTCGCGACCCCCGTCGTCGGCAAGTCCGTGCAGGTCTCGACGGTCATCGCCGGTAAGGGCGACAAGATCCAGCCCGGCGCCACCGCCGTCGTGCAGGTGTCGATCTACGACGGCACCACGGGCGACGTCCTGATCTCGAGCGACTACACCGGCACCGGCGTCATCGGCTACGTGCGCGAGGGCGCTCCGGCGTTCGGCGCCGTCGTGCAGTGCACGGCCATCGGCTCCCGCGTCGCCGCGGTCGGCCCGGCCGGCGACCTCATCGGGGCCGACGCGATCGCCCAGTACCAGCTGCCGGTCGCCACCGACGACACGGTCGTGCTGGTAGCCGACCTCCTCGGCGCGTACCTCGGCAAGGCGAACGGCGTCGACCAGCCGCTGCAGGACGGCTTCCCCGCGGTAGCCCTCGCACCCGACGGCCGCCCCGGCTTCACGTTCGCGAGCGACAAGTCCGCACCCACGACCTACAAGGCCTCGACCCTGAAGGCGGGCAGCGGCGCAACCGTGAAGGCCGGCGACGCGGTAGTGCTGAACTACTCGGGCATCGAGTGGGGCGGCAAGACCATCGCCGAGACCACGTGGGACGGCCTGCCGACGGTCAAGGTCGCCTCGAGCCTCACCGACAGCCCGCAGAGCGGTCTCATCGACGGTCTCGTGAAGGCGCTGGTGGGCCAGAAGGTCGGCTCGCAGGTCATCGTGATCGTGCCGCCGGAGTTGGGTTACGCTTCCGGTAGCGCACCTTCGGGAGTGACCGACGGAGCCACACTCGTCTACGTCGTCGACATCCTCGGGATCTACAAGTAGCGCGACAATACCGACACTGGCCGGGTGTCCTGACCTCAGAAGATTAGGATTTCTCTCGTGCCAGCAGAAGGTTCGACGACCAGGGTTCCCGTCGAGGAGCGCCTCTTCAGCCTCGTGCTCGCGCTCCTGGCCACCGACGCGGGTCTCACCAAGAACGAGATCCTCTCCACGGTGCAGGGCTACAGCCAGAAGTACTCGCACTCCGGCGACAACTCCAACCTCGAGCGCCAGTTCGAGCGCGACAAGGACGATATTCGCGAGCTCGGCGTGCCGCTCGAGACCATCGACAGCCCCGGCCAGGCCGGCAACAACCAGAACCTGCGCTACCGCATCCCGCGCGGCGCCTACGAGCTGCCCGCCGACATCTCGTTCTCGCCGGAGGAGACCGCGCTCCTGAACCTCGCCGCAATGGTCTGGCGCGAGGGCTCGATCTCCGAGCAGTCGCGCCGGGCGATCATCAAGCTGCGCTCGCTCGGCGTCTCGACCACCGAGCCCGTGCTCAGCTACGCGCCACGCGTGCGCGTGCGAGACGCCGCGTTCGAACCGCTCAGCGCCGCGCTCGAGAAGCGCCAGGTCGTGCGGTTCTCCTACCTCAAGCCGGGCGAGGCCGAGCCGACGGTGCGCACGCTCGCACCGCTCGCCCTCGTGCAGCACCAGGGCCGCTGGCACCTCTACGCCGACGACGCCGGCACCCCCAAGACCTTCCTGCTGCGGCGCATCGTCGGCCCCGTGACCACACTGGCCAAGACCTTCCCCGCGCCGCCGCCCGACACGAAAGACCGGGCGCTGCTCGAGCTCGAAGACGTCTGGAACCGCCACACCGCGATCGTCGAGGTCGAGCCGGGAACGGATGCCGCGACCCGGCTGCGTCGCCGTCGTGGCTCGAGTGTGGCGGCATCCGGTGCGCTCGAGTTGCACTACTCCGACACGAACATCTTCGCCGACGAGCTCGCCGGCTATGGACCGGAGGCGCTCGTCGTCTCACCGCCCCACCTGCGCGAGGCAGTGCGGGCCCGGCTCGAGCGGACGGCGGCGGACCATGGCTGAGCGCGCGAAGCCCCGCCAGGCGCAGGACAAGCTCGCCTTCCTGCTCTCGCTGGTGCCGTACCTCATGGACCACGACCGCGTGAGCGTGTCGACGGCCGCCGCGCACTTCGGCGTGCCGGAGGAGCAGATCCGCGAGGCCGTGCGCCTCATCGGCGTCTCGGGAATCCCGGGCGACACCGCCACCTACCAGCACGGCGACCTGTTCGACATCGCGTGGGACGACTTCGAGGACAACGACGAGATCGTCATCACCAACCTCGTCGCCATCGACGATTCCCCCCGCTTCTCTGCGCGGGAGGCTGCCGCGCTCATCGCCGGGCTGCAGTACCTCTCGGCCCTGCCCGAGCAGGCCGACCGCGAGGCCATCGCGACCCTCACCGCCAAGCTCTCGCGCGGCGCGTCGGCAGACCCCAGCCAGGTGGCAGTGGAGGGCTCTGAGGCCGACGAGACCCTCGCCCTCGCACGCGAGTCGGTGGCCAAGGGCGTGCAGCTGTCGTTCGACTACCTCAACTCCCAGGGCCAGGCCGAGCGGCGCCGCGTGGATCCGCTGCGGGTCGAGTCGGTGGATGCAGACTGGTACCTCCGCGGCTGGGATCACGGCCGCGAGGCGGTGCGCACGTTCCGGCTCGACCGCGCCTCGAACCCCGAGATCACCAGCGACCCGATCACGCACAGCGTGAGCGATGTCTCGCTGCCCGACAAGCTGTTCGAGGGGTCGGTCGACGACCTGCTCGTGGTGATCGACGTGGCGCCGGGCGCCGCGATCCTGCTCGCCGACTACATCCCCGACAACGCGGACACCGTCGAGGTCGACGGGCGGCTGCGCACCACAGTTCGCGTGTCGCACTACCACGGCCTCAAGCGGCTCATCGCGAGCATGCCGGGCGTCGCGACGGTCGTCGAGCCCGCGGAAGCCCGCGCGGTCGTCGCCGAGTGGGCGGCGGCCGGCGCCGCGCGGTACGCGCAGTGATCGCGTGGTGGGGCTGGCTCCTGATCTGGACGGCGCTGGCACTGGCACTGGTGGCCACGCTCGGGCTGCTGACGTGGTGGCTGTTGCGGAAGGGCTTCCGGCTCCTCGACGATCTGGGCGAGCTGGCGGACACCGCCGCGGTCTTCGACGGCGTGGGGGAGGCCGAGCTACCGCCGCAGGCCATCGCGGGGCTCGCCGACATCCGTGACATCCGTGCGCGCGAGGAAGCGCGCACGTTTCACCGCTCCCAGCGTCGCAGCGAGCGGCACCGCCGCCGCCTTGAGCGGGCGCGGCGAATTACCACGCTCGACGCCTCGAAGGTCCGCTGGCCAGCGGACTGGTACCGGTGACGGTTATCATTAGGTGCAGCACTAGTCGCCACTGAACAGGGAGCACACGATGGGCATCTTCGGCAACGCATTCGGGTGGCCGCACCTCATCGTCTTGCTCGTCATCATCCTGCTCCTCTTCGGTGCGCCGAAGCTCCCCGGTCTCGCGCGCAGCCTCGGCCAGTCGATGCGCATCTTCCGCGGTGAGATGAAGACGATGAAAGACGAGAACGGCAAGGATGTCCCGGTCGCGACGACCGACGAGGCAGCGGACAGCGACACCAGCACCAAGCCGAAGCCGTAGTCTCCATGGCCACCCGTACCGGCCGGTGGCGCACGAAAGCCGACCAGCGCATGTCGCTGGGCGACCACCTGCGTGAACTGCGCAAACGTCTGTTCATCTCCGCGATCGCGATCGTGGTGGCCGCGGTCGTCGCGTTCGTCGACTGGGGGTTCCTCGCGAAGCTGCTCGGGCTGCCGTTCGCCATCACCAGCCTGACCGATTTCGTGCGCGACTCGATGCGCGTGCCGATCAACCAGCTCGCCGAGAACCACAACGCCACGATCAGCTACACGACGGTCTCGAGCGCCTTCGACCTGACGGTGCAGATCGGCCTCACCTGCGCGATCCTCATCGCGAGCCCGGTGTGGCTGTACCAGGTGTTCGCGTTCCTGGTGCCCGGTCTCACCGGCCGCGAGAAGAAGTACACGTTCGGGTTCTTCTTCTCAGCGGTGCCGCTGTTCCTGGCCGGGGGAGTGGTGGGCTGGCTGCTCTTCCCGCACATGGTCGAACTTCTCGCGTCGTTCACGCCGGGCGAGGACGCGATCTTGCTCGACGCGAAGTACTACTACGACTTCATCATCAAGCTCGTGCTGGCCGTGGGCGTCGGGTTCGTGCTGCCGGTGTTCCTCGTGCTGCTCAACTTCGTGGGAGTGCTGTCGGCCAAGGCGATCCTCAAGGGCTGGCGCGTCGCCGTGCTCGTGATCGCGCTGTTCTGCGCCATCGCGACCCCTGCGGTCGACGTGGTGTCGATGTTCCTGCTCGCGATCCCGATGGTGGCCCTGTACTTCGCGGCCGTGCTCGTCGCGGTGATCCACGACCGGAGCGCTGCCCGCAGGCTCGCGCGGGTCGAGACCGAGACGCTCGCGATGGGCGACCTGTGACCGACCAGCTCAGCGCCGCCGAGCGCTTCGCTGCGGCGAAGAAGCGGCGGGGGCATCCGTTGCTCGAATCGTTCCGCGCCGCCCAGAAATTCGATCTCGACGCCTACCAGCTCGCGGCCTGCGAGGTGGTGGAGGACGGCAAGAGCGTGCTCGTGGCGGCGCCCACCGGCGCGGGCAAGACGGTCGTCGCGGAGTTCGCGATCTATCGGGCCATGCAGCGCACGTCGGACAAGGTGTTCTACACCGCGCCGATGAAGGCCCTCAGCAACCAGAAGTTCCAGGAGCTGCAGGCCGAGTACGGCGAGGACCAGGTGGGCCTGCTCACGGGCGACACCAACATCAACTCGCACGCGCGCATCGTGGTCATGACCACCGAGGTGCTGCGGAACATGCTCTACGCCGACTCCGACCTGCTGCGCGACCTCGCGGTAGTGGTGATGGACGAGGTGCACTTCCTCGGTGACCGGTTCCGCGGCGCCGTCTGGGAGGAGGTCATCATCCACCTCCCGCAGCACGTGCGCATGGTCTCGCTGAGCGCGACGGTCTCGAACGCCGAGGAGTTCGGCGATTGGCTGCAGGCGGTGCGCGGCGACACCGAGGTGATCGTCTCCGAGGAGCGGCCCGTGCCGCTCGACCAGCACATCCTCATGCGCGGCAAGCTCATCGACCTCTTCGACTCCTCCGGGCTCGTCGCCACCCACCGCGTCAACCCCGAGCTCGTGCAGATGGCGCGCTACGGCGGCCGCACGATCAGCTCCCGCCAGATGCAGGACGTCGGTCGTCGCCACTCCAAGGGCGGTCGGCCGGATGTCTCGCGCGTCGAGCGCCCCGAAGTCGTCAAGCTCCTCGACAGCAAGAACCTCCTGCCCGCGATCTTCTTCGTGTTCAGCCGGGTGGGGTGCGACCAGGCGGTCACGAAGGTGCTGCGGTCGGGCATCCGGCTCACGACCCCCGCGGAGCGCGACGAGATCCGCGCGATCGTGGAGGAGCGCTGCCGCACCCTGCTCGACGAGGATCTCGCCGTGCTCGGCTACTGGGATTGGCTCACCGGCCTCGAGCGTGGCGTCGCCGCGCACCACGCCGGGCTGCTGCCCGCCTTCAAGGAGGTGGTCGAGGAGCTCTTCCAGAAGAAGCTGGTCAAGGTCGTCTTCGCCACCGAGACGCTCGCGCTCGGCATCAACATGCCGGCGCGCACCGTCGTGCTCGAGAAGCTCGAGAAGTTCAACGGTGAGGCCCGTGTTCCCATCACGCCCGGGGAGTACACCCAGCTCACCGGCCGCGCCGGCCGTCGGGGGATCGACGTCGAGGGCCACTCGGTCATCCAGTGGGCCGACGGCCTCGACCCGCAGGCCGTTGCCTCGCTCGCCTCGCGCCGCACGTACCCGCTCAACTCGAGCTTCAAGCCCACCTACAACATGGCCGTGAACCTCATCGAGCAATTCGGCAGGGAGCGCACGCGCGAGATCCTCGAGTCGAGTTTCGCGCAGTTCCAGGCCGACCGCGCCGTGGTCGACCTCGCGCGCAAGGTGCGGTCGCAGCAGCAGTCGCTCGAGGGCTACGCGAACTCGATGAAGTGCCACCTCGGCGACTTCCAGGAGTATTCGACGATCCGCCGCGAACTCACCGACCTCGAGCGCAAGGGCATCTCGAACACCGCCTCCCGCGCCGAGCGCGACAAGCGCCAGCGGCAGCTCACCGACCTGCGCCGCCGCCTGAAGCAGCACCCGTGCCACGCGTGCCCCGAGCGTGAGTCGCACGCCCGGTGGGCCGAGCGCTACTGGAAGCTCAAGCGCGACACCGACCAGCTCACCGCTCAGATCCGCACGCGCACCGGCGCCGTGGCCAAGGTATTCGACCGCGTGACCGACGTGCTCCTCGAACTCGGCTACCTGCGCAGCGAGCCCGCGGAGACCGGAAGGGGCGGGTTCACCCTCAGCCCCGACGGCCGGATGCTGCGCCGCATCTACGGCGAGCGCGACCTCCTGGTCGCCGAATCGCTGCGCCGCGGCTTCTGGGACGAGCTCGACGCGCCCTCGCTCGCGGCCATGGCCACGACCCTCGTCTACGAGCCGCGGCGCGAGGAGGGCCAGCTCGGCGACCGCGACCTGCCGCGCGGCCGATTCCGCGAGGCGTTCGATGCCACGGGCACGCTGTGGAGCGAGCTCGACGACCTCGAGCGCCTGCACAAGCTGCCGGGCAGCCAGCCGCTCTCCACGGGCCTCGCCCTCGCCATGTACCGCTGGGCGAGCGGCACGAGCCTCGACGCCGTGCTGCAGGAGGCCGACATGGCCGCCGGTGACTTCGTGCGCTGGACAAAGCAGACCATCGACCTGCTCGACCAGCTCTCCGTGGTCGCGCAGGGCGAGGTCGGCCGCACCGCCCGCCGGGCCCTCGACGCGATCCGTCGTGGCATCGTCGCGTACTCGAGCGTCGCATGAGCGGGGTGAGTAGGCCACCCGCGGCCGTATCGAAACCCAGTAGTGCGCCAGTCGGGGTTTCGATACGCGCCCTAGGGGGCGCTACTCAACCAGCCGTCCCGCTCTGGCTCGCCCTCATCCTGGCCGCGGCCTCCGGCGCGATCCTGGACGCGGCGTTCCCCGACATGGGCATCTGGCCCCTGGCGTTCCCGGCCGTCGCCCTCGTGCTCGTGTCGCTCGTGGGCCGCCGCGCGGGCAGCGCCTATCTCGTCGGGCTCGTCGCCGGGCTCGCGTTCTACCTCCTGCACATCCAGTGGGCATCCCTGTTCCTCGGGCTGCTGCCCATGACGGCGCTCTCGGTGCTCGAATCGCTGTTCTGGGGGCTCGGCACCCTCGCCATCACCCTCGCGTACCGCTGGATGCCGCGCGCCTGGCCGGGCACGCTCGGCCGCCTCGCGCTGCTCCCGCTCGCGATCGCCGGGCTGTGGACGGCCCGCGAGGCGTGGTCTGCGGTGTGGCCGTACGGCGGCTTCTCGTGGGGCAGGCTCTCGATGTCGCAGTCCGACAGCCCGCTGTCGTCGCTGTTCCCCTGGCTCGGCATCTCGGGCACGACCTTCGTCATGGTGCTGCTCGTGGCGCTGGCCGTCGAGGTGGCACGCACGCCGACCCTGGCTCGCGCGACCGCTGCGGTCGCCCTCGCGACGGTGCTGGTGGCCTTCCCCGCGTGGCAGGTGGCGACCGACGGCACGATGCGGGTCGCCGCCGCGCAGGGCAACGGCAAGGCGGGCTACTTCGACGGCTCGACGGCGAACGAGCTCCTGCAGGCCCAGCTCGATGCGACGACGCCGCTCATCGGCGAGAAGGGCATCGACGTGGTGCTGTGGCCCGAGGGCACCACCTACGCCGACCCGCTCACCGACCCCTACACACAGGGCGTGTTCGACTTCGTCTCCGACGAGATCGGCGCGCCGCTCATCGCCCAGGGCGTCACGCACCGCGACGGCGTCTACTACAACACCGCCGTGCTGTGGGAGGCGGGCAAGGGCGCCCTCGACCTCTATGACAAGAAGCACCCCGTGCCGTTCGGCGAGTACGTGCCCGATCGGGCGTTCTGGCGGCCGTTCGCCCCCGACCTCATCGACCTCATCGGCCGCGAGTACACGCCCGGCACGACCGACAACGTCTTCGACGTCAACGGCGTGATCGTCGGCATCAACATCTGCTTCGACATCGTCGATGACCAGATCCTCACCGAATCGGTGGAGGAGGGCGCGCAGGTGATCTTCGCGTCGTCCAATACGGCGGACTTCGGGCGCACCGACGAGAGCGCGCAGCAGCTCGCAATCGCACGCATCCGCGCGATGGAACTTGGCCGCAGCGTGGTGAACATCTCGACCGTGGGGCTGAGCGCCGTCATCGCGCCCGATGGAAGCATCGTGCAGCAGCTGCCGTGGTACTCGGTGGGCACCATGGTGCAGGACGTCGACCTGAGCACGCAGCTGACCCCCGCGGTGCTGGCCGGCCGCCAGCTCGAGTGGCTCGTCTCGGGCTTCGGCCTCGCCGCCCTCGTGATCGCGGGCCTGTTCGTACGAAAGAGGCGCGGTGCCTGACGTCCTGGTGATAATCCCCACCTACAACGAGATCGAGAGCCTCGCATCGCTCGTGGGCCGGCTGCGGCAGTCCGTCCCCACCGCCGACCTGCTGGTCGTCGACGACGGCAGCCCCGACGGCACAGGGGAGCTCGCCGACCGACTCGCCAGCACGGATGCGCGCATCCAGGTCCTGCACCGCCCGGGCAAAGACGGCCTCGGCCGCGCCTACCTCGCCGGGTTCGCCCGTGCCATCGAGCAGGGCTACACCTACGCCGTCGAGATCGACGCGGACGGGTCGCACGACCCCGCCGAGCTACCCGCCATGCTCGAGCTCGCGCGCGACGGCGTGGACCTCGTGATCGGCTCCCGCTGGGTCGAGGGCGGGGCGGTGCGCAACTGGCCGTGGCTGCGCCAAGCGATCTCGCGGGCGGGCAACGCGTACTCGCGGCGGGTGCTGCGCTCGGGCATCCGGGATATCACGGCCGGGTTCCGCGTCTACCGGGTGTCGGCGCTGGAGGATCTGCAGTTCGCCGACGTCTCGTCGCAGGGCTACTGCTTCCAGGTGGAGCTGGCGTGGCGCCTCGAGCGAAGCGGTCACCGGATACAAGAACACCCCATCACCTTCGTGGAGAGGGCGACGGGGCGGTCGAAGATGCACGTGGGCATCGTGGCGGAGGCTCTGTTCAGGGTCACCGCCTGGGGGGTGGCGGCAACCCTGAAGCCTTCGGAGCGCTAGCTAACTAGCGTTCTTCTCCTGGCCCCTGCGCGAACGCAGGTAGTCCAGGCGCTCCTGGAGCAGCTCTTCGAGCTCGGGCCGCGTGCGGCGCTCGAGCAGCATGTCCCAGTGGCTGCGGGGGACCTTGGTCTCGACCTCGTCGAGAACGGTCAGCTCGCCATCGCTGTCGAGGAGGATTCCCTCCTGGCCGGTCTTGGGGGACTCCCACTGCTGGGGAACCTCGGCGTCAGCCGCGAAGACCACCTCGAAGGTGGTGCCATCGGCAGCGCGGTACGTGCTCTTCTTTCGCGGGGAAAACTCCACGCCCACTTCGCTCTGTAAGCTCTGCGTGCCCAGTCTCATCCCGCGCAAACTCCGGTCTGCCATTGTGTGGCCTCCTTCTCATGCGGTCGTTACAGGTATAAACCCATAAGCTGGGCAATTCCTTTCAACCGCGCGCCGTTCCCAGACTTCTCCCAGCTAGCGTTAGGGAAACGACGGGCTCAGGAGCGCGAGAGGAGCACCGACAGCGCGAGGTCCGCCCGGTCGGTGACGATACCGTCGACACCCAGGTCGAGGAGCTGGTGCATGCGCACCGGGTCGTTCACCGTCCAGACGTGCACCTCGACGCCGGCGGCGTGGAGGCGGCGGATCATCCGCTCGGTGGTGATGCGCAGGCCGATCGCCTTCTCGGGCACCTGCACGGCCACGAGCCCGCGCAGCGCCCGCCGCACGACGGGGGAGAGGCCGACCTTGCCCGCGATCAGGGCCACGGCGAACAGCCGGGCCGACGACGACGAGACCACGCCCGGCAGCAGGCGCAGTGCCGCCTGCCGGCGCCGCTCGTTGAACGACGAGACGAGAACGCGGCCGGATGCCCGTGCCGCCACGATCGCGGCGGCAGCGGGCTCGGCGGCCGCCAGCGACTTGATGTCGATGTTGAACCTGGTGTCGGGGAACGTGTCGAGCGCCTCGGCGAGCGAGCAGAACACCTGATCGTGACCGAGGTCGATCTTGCGCAGTTCGGCGAAGGTGAGCTCGTCGATGCGCACCTCGCGCCCGGCGAGCCGCTTGAGGTCGGGGTCGTGCGCGATGACGGCGATTCCGTCGGAGCTCGCGTGCACATCGGTCTCGATGTACGTGGCCCCGACGGCAATCGCCTTCGCGAACGCGAGCATGGTGTTCTCGGGCGCCTCGACCGCGAGGCCCCGGTGCGCGAACACACGGGGCCTCGCGGGGGAGAGGTAGCTGCTCCCCGCCGGAGCCTTACTTGGCGGTCGGCGCCTTACCATTGGCCCCACCCAAGAAGCCGGCGCTGATGCCCTTGAGGGCCTCCGTCAGTTCGGACGGGATGATCCACATCTTGTTGGAGTCACCCTCGGCGAGCTTCGGCAGCGTCTGCAGGTACTGGTACGCGAGCAGGTCGGCGGAAGGACCGCCGGCGTGGATCGCGTTGAACACCGTCGTGATGGCCTCGGCCTCACCCTGGGCGCGCAGCACCTGCGCCTTGGCGTCACCCTCAGCGGAGAGGATCGCTGCCTGGCGAGCGCCCTCGGCGGTCAGGATCGCGGACTGCTTGGTTCCCTCGGCGGTGAGGATGAGGGCTCGACGGTCGCGCTCGGCGCGCATCTGCTTCTCCATCGAGTCCTGGATGGAAAGGGGCGGGTCGATCGCCTTGAGCTCGACGCGACCGACGCGGATTCCCCACTTGCCGGTCGCCTCGTCGAGCACGACGCGCAGCTGGCCGTTGATGTTGTCGCGGCTGGTGAGCGCTTCCTCGAGGTTGAGACCACCGACCACGTTACGCAGAGTGGTCGTCGTGAGCTGCTCGACGGCGCCCAGGTAGTTCGCGATCTCATAGGTCGCGGCACGGGCATCCGTCACCTGGAAGTAGACGACCGTGTCGATGGAGACGACGAGGTTGTCCTCGGTGATGACGGGCTGGGGCGGGAACGAGACGACCTGCTCGCGCATGTCGATGAGCGGGCGCACCCGGTCGATGAACGGCACGAGGAGGTTGAGGCCCGGCATCAGGGTCTTGTGGTACTTGCCGAGGCGCTCGACGACACCCGCGTTCGCCTGCGGGATGATCCGGATCGACCGGAACAGGATGACGAGGACGAAGATCGCGACTATCGCGAGCAGGATGATCAGGAAGATCTGGCCGAAGACTTGGCCTGGGTCGGTCACGTGTCTGTCCTTTCAGCGGGAACGACCACGGCGGTCGCCCCTTCGATCGCGATGACCACGACGCGCTCACCCTCGACGAGGGAGCGGCCGGTGCCGGTGATTCCATCTGTTCCGAGCCGCGCGGTCCACGTCTCGCCGTTGGCGAGCTTGGCGTGGTTCGCATTGCCCGAGAAGTCGTTGGTGACCACGCCGCCGAGGCCGATGAGGGCGTCGACGTTGCTGAGCGCGGGGTCGCCCCCGCGCTTGAGCCTGCGCAGCAGCGCGGGGCGCAGGGCGAACAACAGGAGCACCGAGAGCACTCCGGCGACGATGATCTGCACCCACCACTCGGCCCCGGCGAGGCCCGAGAGCAGGCCGCCGAAGCTGCCGATGG
>CAIXMB010000025.1 GCA_903920435.1 uncultured Actinomycetes bacterium
GCACGCGACGATGCGCGCCATGTATGCCGCAGGCAACGAGAACGAGCGGACGCTGGCCGACTGGATCGACCGATTGGGCATGATCCCTGAGCGCTGATGGATGACGCTGCCTTCATGACGCTGGCGCTGGCGCAGGCCCGTCTCGGCGATGAGCCGCGTCTTGCCGAGCCGCTTGGCGAGCAGGGCCTGGCCGAGCACGTTGTTGATCTTGTGCGAGCCCGTGTGGTTGAGATCCTCGCGCTTGAGGATGATGCGCGCTCCCCCGGCGTGCTCCGCGAAGCGCGGCACCTCGGTGATGATGCTCGGCCGCCCCGTGTAGGTGGCATGCAGCTGAGCGAGCTCGGCCTGGAACACCGGATCGGTCTTGGCCGCCGTGTACGCGGCGTCCAGCTCGTCGAGCGCGGCGATGAGCGACTCGGGTACGAAGCGCCCGCCGTACTCGCCGAAGTACGGGCCGAGCTCGTCCCTAAGCATCGGCGCCGATGAATTCACGAAGGGTGGTCACGGGGTCTCCGTTGGTCACGAGTGCTTCTCCTACGAGCACGACATCCGCGCCCGCCTTACGGTAGTGCGCCACGTCGGCGGGCGTCTTGACCGCCGACTCCGCGATGCGGATGACGCCGCTCGGGATCTGGTCGGCGAGCCTGCCGAACAGGTCCTGATCGAGCTCGAACGTGCTGAGGTCGCGCGCGTTGACGCCGATCAGGTCGGCGCCGAGGTCGAGGGCCCGCGACACTTCGTCCGCGCTGTGCGTCTCGACCAGCGGGGTCATGCCGAGCTCGCGCACCAGGGCGAACAGTTCGGCGAGCGGCGCCTGCTCGAGTGCTGCGACGATGAGCAGCACGAGGTCGGCACCCGAGGCGCGCGCCTCGAGCACCTGGTACGGGTCGGCGATGAAGTCCTTGCGCAGCAGGGGCACGGATACCGCGTTCCGCACGGCCTCGAGGTCGGCGAGTGATCCGCCGAACCGTCGGCCCTCAGTGAGCACGCTGATCGCCGACGCGCCGCCGAGCTGGTACGCGGAGGCGAGCGACGCCGGGTCGGCGATCTCGGCGAGTGGCCCGCGCGAGGGGCTGGCCCGCTTGATCTCGGCGATGATGTGCACGTGCTCGCGGGGTGCGAGAGCCGCGACGGCGTCGAGCGCGGGAGACCGGTCGAGGGCCGCCGCTTCCACGTCGGCGATGCTGCGCGCAGCGCGGCGCTCCGAAGCGTCGGCGACGGCTCCGGCTACGAGGTCGGCGAGCACTTAGCTATGCGACTTGGGCTGGAGCTTGGCTCCACCCACGCCGTACCCGAGCTTGCCCAGCACGACGCCGGTCAGCGCACCGACCACGAGGAGGCCCGCAGATGCGAAGACGAGCCACGGGACGTCGAACCAGAAGGCCAAGGTGCCGATCGCGAACGCGACGAGCATGATGATGACGGCGGTCCAGGCGGCTGGCGAGTTCCCGTGGCCGGGGTCGGAATCAGCGTGGATCTGGCTCATCGAAAGGGCTCCGTTTCGTGGGGTGTAGCTGAAATTCTAGCGGGTGGGGTCGGTGCCGTCGCTCAGGCTGTCCCACGCGCCGACGGGGGTGCCGGTGTCGGCCGAGGGTGCCGTTTCGTACTTCTTCGTGGGCCCGGGCCACCGCCGTCCCGTGAGTACCACTGCGGCGCCGACGAGCGTCGTGAGAACACCCGCGACCACCGCGAGCACGGGGAAGGCGCTCATCGTCGCGCTCGCGATCAGGGCGGCAATCGACTCCGGCCCACTCACCGCGGTGGCTGCCGTGATCGTCGAGCCGGAGGCGGCGGCCGGGTCGGTGATCACGCCGACCGCGACGACGATCACCGCGACGCCGATCGCCGCTTCGAGCGCGCCGAGCCCGATCCGGATGCCCCGACCCGCGATCGACAGTGCGCCCATGAGGGCGAGAGAGGCGAGCCCGAGCGCCGACAGCGCGGGCGCCGCCGACTGGCCCGGCACCGACAGCGTCGCGCCCGTCGTGAGAACCAGCTCGAACCACGGCTGGGTCCACGTCAGCACCACCAGCCCCGCGACGATGATGCCCGCGAGGATGACGATCAGGCGCAGGCGAGACGCGGTCACGGTACGCGCCGCATCGCGTTGGCTACGGCGACGGCACGCAGCGGTGCGGCAGCCTTGTTCTGCGCCTCCTGCTGCTCCGCCGCCGGGTCGGAGTCGGCGACGAGCCCGGCGCCGGCCTGCACCCGGGCGAGCCCGCCGACGATGGTGGCGGTGCGGATCGCGATGGCGAGGTCGGCATCCCCGGCGAAGTCGAAGTACCCCACCACTCCCCCGTAGACACCGCGCTGCGCGGGTTCGAGCTCGTCGATGATCTCGAGGGCGCGCGGTTTGGGTGCCCCGGAGAGCGTGCCGGCCGGGAAGGTCGCTCGGAACACGTCGACCGAGCTCGCGTCGGGGTTGAGATCGCCCTCCACCGACGACACGAGGTGCATGATGTGGCTGAAGCGCTCGACCTGCATGAATTCGGTGACCTCGACGGTGCCGGGCTTGCACACCTTGAGCAGGTCGTTGCGGGCCAGGTCGACGAGCATGAGGTGCTCCGCCTGCTCCTTCGTGTCGGCGAGCAGCTCCTCGGCGAGCTCCAGGTCGCGTTCCGGCGTCTCGCCGCGGGGCCGCGACCCGGCGATGGGGTGCATGTAGACGCGCTGGTCCGACACCTTCACGAGCGCCTCCGGGCTCGATCCGACGATCGAGTAGGACTCCCCCGCAGGGTCCACGAGCGTGAGCAGGTACATGTACGGCGACGGGTTGAGGGTGCGCAGCACGCGGTAGACGTCGATCGGGTCGGCCGTGACCTCGTGGTCGAACCGCTGCGAGACCACGACTTGGAACACATCGCCGTCGACGATGTACTTCTTCGATGCCTCGATCGCCGCACGGTACTCGGCGGGCTGGGTGCGCGGGATCGGCGTCGGCACGATCGTGAGATCGACCTCGGCGAGCCAGGCCTCGTTGGGGCGGGCGAGGGCGGCCTGCATCGCGTCCAGCCTGCGCTGCGCATCCCCCCAGAGACCGTCCCTGTCGGCTGCCGCCTGCCCTGAGCCTGTCGAGGGGTCGTTCAGTGCGGCGGCGATGAGCATGACGGTGCCGAAGCGGTGGTCGAGCACGACCAGCTCAGACACGAAGCTGAGCGCCTGACCGGGCACGCTGAAGTCGGCGGGCGGCACGGCGGGGAGGTGCTCGATCTGGCGGATCGCCTCCCACCCGATGAAGCCGACGAGCCCGCCGGTGAGGGGCGGGTGACCGGGAACGTGCGGGGTGCTCCAGCGCTCGTACAGGTGGCGCACGGCATCGAGCGGGCCCGTCGGGTGCGACTCGCCCAGCGCGCGCTCGACGGGCAGGCCGTAGTCCAGCCACGTCGCGGTGTCGCCGGCCTGCGTCAGCACGCCGAAGCTCGAGACGCCCACGAACGAGAAGCGCGACCAGATGCCGCCCTGCTCGGCGGACTCGAGCAGGAACGTGCCCGGCTTGCCCTGCGCGAGCTTGCGGTACACGCCCACGGGCGTCTCGCCGTCGGCGAACAGTTCACGGATGACCGGCACCACCCGGTGCCCGGCCTCGAGCCGTGCGGTGAAGTCTGCGGATGTCGTCGAGTTATGCATGATCAATCACCACGGGGGTCAGGGGGTCGACGTCGAAGCATGCGTGCGCGCCCGTGTGGCACGCCGGCCCGTGCTGGTCGACGGTCACGAGGATGGTGTCGCCGTCGCAGTCGAGTGCTGCACCGCGTACGAGCTGGTAGTTGCCGCTGGTGTCGCCCTTGCGCCAGAACTCCTGGCGGCTGCGGCTCCAGAACGTGACCCGGCCCTCCGTGAGGGTGCGGCGCAGTGCCTCGGCGTTCATGTAGCCCAGCATGAGCACGTCTTTCGTGTCCCACTGCTGGATGATCGCCGGCAGGAGCCCGTCGGGCCCGAAGGTCACGCGGTCAATGACATCGCTCATCGCACTACCAACCCCGCCTCGCTCAGCGCGTGCTTGACGTCGCCGACGGTCAGTTCACCATTGTGGAATACGGATGCCGCGAGCACCGCGTCTGCGCCGGCCTCCAGTGCCGGCGCGAAGTCGCCGACCGCGCCCGCACCGCCGCTGGCGATGACCGGCACACTGCTCACCTCGCGCATCGCCGTGATCAGCTCCAGGTCGAAACCGCGCTTGGTGCCGTCCGCGTCGATCGAGTTCACGAGCAGTTCGCCCGCGCCGCGCTCGACGGCCTCGCGGGCCCAGGCCAGGGCATCCGTGTCGGTCTCGGTGCGGCCGCCGTGGGTGGTGACCACCCAGGAGTCGCCGCGCTTCTTCACGTCGAGGGAGAGCACGAGGGCTTGCGCGCCGAAGCGGTCGGCGATCTCGTCCAGCAGTGCTGGACGCGCTATCGCGGCGCTGTTGACGCCGATCTTGTCCGCGCCGTTGGCCTGCAGGCGTGCGACGTCGTCGGCGCTGCGGACGCCCCCACCCACCGTGAGCGGGATGAACACCTGCTCGGCGGTCGCCCGGACCACGTCGTACATCGTCGCGCGGTCGTCGACCGTTGCCGTCACGTCCAAGAAGGTGATCTCGTCTGCACCCTGCTCGTAGTACTTGCGGGCGAGCTCGACGGGGTCGCCCGCGTCGCGGAGGTTGAGGAAGTTGACGCCCTTGACCACGCGCCCCGCCGAGACGTCGAGGCACGGGATGACCCGCACTGCGACGGCCATCAGATCCGCGCAGCGTGGATGGCGCTCACGAGGATGGCGCGGGCGCCAACGCCGTAGAGCTCGTCCATGATGTGGTTGGTGTCGGCGCGCGGCACCATGGCGCGCACCGCGACCCACTCGGGGTCGTGCAGCGGTGAGACCGTGGGGCTCTCGATGCCCGGCGTGATGCGCGTCGCCGCGTCGAGCAGCGCGAGCGGCACGTCGTAGTCGACGAGCACGTACTGGCGCGCGACGAGCACGCCCTGCAGGCGGCGCTGGAGCACGGTGATGCCCGGGTGGTCGGCCTTGGTACTGATGAGCACGGCCGTGGAGTCCAGGATCACCGGGCCGAAGATCTCGAGGCCCTGCGCGC
>CAIXMB010000026.1 GCA_903920435.1 uncultured Actinomycetes bacterium
CTGGTGTGTCAGTTGTTCCGCCAGGAGCACCGCTGATTAGCTACGTTCGGAACGGATAACCGCTGAAAGCATCTAAGCGGGAAGCCGGCTTCAAGATGAGATTTCCATGACTTCGGTCGAGAGGCTCCCAGCTAGACTACTGGGTTGATAGGCGGGATGTGGAAGTGCGGACTAAAGACGCATGGAGCTGACCCGTACTAATAAGCCGATAGATTGATAACACCCCACCTCACTGGTTGTGACTTCGGTCACAGCGAATGGTGAATGAGAATGATTCTCGCGTCCACTTTGTGGTTCCCGATTTACGGTCGGGAACTGCAGTCAGAACGTCCTTTCGAGGACATCGTTCTGGCTCGTTTCGATACATAAATCAATAGTGTTTCGGCGGCCATAGCGAGAGGGAAACGCCCGGTTACATTCCGAACCCGGAAGCTAAGACTCTCTGCGCCGATGGTACTGCAAGGGTGACCTTGTGGGAGAGTAGGACACCGCCGGACTTCTTTGTAAAGTGGCCGCCCCGCTGCGTTTAATAAACGCAGCTGGGGCGGCCATTTTGCGTTAAGTCTGTCTGATCAGCACCTTAGGAGATCCTCGTGAGCGACACCCCCAGGAACGAGGGCCGCAGGCCCACCGGCGGACGCCCGGGCTCGGGCAAGCCCGCTGACGGTCGACCGGCTCGCGGTAAGCCCGCGGAGGGGCGCCCGTACAAGGGCAAGCCGGCAGACGGCAAGCCCGCGCGGCCGGCACGCGATGGATCCGGTGCGAAGCCCGCCTGGAAGAAGGACAAGCCCGACGAGAAGCGGCTCTGGACGAAGGGCGGCGCGCCCGCTCGTGGCGACAGCTCCGCGCGGGATCGTGAAACCCCCGAGGATCGCGACCCCTTCGGAACGCGCTCGGTGCGGGCCTACCACGAGGCGCCCGAGATCCCGGACGACGTCACGCCGAAGCAGCTCGACCGCATCGCGCTCAACGAACTCAAGACACTGAGCAAGGAGAACCAGGAGGGCGTCGCCCGCCATCTGGTCATGGCAGCCCGACTCATCGACGACGATCCGCAGCTTGCTCACCAGCACGCCATCTCCGCGGCGCGCCGGGCCGGTCGCATCGGCGTGGTGCGCGAGACCCTCGCGATCACCGCCTACGCCATCGAGGATTACGCCCTCGCGCTCCGCGAGCTTCGGACCTACCGACGCATCACCGGCCGCGACGACCAGCTGCCCATGATGGTCGACAGCGAGCGCGGGCTCGGCCGGCCAGAGAAGGCCCTCGAGCTCGGACGCTCTGTCCCGCGCTCCTCTTTGCCGGTGCCCGTGCAGGTCGAGCTCGCGATCGCCATGTCGGGCGCGCGCCTCGACCTCGGCAACGCGGAGGCTGCGCTGAACGAGCTGCAGATCCCGCAGTTGGATCCGACGACCGCGTTCTCCTACAGTCCGGGGCTCTTCGACGCCTACGCGGCCGTGCTCGAGGAGCTCGGTCGCCAGGATGAGGCGGACGAGTGGTACGCGCGCGCCGAGGTCGCAGCCGATGCGCTCGACCTCGAGGATGACGACGAGGTCATCGAGGTCGTCGAGGAGGAGCTCGAGCCGGAAACGCCCGATGAGCAGTAAGGCACCGAGCAGTAGGACACCGACCAGTGGCACCCCGCTCGACGGAATCGAGCTGGTGCTCGCCGATCTCGACGGCGTGATCTACAAGGGCGCGGGCGCGATCCCATATGCCGTTGAGAGCATAAATGCAGTCACCACGCGCGTCGCCTACATCACCAACAACGCTTCGCGCACGGATGCCACGGTCGCAGCCCATCTCACGGAGCTCGGGCTGCACGTCGCGCCGGAGGATGTCGTGACGTCTCCGCAGGCGGCGATGACCCTCCTGCGCGAGCTGGTGCCGCCGGCGGCCACGATCCTCGTCGTCGGTGGCGACGGGCTCGTGGACGAAGTCACGAAGGCCGGTTTCACGGTGACCCGATCGGCGCTCGACGCGCCGGCCGCCGTCATCCAGGGCTTCTCGCCCGAGGTCGGCTGGGTGCACCTGGCCGAGGCGGCCTTCGCGCTCAACGGCGAGGGCACCACGGGTGACCTCCCGTGGGTGGCGACCAACACCGACTGGACGATCCCGCAGGCCCGCGGCACGGCACCGGGCAACGGCACGCTCGTGTCGGCGGTGCACACCGCCGTCGGCCGCCTGCCCGTCGTGGCGGGAAAGCCGGAGGTTCCGATCTTCCGTGAGGCGTTCCGGCGCTTCGGCACCGAGCGCGCGCTCATGATCGGTGATCGGCTCGACACCGACATCCTGGGGGCGAACCGGGCGGGCATCCCCTCGGTCCTCGTCCTCACCGGCATCGACCGGGCCAAGCAGGTGCTCGGTGCCGTTCCCCAGGAGCGGCCGACGTACATCGTCGACGACCTGCGCCAGCTCCACGAGCCCTACCCCGAGACCGTCGTCACGGAGGGGCCGGGGGTCACGCGCACGACGGTCGGCACTGCCACCGTGCGTCGCGAGGGCGCGACGCTCACCGTCGAGTCCGGCTCGGGAGTCGACCTCTTGCGCGCGGGAGCGGCCGCGATCTGGAACTCGGGCGCCGCCATCTACGCGCTCGACGTGCCCGCCGAACTATATTCGTGATCATGAGCGACTCACCCACCGAACCGACGACCGAGACGGATGCCCTCCTCTCGCGCCTCCTCGTGATCGACGATCAGCCGCTCGAGTCGAGGGCCGCGGCGTACACGCAGCTGCACGATGAGCTGCAGCACCGGCTCGAAGGCGGAGACTCTGCCTGAGGCCGGTGGTGGAGCGCAGGCGCGCCTCGATGCGGCCCTCGCCCAGCGCGGGCTCGCCCGGTCGCGGACCCACGCGGCGAAGCTCATCGCCGACGGCCTGGTGACCGTCGACGGCGCGCCGGTCGTGAAGCCCTCCGCTCCGGTGGGGGAGCAGCAGGTCATCGAGGTCGCTCCCTCCGACCACTACGTCAGCCGCGCCGCCCACAAACTCGTCGCCGCGCTCGACGGGTTCGCCGTCGACCCCGCCGGGCGACTCGCACTGGATGTCGGCGCGTCGACCGGCGGCTTCACCCAGGTGCTGCTCGAGCGCGGAGCGCGCCGGGTGATCGCCACCGACGTGGGTCACGGGCAGCTTGCGCCGGGCATCCGTGCCGACTCGCGCGTGACGGTCATCGAAGGCTCGAACGCGCGCTACCTGACCGCCGAGACCCTCGCCGCCGAGAGCGGTACCGGCGAGGTGCCGTCGCTCGTGGTCGCCGACCTCTCCTTCATCTCGCTCACGACCGTGCTGCCGGCACTGGTCGCGACGGTCGGGCTCGATGCCGACTTCGTGCTGTTGGTGAAGCCGCAGTTCGAGGTCGGGCGCACGGGGATCCGGGAGGGGATCGTGCGCGACGCGGGCCTGCGCGACGACGCCGTCATGGGCGTGCTGTGGGCCGCGTGGGACCTCGGGCTGCCGACGGCCGGTGTCTTGGCCTCCCCAATCGCCGGAAACTCGGGCAACCGCGAGTATCTGGTCTGGTTCAGCCGCAGTGTCGGCGGGAATCCGACAGAATGGACAAGGCAGGTTTCGTCGATCGTTTAAGAGAGGTGTGGGCACGTGACATCCGATCGGCACATCCTCGTCGTCGCGCACACCGGCCGGCAAGACTCGCTCGAGGCCGCCATCAGTGTCTGCCGTCAGCTCGTCGCCGCGGGCCTGACCCCCGTGCTCTCGCAAGACGAGTACGCCCACATCATGGCCGAGGCCCACGACCTGCAGCCCATCGCCCTCCTCGGTGACGCCGTGCACATCGGCGATCTCGAGCTCACGATCGTGCTGGGCGGCGACGGCACCATCCTGCGCGCGGCCGAGCTCACGCGCGGGTGCAGCGCGCCGTTGCTGGGCGTCAACCTGGGTCACGTCGGCTTCCTCGCCGAGAGCGAGCGCGAGGCCCTCACCGAGACCGTCGCCCGCGCCCTCGCGCAGGACTACCTGGTCGAGGAGCGCATGACCCTCAGCGTGCGGGTCAAGGTCGACGCCGAGGTCGTGTACGAGACCTGGGCGCTCAACGAGGCAACCGTCGAGAAGGCGAGCCGTGAGCGGATGCTCGAGGTCGTCATCGAGATCGATGGCCGCCCGCTCTCGTCGTTCGGGTGCGATGGAGTGGTCATGAGCACGCCCACCGGCTCGACCGCCTACTCGTTCTCCGCGGGTGGTCCCGTGGTGTGGCCGAGCCTCGACGCCCTCTTGCTCGTACCGCTGAGCCCGCACGCGCTGTTCGCGCGCCCCCTCGTGGTCGGGCCCGACTCGGCGATGGCCGTCGAGGTGCTCGACCGCACGCAGGGCACGGGAGTGCTCTGGTGCGACGGGCGCCGCACGCACGACCTGCCGCGCGGGGCGCGCGTCGTCGTGCGCAGGTCGCCCACCCCGGTGCGCCTCGCGCGCCTGAGCCAGGGTCCGTTCACCGACCGGCTCGTCAACAAGTTCAACCTCCCCGTGCACGGCTGGCGGGGCCCCGTGGGCGAAGAAGGTACGCGCGCGTGATCGAAGAGATCTGGATCCGTTCGCTGGGAGTCATCGGCGACGCCCGGCTCCCGCTCGGCCCCGGCTTCACCGCCATCACGGGGGAGACCGGTGCCGGCAAGACCATGGTCGTCACTGCCCTGAACCTGCTGCTGGGTGAGCGCGCCGACGCCGCAATCGTGCGCGTCGGCAGCACTCAGGCGGTTGTCGAGGGCCGCTGGCTCGTCGACCCGGAGGGGCCGATCGCCGAGCGCGCTCGCGACGCCGGCGGCGAACTCGATGGGCCCGAGCTCATCCTCGCCCGTTCCGTCTCGACGGAGGGTCGCAGCCGGGCCATCATCGGCGGCCGTACGACGCCGATCGGCGTGCTCAACGAGCTCGGCCAGCAGCTCGTGGTCGTCCACGGCCAGTCCGACCAGGTGCGGCTGCGCTCTGCGAGTGCCCAGCGTGACGCGCTCGACCGGTTCGCCGGCCAGGAGCTCGCGGCCGTGCTCGCCGACTACCAGGCCGCCTACCGCACCTGGCAGTCGACGCAGGCCGAACTCGACGTGCTCGTCGTCGAGCAGGACCGTCGTTCCCGCGAGGCACAGGAGCTCCGCGCGGCGATGGCGGAGATCGAGGAGGTCGCACCCGTTCGCGGCGAGGACGCCGAACTCGCCGAGCGCGCAAACCGCCTCACCAACCTCGAAGACCTGCGCCTCGCCGCGAGCCAGGCCCACGAACTCGTGTCGGCGGAGTCGCCCGACGAGGGCGCCGACGTGCTCGGGCTGCTCGACGGCGCGCGCCGCGCGCTCGACAAGGTGGTCGCCCACGACGCGAGCCTGCCCCCGATCGTCGACGCGCTGCAGGCGGCGACCATCGCCGTCACCGAGATCTCGTCCCAACTCTCGAGCTACCTGAGCAACCTCGACACCGACGGCGGTCGCGAACTCGAGATCGTGCAAGACAGGCGCGCGCAGCTCGCCCAGCTCACCCGCAAGTACGGCTCCGACCTCGACGAGGTGGTCGACTACCTCGAGAGCGGCAGCGAGAGGCTCCTCGAGCTCGACAACGACTCCGACCGCATCGAGGCGCTGCGCGGGCAGGTCGACGCGCTCCGCGAGCAGGTCGTCGGACTCGCGGCCCGGCTCAGTGACATCCGTCGCTCGGCCGCCCAGCGCCTGGGTGACGGCGTCACCGCCGAGCTCGCGGCCCTCGCCATGGCGAGCGCGCGGCTGGTGGTCGAGGTGCAGGACCGGCCGGAGTACTCGAACTCGGGCAAAGACCAGGTGTCGATCCTGCTGCAGCCGCATCCGGGCTCGGAGCCGCTGCCGCTGGCCAAGGGCGGTTCGGGCGGCGAGCTCTCGCGCGTCATGCTCGCGATCGAGGTCGTCATCGCCGCGAACGACCCGGTGCCGACGTTCATCTTCGACGAGGTCGATGCCGGTGTCGGAGGTGCGAGCGCGATCGAGATCGGGCGCCGGCTGGCACGCCTCAGCCGCAACGCGCAGGTCATCGTCGTCACACACCTGGCCCAGGTCGCCGCGTTCGCCACCAACCACCTGCGCGTGCTGAAAGACAACGAGGGTGTCGTGAGCGCGACGAGCATCCAGCAGCTCGAGGGCGAGCAGCGCATAGTCGAGATGGCGCGACTGCTGTCGGGCCTCACGGACTCCGAGAGCGGCCTCGCTCACGCCCGGGAGTTGATCGAGACCGCTCGCGGTCTCGACGGGCAGGCGCAGTGAGACCGCTCGCGGTCTCGACACCTGACCCCTTTCGCTCAGAGCGCACCGCGCGTCACAGCGCGGGCGCAGCGCTGGGGCATAGGATGAAACCCCGTGGTGGATAAAACTGAGGGTCACGTAACCAAGCACATCTTCGTCACCGGAGGTGTCGTCTCCTCCCTCGGCAAGGGTCTCACCGCCGCCAGTCTCGGTAATCTCCTCACCGCGCGCGGCCTCCGGGTGGTCATGCAGAAGCTCGACCCGTACCTGAACGTCGACCCGGGAACGATGAATCCGTTCCAGCACGGCGAGGTGTTCGTGACGGACGACGGCGCGGAGACCGACCTCGACATCGGCCACTACGAGCGCTTCCTCGACATCAACCTCGACCAGGCGGCCAATGTCACCACCGGGCAGATCTACTCGACGGTCATCGCGCGCGAGCGCCGCGGCGAGTACCTCGGCGACACCGTCCAGGTGATCCCGCACATCACCGACGAGATCAAGCGACGGATGCGCCTGCAGGCGCAGCCCTCGGCGAACGGCGACCCCGCCCCCGACGTCATTATCACCGAGATCGGCGGCACC
>CAIXMB010000027.1 GCA_903920435.1 uncultured Actinomycetes bacterium
CTGCGCGGTGCCGCACTCCAGTGCCGCATCACCACGGAGGACCCGGCCGCGGGCTTCCGGCCCGACACCGGCAAGATCACGACGTACCGCTCACCCGGCGGTGCGGGCATCCGGCTCGATGGCGGCACGGTCGCCGCGGGCGCCCAGGTGAGCCCCTACTTCGACTCCATGCTCGTCAAGATGACGTGCCGCGGCCGCGACTTCGCGGCGGCGGTCGTGCGCGCGCGCCGCGGTCTCGCGGAGTTCCGACTGCGCGGGGTCACCACGAACATCCCGTTCCTCCAGGCCGTGCTCGAGGACCCCGACTTCATCGCCGGCGATCTCAGCACGTCGTTCATCGAGGAGCGTCCGTGGCTCGTGCGCGGCCACCAGTCGAAGGACCGCGGCACGAAGGTGCTCAACTGGCTCGCGGATGTCACGGTCAACCAGCCGAACGGACCGGGGACCGGCATCATCGACCCGAGCCTCAAGCTGCCGGTCGTCGACCTCGACCAGCCGGCACCCGCTGGCTCGCGCCAGCGCCTGCTCGAGCTGGGTCCCGTCGGCTTCGCGAGCGCCCTGCGCGCCCAGACGCCGCTCGCGGTCACAGACACCACGTTCCGCGACGCCCACCAGTCGCTCCTGGCGACCCGCGTGCGCACGCGCGACCTCGCCGCGGTGCTCCCGCACGTCGCGCGCCTGACGCCCGGTCTGCTCTCCGTGGAGGCGTGGGGCGGCGCGACCTACGACGTCGCCCTCCGGTTCCTCGGCGAGGACCCGTGGGAGCGCCTCTCCACCATGCGTGAGGCGCTGCCCAACATCGCCATCCAGATGCTGCTGCGCGGCCGCAACACGGTCGGCTACACGCCCTACCCGACGGCGGTGACCGACGCGTTCGTGAGGGAGGCCGCGACGAGCGGCGTCGACATCTTCCGCATCTTCGACGCGCTGAACGACGTCGAGCAGATGCGGCCCGCCATCGACGCTGTGCTCGGCACGGGTACCGCAGTGGCCGAGGTCGCCCTCTGCTACACCGCCGACCTGCTCGACCCCGACGAGAAGCTGTACACGCTCGACTACTACTTGGCGCTTGCTGAGCAGATCGTCGAGGCCGGCGCGCACATCCTCGCCGTCAAGGACATGGCGGGCCTGCTGCGCGCGGATGCCGCATACCAGCTGGTCTCGGCCCTGCGCCAGCGCTTCGACCTCCCGGTGCACGTGCACACCCACGACACGGCAGGCGGACAGCTCGCCACCCTCCTCGCAGCCTCGCGCGCGGGTGCCGACGCAGTCGACGTCGCGAGCGCTCCCATGGCGGGCACCACGAGCCAGCCCTCGGCCTCGGCCCTCGTCGCTGCGCTCGCCCACACGGAGCGCGACACGGGCATCTCCCTTCAGGCGGTCTCCGACCTCGAGCCGTACTGGGAGGCGGTGCGTCACGTGTACAAGCCGTTCGAGTCGGGCCTGCCCGGCCCCACCGGCCGCGTGTACAAGCACGAGATCCCCGGTGGTCAGCTCTCGAACCTCCGCCAGCAGGCGATCGCGCTCGGCTTGGCCGACCACTTCGAGAAGATCGAGGACCTCTACGCCGCGGCCAACCTGATGCTCGGCCGCCCACCCAAGGTCACGCCGTCGTCGAAGGTCGTCGGTGACCTCGCGCTCGCCCTGGCGGCCGCCGACGCGGATCCGGCGGACTTCGAGGAGAACCCCGACAAGTACGACATCCCCGACTCGGTCATCGGCTTCATGGCGGGCGAGCTCGGCGAGCTGCCGGGCGGTTGGCCGGAGCCGTTCCGCACCAAGGTGCTCAAGGGGCGCACGGTGAAGATCGGCGTGGAGCCGATCTCCGACGACGACCAGAAGTCGCTCGACGGAACCTCGGAGGAGCGCCGCAGCACCCTCAACCGGCTGCTGTTCGCGGGCCCGACGAAGATCTTCGAGCAGAGCAGGGAGACCTACGGCGACCTGTCGGTGCTCGAGACCGTCGACTACCTCTACGGCCTGCACCAGGGCGTCGAGCACACCGTCGAGATCGAGAAGGGCGTGAGCCTGCTCGTGGGCCTCGAGGCCATCGGCGAGGTCGATGAGAAGGGCATGCGCACGGTCATGGCCACGCTCAACGGCCAGCTGCGCCCCGTCACCGTGCGCGACAACTCGGTCAAGGTCGACATCAAGGCCGCGGAGAAGGCGGATGCCTCGCGCCCGGGCCAGGTCGCAGCGCCCTTCTCGGGCGTCGTGACCCTTCAGGTCGAGGAGGGGTCTGTCGTCGAGGCCGGCCAAGCCGTGGCATCCATCGAGGCTATGAAGATGGAGGCCGCGATCACCGCGACCGTCGGCGGAACCGTCAAGCGCCTCGCCATCCCGCGGACCCAGCAGGTCGACGCGGGGGATCTGCTGCTCGAAATCGAGGCCAACTAGAAACCTCCCGAACGGGGGTGGCGGCGCGAACACCGGGTAAACTGGGGTGTTTGCACTGAAGGAGTTCGCACATTGGCCAGTAAACGCACGAGCAAAGACGAGGTAGGAATCCTCGAGCCGAGCAGCGGCGACGCCATTGCCGTCCCCACCGAGAGCATGACGTTCACCGTCGCGCTGCCCGTGCAGGTGCACGAGCAGCCCGAGGACGAAGCCGCGGTGAGCATCGACGAGGTGGCGATCAACCCCGACTACCTCGCGACCGACGGCCCCGCGACGACGACCATCCAGCTCGTCGCCGAGGAGGTCGCCACGATGCCCCCCGCCGAGGAGGAGCCGGTC
>CAIXMB010000028.1 GCA_903920435.1 uncultured Actinomycetes bacterium
ATGGAGAGCTCGATGATGTCGGCCGGCAGTTCGGTCCCGTCGGTGAGGGTGACGACATCCTCGTGCATGCCGTGGGCGACCGAGACCGCCCCCAGCCCCTCGTGCACGGCCATGCCGTCGCGGCGCATCTCGTCGGTGACGAGGGAGGCCATCTCGGGCTCGAACGGCGGCAGAACATGGGACGAGAGCTCTACGACGTCCACGCTCAAGCCCTGGCGGCGCAGTGCCTCCGCCGCCTCGACGCCGATGAATCCGGCCCCGAGCACGACCGCGCGCGTCGCCCCTGCGGTCGCGCGAGCCCTCAAGGCAACGGCATCCGACACCGTGCGCAGGGTGTGCACCCGGGGTGAGTCAAGGCCGGGCAGCGGGGGGCGAAGGGCGAACGCGCCCGGCGACAGCACGAGCGCGTCGTAGTCGATGTCGGCGGTGCCGGCCTCGGTGCGCACGGTCACCCTGCGTGCCTCGACGTCGAGGGCGATCACGTCGTGGCGCGGCCGAACATCGAGCGCGAGGGCCGACTTCAGCTTCTCCGGTGTCTGCACCAGCAGGCTCTCGGGCTGCTCGATCTCACCGCCCACGAAGTAGGGCAAGCCGCAGTTGGCGAAGGAGACGGCCTCGCCGCGCTCGAGAACGATGATCTCGGCGTTTTCGTCAAGACGGCGCGCTCGTGCAGCGCAGCTCATGCCGCCGGCCACCCCCCCGACGATGACGAGTCTCATGAGGCGGAGCAGGTGCACTGCTCGTCGGCGGGTACGTGGGCCATGACCTCGTCGACGTGCTGGCCGCATCCGGCCCACGTCGTCTTGCCGCAGCGTTCGCAGCGAACGGGACTGCACATGATGTTCCCCAATCCTCGGTGTTGTATACCCCCTAGGGTATCGCGTTTCTGTCGTTTTGCAACTTCTCGTCCATACCGGGTGGGGTATTATCGATGACGGCGCGGACAGGCGCCCGACATGTCGCCCAGGGCGACCGAGCAGAACGGTGCACACCATGGATCACGACGCACGCCGGGCAGGCGAACTGCGCAAGTCGCTGAACCGCCTCAAGCGAGCCCAGGGCCAACTGGCGGCCGTGATCGCGGCGATGGAGTCCGGCGCGGAGTGCCGTGACGTCGTGACCCAGCTGTCGGCCGTGTCCAGCGCTATCCACCGCGCCGGCTACACCGTGATCGCGTCGGCGATGCGGGACTGCATGCTCGAGACCGGCAGCGAGGACGAGAAGAAGATGAGCTCGGAGGAGTTGGAGAAGCTCTTCCTCACTCTGGCCTGAGCCCGGACGGGACCTAGGGCCCTACTGCACTCATACCCACCTGGGTATCTTCGGGCTGTCGGTGATAAGCGCCCGTTCGGGCGTTGCGCCGACGGTGAGGGGCCGAAATGAAGCTCGTGGTTGTCGGAGGTGTCGCGGCCGGAGCATCGGTCGCTGCCCGCGCCCGCCGTCTCGATGAGAGCGCGCAGATCATCGTCTTGGAGCGAGGGCACCACGTGTCATTCGCGAACTGTGGGCTGCCGTACCACATCGGTGGAGTGATCGCCGATCGCAGTCGGCTGCTGCTGCAGACCCCCCAGAGCCTGCGCGAATCTCTCGATATCGAGGTTCGCGTCGGCAACGAGGTCACTGCTATCGACCGCACGAAGCAGACCGTCACCGTCACCGATCTGGCGACGGGCACGCAGTACACGGAGTCCTACGACGCACTCGCACTGTGCACAGGCGCCGAGCCGATCCGTCCCCCTCTTCCCGGCATCGACCTGCCGGGCATCCACGTGCTGCGCCGCATCGGCGACATGGACGCCATTAAGAGTGAGCTGGATACCGCCCTCGCGCACGCGGAGGCCGGTGACCGGCCGGCGGTGACGTGCGTCATCATCGGGGCGGGCTACATCGGGCTGGAGATGGCCGAGAACCTCGCGCACCGGGGTGCCCCCGTGCACGTCGTCGAGATGGCCGACCAGATCCTCCCGCCGCTGGATCACGAACTGTCCGTGCCCGTGGAGCACCACCTTCGCAGTCGGGGCATCGGGCTGCACCTCTCGACCGCCGCGGCCGCGATCACTCGCCGAGCCGAGGGTCTCACGGTCGAGCTGACGAACTCGGTCTTCCTCGACGCCGACCTCGTCATCCTCTCCGCAGGGGTGCGCCCATCCACCCAGATTGCGAGGGATGCCGGACTCGCCATCGGCGAGCGCGGTGGCATCACCGTCGACACGCACATGCGCACCTCCGATCCGCACATCTGGGCCGCTGGCGACTCGATCGAGACGCCGAACACCGTGCTGCCCGGGTCGTGGCTCGCTCCGCTCGCGGGCCCGGCGAACCGCGAGGCTCGTGTGGCCGCGGAGAACATCTGCGGTCGGGAGACCGAGTACCTGTCTACCCAGGGAACCTCGATCGTGAAGGTCTTCGACATGGTTGCCGGCGGCACCGGAGCTACCGAGCGCCAGTTGCTGGCGGCGGGCCTCGACTACCGGGCCGTGCACATCCACCCGTCCGGCCACGCCGGCTACTACCCCGGCACGGCGATGATGCACCTCAAGCTGATCTTCGCCCCGGATACCGGCCGCATCCTCGGCGCCCAGGTCACTGGCTTCGACGGCGTCGACAAGCGTCTCG
>CAIXMB010000029.1 GCA_903920435.1 uncultured Actinomycetes bacterium
ACAGGTGCACGGTCTCGCCCGTGCTGTCGGCGAGGATCTGCACCTCGATGTGGCGGGGGCGCACGACGGCCTGCTCGAGGAACATCGTCGGGTCGCCGAAGGCACTGTCGGCCTCGCGCATGGCCTCTTCGAGGGCGCCGCGCAGTTCTTCCTTCGACTCGACGCGGCGCATGCCGCGACCGCCACCGCCCGCGACGGCCTTGGCGAAGATCGGGAAGCCGATCTCGTCGGCCCCGGCGAGCAGCTCGTCGAGGTCGCGCGAGGCGGGGGTCGACTTCAGCACGGGCACGCCCGCGGCGATGGCGTGCTCCTTGGCTGTGACCTTGTTGCCCGCCATCTCGAGCACGCGGGTGGGAGGGCCGATGAAGGTGATGCCTGCCTCGGCGGCGGCCTGGGCCAGATCCGGGTTCTCCGACAGGAAGCCGTAGCCGGGGTAGATCGCGTCGGCGCCAGACTCCTTCGCGACACGGATGATCTCGTCGACGTCGAGGTACGCCTTGACCGGATGCCCCTTCTCGCCGATCTGGTAGGCCTCGTCGGCCTTCAGGCGGTGCATCGAATTGCGGTCTTCGTAGGGGAATACGGCGACGGTCTTCGCTCCGAGCTCGAAGGCTGCGCGCATCGCGCGGATGGCGATCTCACCTCGGTTGGCGACGAGAATCTTCCTGAACATCCGGTCCTTTCGACGTAGTCCAGCCTAGGGCGAAGGAACTCTGGCAATTTCCCCAGCAGGTCCCCGTACACGCCGCTGGATTTAGGTTCTTTAACAGTAGTGAAGGTATCGTCGTTCTTCGTGCATGTACTCAGCGTCAGCTCCCTCAAGGGGGGCGTGGGAAAGACCACCGTGACGCTCGGGCTCGCCTCCGCAGCCTTCGCCCGCGGCCTTCGCACCCTCGTCGTCGACCTCGACCCGCAATCGGATGTCTCGACCGGCATGGACATCGAGGTGGGGGGCCACCTCAACATCGCCGACGTGCTCGCCTCTCCCAAGGAGAAGATCGTGCGGGCGGCCATCGCTCCCAGCGGGTGGACCAAGGGCCGGCCAGGCAAGGTCGACGTGCTCATCGGCTCCCCCGCCGCCATCAACTTCGACGGCCCGCATCCGAGCATCCGTGACATCTGGAAGCTCGAGGAGGCGCTCGCGAACGTCGAGGCCGACTACGACCTCGTGCTCATCGACTGCGCTCCGTCGCTCAACGCCCTCACGCGCACGGCGTGGGCGGCGTCGGACCGCGTGACGATCGTGACCGAGCCCGGCCTGTTCTCCGTCGCCGCCGCCGATCGCGCCCTGCGTGCGATCGAGGAGATCCGCCGCGGTCTCTCGCCGCGCCTGCAGCCGCTCGGCATCATCGTGAACCGGCTGCGCTCGCAGTCGCTCGAGCACCAGTTCCGCATCAAGGAGCTGCGCGACATGTTCGGTCCGCTCGTGCTCTCTCCCCAGCTGCCGGAGCGCACGTCGCTGCAGCAGGCCCAGGGCGCCGCGAAGCCCCTGCACGTCTGGCCCGGCGAGAGCGCGCAGGAGATGGCACGCAACTTCGACCAGCTGCTCGAGCGCGTGATGCGCACGGCGCGCATCGGCGACTTCACCGAAGAGCCCGTCAACCAGTAGCCGCAAGCCGGCGGCTCCGCACGAGCGCTCGACGGGCGTGGTAGTGCTGCGGGCTAGGAGGCCTTGACCGCGCGGCGCTTGGCGAGCTCGTCCATCGGGTCTTCGCCCTTGACCGAGTCGAGTTCCACGAGGTCGTGCTCGACCTCGCGCAGCACCTTGCCGACGGCGATGCCGAAGACACCCTGGCCGCGGCTGACGAGGTCGATGACCTCGTCGTTCGACGTGCAGAGGTAGACGCTCGCCCCGTCGCTCATGAGCGTCGTCTGGGCGAGGTCGCTGATGCCCGACTCGCGCAGCTGGTTGACCGCGACGCGGATCTGCTGCAGCGAGATGCCGGTGTCGAGCAGTCGCTTGACGAGCTTGAGCACGAGGATGTCGCGGAAGCCGTAGAGGCGCTGCGAGCCCGACCCGGCCGCACCGCGCACAGTCGGCTCCACGAGCTGCGTGCGGGCCCAGTAGTCGAGCTGGCGGTAGCTGATTCCCGCGGCGCGCGCGGCGATAGCTCCGCGGTAGCCGGCGTCGTCGTCGAGCTCCGGCATGCCGTCGGTGAACAGAAGGCCGAGATCGTAGCGGGAGTCCTCGCTACGGCTGGGTTCTCTCATGGCTCTTCCCCTTTGATCTTCGTGAACACCCCCCGATCAACCCTCATCTTGAGGTTGACACTTAATGTTCGCTAACTCCACGGTACCCACCCGACCGCGACGTGCGCCGACAAAGCCTTGGCGTGTCGGATTCGACGGTACTACGAATCGAGGCGAGTGAGGGCGGAACGGATGAGACTGCTCCGCACAATTTCCAGCTGGCCCGCGATCTCGCGCGCCATCTCGGCGGCGCGGGCCCGGCTCGACGAGTCCTTGCGGCGCGCGACCGGCATGAGTGCGTTCTCGATGAGCCCCAGCTCGCGCTCTGCCGCCGCGCGGAACCCCCGGAGGTGCCGCGGCTCGATTCCCGAGCGCTGCAGCTCGACGAGCGACTTCAGCACCGCGAGGACGTCCTCGCCGAAGTGGTCGGCGGGCACGATGAGCGACGCGGAGATGGCATCGCCGAGCAGCATGGCGTTGGCGCCGGCTTCACGGATGAGCTCCTCGCGCGTGAAGCGGCGCTCCGACGAGAGCATCGAGGGCGCAGCAGGTCCGCCGCCGGGGAGTTCGGGCGTGCGACCGGCATCCATCTCGGCCAGGTAGCCCCTGATGACCTTGAGCGGCAGGTAGTGGTCGCGCTGCATGGTGAGCACGAAGCGCAGCCGATCCATGTCGGTCGACGAGAACTTGCGGTACCCGGACTCGGTGCGAGCGGGCGCGACGAGCTGGCGCTCTTCCAGGAAGCGCAGCTTCGAGGGGGTGAGATCGGGGAACTCGGGGTTCAGTTTGGCGAGGACCTGCCCGATGCTGAGAAGGGTGGAACCCCCAGGCACGCGGACCTGGGGTGCAACGGCCGCCACTAACGACCGGCCAGGTGAGCCAGGTCGAGACGCGACGCGTAGAACGTCAGCCGGAACTTGCCGACCTGCACCTCCGCGCCGTCACTCAGCAGGGCGGTGTCGATGCGGACGCCGTCGAAGTAGGTGCCGTTAAGCGAGCCGAGGTCTTTGACCTCGAACGCGGTGCCGTGGCGCAGGAACTCGGCGTGACGACGGGAGACCGTGACGTCGTCGAGGAAGATGTCGGCCTCGGGGTGGCGGCCGACCGTCGTGAGATCGGCATCGAGGAGGAAGCGCGCACCCACGTTGGGGCCGCGCCGCACCACGAGGAGGGCTGAGCCCGAGGGGAGCGCCGCTATCGCGTCAAGCTCCTCGGGCGAGGCGTCGCTGTCGAGCGCGGCAAGCTGCGCTGCGAACTCGTCGCCATACGTGACCGTGGCGTCATCCCTGTGGGGTGCCTCCGCGTCCGGCTTCTCGGCGTCGCGGAATTCGGCCTCATTGCCGTGCTCGTCGTGCTCCGTCATCGTGTCCCTCCCTAGCGATCCAGAGTAGCCGATACCGGGGGCAGCTCGTCCCGGGGAATTCTCACCAGGCGGGCCGTCTGGGCCGCATAGATGGTTCCGCCCCACCAGTACAGGAAGACGCCCCAGAGCGCGAAGGCCCAGCCGACGGGGTTGGCGATGGCCGTGGCATCCGGGAAGGCCTGGCCGATCATGATGATCGGAAGCGCGTAGAACAGGCACAGCGTGCCCGCCTTGCCGAGGTGGTGCACGGGCAGCGGCCCGTAGCCGTTGTTGGCGAGCACGAGGCCCAGCACGACGAGCATGAGATCGCGCGCGACGATCGCCCCGAACAGCCACCACGGGATGACCCCGCGCACCGCGAGCCCGATCAGGGCGGCGAAGATGAAGGCGCGGTCCGCAGCGGGATCGAGCAGCTGGCCCAGCCGCGTGATCTGCCGGAAGCGCCGGGCGATGACGCCGTCGAGGTAGTCGCTCACGCTCGAGACGACGAGCACCAGAAGGGCGAGGCCGTCTTTGCCCGCGATGATGAGCACGAGGAACACGGGCACCAGCAGCAGCCGGATGAAGCTCAGCACGTTCGGCACCGTGAAGATGCGGCTGCTCACTTCACTTGCCGGGGCTTCCACGGAGCCGAGTCTAGCGAGGCCGCCGCGGGAATAGGATTCCTGTCATGAGCCCGTTGCTGACCGTGATCCTGCTTGCCGCTCTCGTCGTCCTCGGTGTCTGGGTGGCGTCGCTCATCACCCACGACCACTCGTGGGTCGACCGCATCTGGTCGATCGTGCCCGCGATCTACGTGTGGGTCTTCGCCGGCTACGCGGGCTTCGCCGACGCACGACTGAACGTCATGGGCGTCATCGTGACGCTGTGGGCCGCGCGCCTGACCTTCAACTTCGCGCGCAAGGGCGGCTACTCCGGAACCGAGGACTACCGCTGGCCCATCCTGCGCGCACGCATGAACCGCTGGCAGTTCGAGATCTTCAACTTCTTCTTCATCTCGCTCTACCAGAACGTGATCCTGCTCCTCATCGCGCTTCCCGCGTTCACCGCCTACCAGAACCAGGGCGGATTCGGCCCGCTCGACGTGCTCGTCACCGTGGTGTTCCTCGGCCTGCTCGTGGGAGAGACGATCGCCGACCAGCAGCAGTGGAACTTCCACGCGGCCAAGCGGGCCGGCGGCCCCGACTTCCGCCCGCGCTTCCTGCAGACGGGGCTGTGGCGGTTCTCGCGCCACCCCAACTTCTTCTTCGAGCAGGCCCAGTGGTGGGCGCTGTTCTTCTTCGGCGCCGTGGCGGCCGGATCGGTGTTCCAGTGGACGGTGCTCGGCGCCGTGCTGCTCACCACGCTGTTCATCGGGTCGACGATCTTCACCGAGAGCATCACGAAGTCCAAGTACCCGGAGTACGCGGACTACCAGGCGACGACCTCCCCCATCATTCCGTGGCCGCCGCGCCGTGCGGCCAAGGGCGCCGTCACGGTCTAGCTGGGTAGCGTGGCTCCATGTCGTGCATCAGGTTCAACACGCCAGCGCAGCGCGCTCAGCTGAAGGCCATGGCCCCGGCCATGCTCACCGCCGAGCAGGCGGCGGCGCTGCATCCGGCCCCCGAGGTGACGCCGAGCAAGATCGCGCGGCTCCGGCTGCTCGCCGTCGACGCGAACCCGAAGATCCGGGAGAGCGTCGCGAGCAGCTACCACACCCCCGAGGACGTCTTCGAGGCTCTCGCGGCCGACTCCGACGAGGGCGTGCGCGCCTGCGTCGCGCGCAACGAATCGGCACCCTGCGACGTGCTGCGCTCCCTCGCCACCGACCCCTCCGAGCGGGTGCGCGGATTCCTCGCCCTCAACTTCTTCGTGCCCGAGGACGCCATGGCGCTCCTCGCCGACGACAGCAGTTCGACGGTGCGCGACCTCGTCCGCTGGAAGAGCGAGCTCGCGGACGCTTAGTCACACCGGTCACACTGTTCACATCCGTCACACGAGCGCGTAACCTGTACTGATGGGCACCAGGGGGCTGCGTTTCGGCGCGCTCGCGGGCGCCCTCGCACTCGTGACGGCGCTCGGCGTCCTGTCGCCTGCCACCGCCGCTCCCAGGGATGATTACCCGTCCTGGGATGAGGTGGAGGCCGCGAGAGGAAACCAGGCGGCGACCGAGTCGACGATCGCCCGGATCGACGCGCTGCCGTCCGCCCTCGAGGCGGACGCAGCGCGCTTGGGCGATGCCGCAGTCTCGGCGCACTCCGAAGCCACGGGCTGGTACTGACGTGTCGGTGCGGGTGGACAGCTGGTTGTGGGCGGTGCGGGCGTTCAAGACGCGATCGGCCGCGACCGCGGCGTGCCGGTCTGGCCACGTCAAGGTCAACGGCGAGCGGGCCAAGGCGGCGCAACCCGTGAAGGTCGGCGACGAGGTGCGCATCAGGGTCTCGGGGTTCGACCGGATCCTCGAAGTGCGCGAGACAATCGTCAAGCGGGTCGGTGCGGCGGTCGCGGCAGAGGCGTTCGTCGACAACAGTCCGCCGCTGCCGACGCCGGAGGAGACCGCACTACTCCCCCGACGAGACCGGGGTGCGGGTCGGCCCACGAAGCGGGAGCGCCGTGAGATTGAGAAGCTGCTCGGGCGCGACTAGCGGTACTCTCGGGCTAGGAGCATCCGGCTCTCCACGAGGAGGATCCTGACATGGCTGACAAGTCGCCCAAGAAGAACACCGCGAAGACGACGGCGAGCAAGTCTCTCAAGGAGAAGCGCGCCGACAAGAAGGACAAGGCCGCGAGCAAGCGCAAGGACTGAGTCCGGTCGACGACAACGGCCCGCACCCCTCTCGAGGGATGCGGGCCGTTCGTCACTCTCAGGCGTCGGGAGTCGTCTTGGCCGCGCGCGGTGCGCGCGGCGTGCGCGCCGGAGCCGCGGCGATGCTCTCGCCGATCGCCGCCCCCGTCGCCCGGCCGGTGACGATGTCGGAGATGTCGATGCCCACGAGGTCTTTGAGGATCTGGTTGACGGTCGAGAGCTGCGACGCGACGTTCTGGCCGACCTGCTCGGTGCCCGAGCCGTCCGACGAGATCACGGTCATGGTGCCGATCGACGACAGCGGTTCGGATGCCGCGCGCACGATGTCGGGCAGCTGCGCGATGACCTGCTGGCGCAGCAGGTCTCCCGCTCCCGCAGCGAGGGCGTCTGCCTTCGCGCGCGTGGCCTCAGCCTCGGCGTTTCCGCGCGCGCGGATCGAGGCGGCCTCGGCCTCACCCTCGGCGGAGA
>CAIXMB010000030.1 GCA_903920435.1 uncultured Actinomycetes bacterium
CGACCTCTCCACGCGACGCGACTCGGTGGTCGCCGCCCTCGCCGCCGCCGAAGGTCGCGCGTCGTGAGCCTCGCGGAGGTGACGGATGCCACGTTCGAGACCGCGGTGCTCGCGGCATCCGGCCCCGTGCTCGTGGATTTCTGGGCCGAGTGGTGCCCGCCCTGCAAGGCGCTCACCCCGGTGCTGGAGGCAATCGCCGCCGACTACCCGAACGGGCTCACGATCGTGAAGGTCAACGCCGACGACAACCCCGCGATCGTGATGACATACGGCGCGCTGTCGATACCGACGATGAAGGTGTTCGTGGGCGGCGAAGTCGTCAAGACGCTCAGGGGCAGCAAGCCCCGGGCCGCGCTCGAGGCAGACCTGTCGGAGTGGCTGGAGTAGCCTCGCCTGCATGACCGTCGAGCTCACGCGCGATCAGGCGCGCCGCATCGCGGTGCGCGCCCAGCTGCTGGATGCCCGCCGCCCCACCGACCTCGTCGGCACCGTGCGGCGGCTGACGTTCGTGCAGCTCGAGCCGACCGCTCCCCTCGCCCCGACGGCCGACCTCGTGCTGTGGAGCCGGCTCGGGGCGCGCTACGAGCCCGCGGATCTCACCACGGCCCTCGAGATCGACAACTCACTGTTCGAGCTCGCTCTCATGGTGCGGCCGATGGACGACTTGCCGCTGTTCCGGGCGGAGATGGCCGGGCCGCCGAAGTACGAGCAGACCGCCCGCTGGCTCGACGACAATGCGGAGTTCCGGCAGGACATCCTCGACCGGCTCGAGGTCGAGGGGGCGCTCATCGCGCGCGAGATCCCCGACACCAGCATCGTCTCGTGGCCGTCGAGCGGGTGGAACAACAATCGCAACGTCATGATGATGCTCGAGTGCATGATGATGCGCGGCGATATCGCCGTGGCCAAGCGCGAGGGCCGCGACCGCGTGTGGGACCTCGCGGAGCGCGTGTACCACTCCGACACGACGACCGTTCCACTCGACGAGGCACTGCGCATCCGCGCCGAGCGCCGGCTCGGCGCTCAGGGGCTCGTGCCGGTGAAGACCCCCGACCTGCCCGTCGAGACGACGCGCGTGGGAGACGCCGGGGTGCCCGCGATCATCGACGGCATCAAGGGTGCCTACCGCGTGGACCCCGCAGCGCTGGACGACACCTTCGAGCCGCGAACGGCGCTGCTCTCGCCCTTCGACGGGCTCATCCGCGATCGCAAGCGCATGAAGGAGCTGTTCGAGTTCGACTACGCGCTGGAGATGTTCAAGCCCGCGGCCAAGCGGCAGTGGGGCTACTACGCGCTGCCGATCCTGCACGGCGACCGCTTGGTCGGCAAGCTCGACGCGGCGGTGGACAAGCAGCGCGGCGAGCTCATCGTCACGGCGATCCACGAGGACGCGTTCTTCGACCGCGACGCCGTCGACGCCGAACTCCGTGCCCTCGCGGGCTGGCTCGGCGTCGAGCTTGTCAGGCCATGACCCCCGCGAAGAACTCCGCGAGCTCGTCGGTCGCGGCGAGGGGAAGGACGTGCGCGACGTACTGGTCGGGCCGAACGACCACCACCGCGCCGTCACGGCTCACTCCCCGGGCCTCGAAGATGTCGAGGCGCGGGTCGACCGAATAGACCTTCTCGTAGTCAATGAGGCGCAGCGGCCCGGTCTCGGGCAGGAAGTACTTCGGCACCGACATGATGTCGATGTCGTTGTGGGGCTGCTGGTAGACCACCTTCACGTCGAACCACTCGTCGAAGTCGACGCCATCGGGGGTGAGGGAGTCGAGCCACTGCCCCAGGTCGGGCGTCGAGCCGGCGGCATCCGCGAACACGTAGATGCGCCAGCGCCCGTCCGCGCGGGCGTGGTGGCCGAGCTCCATCGGGTTCCCGTCGCACACCCGCATGACCGCCGCGGAGGTGAACCGCTTGCCGATCGGGTACCCCGTCGCCAGCGCCTGGTGGGTGGCCTCACCGGTGATCATGGACGGGCTGTACTCGGTCATGAACCCCGCCGGGAACTCGGCGGTGCGCACGTAGAAGTCCTCGAGCTCGCTCGGGTCTGCGAGGTCCTCCGGTTTCGTCGCCATGAGCGTCGACCACTGCTTGTCGAAGTCGATGAGGTTCTTCGCGACCACCTGGCGCTCCGCGGAGTAGGTGGCGAGCAGGGATTCGGGCGAGCGGCCCTGCAGCACGTGCCCGAGCTTCCAGCCCAGATTGAAGCCGTCCTGCATCGACACGTTCATGCCCTGGCCGGCCTTCGCACTGTGCGTGTGGCAGGCATCGCCCGCAATGAAGACGCGCGGGGTCCGGGTGCCCACGGCATCGAGCGTCACGTCGTCGAACCGGTCGGTGAGGCGGTGCGCCACCTCGTAGACCGAGTGCCACGCGACGCTGCGCACGTCGAGGGTGTAGGGGCTGAGGATCGCGTTGGCCCGCGCGATGATCTCGTCGATCGACGTCGAGCGCACGGCGCCGTTGTCGTCGGGGTCGACCTCGCCGAGATCGACGTACATGCGGAACAGGTGCCCGCCCTCGCGCGGGATGAGCAGGATGTTGCCCGCCTCCGACTGGATCGAGCACTTCGTGCGGATGTCGGGGAAGTCGGTGACCGCGAGCGTGTCCATGACCCCCCACGCGTGGAAGGCCTGGTCGCCCGCCATGGTGCAGCCGATCGAATCGCGCACGCGACTACGCGCTCCGTCACCACCGAGCACGTACTTCGCGCGCACGGTGCGCTCGACGCCGTCGTGCAGCAGGCGCACCGAGACCGGGTACTCCCCCTCGCCCACGGTGAGGTCGACGAAGTCGTAGCCGTAGTCGGGCCGGATGCGCGCGGGGCCGTTCAGCGCGTACTCGGCGAAGTAGTCGAGCACGCGGGCCTGGTTGACGATGAGGTGCGGGAACTCGCTGATCCCCGTCGCATCGTCGACGGCGACGGATGCCCGGTGGATGTGCCGGGGCTCGGTGGGGTCGGGCTTCCAGAACGCCATCTCGGTGATGCGGTACGCCTCATCGGTGATGCGGTCCGCGAACCCGAACGCCTGGAACGTCTCCACGCTGCGGGCCTGGATGCCGTCGGCCTGCCCGATCACGAGACGGCCGTCGCGGCGCTCGATGATGCGCGTCGTGACATCCGGGAACTGGGTCAACTGTGCGGCAGCGATCATGCCCGCCGGCCCGCTGCCGACGATGAGCACGTCCACCTGATCCGGGAGTTCTTCGGGCCGGTCGAGGCCGGTGCCCGCTGCCGGCCGCACACGCGGATCGCCGGACACATAACCGTGGTCGTGGAACTGCATACTTGTCACTCCATCGTGGCGTGTTCTATAATCGAACACTGAGTTCTCAATTAGGACAAGCTTAGGATGCCCCGATGCCGGATGCAACGACCGCCCCGCACTCGCAGACCCTGTCGCGCGGTATCAGGGTGCTCGAGGCACTCGCCGAGTCGCCTCTGACCATTGCCGGTCTCGCCGAGGCGCTCGAGGTTCATCGGTCGATCGTGTACCGCATCCTGCGCACCCTCGAAGACCACGGGCTCGTCTCCCGCGACGCCGCCGGCCTCGTCTCACTCGCGCCCCGCATGGCCGCCCTGGCCCGCGGGGTCGAACGCGACCTCCAGTCCGCTGCCCTGCCCGAGCTCACCGCCGTCGCGAACCAGCTCGGCGCGACCGCTTTCCTCGTGACCCTCGACCACACGGAGTGCGTCACCCTCCTGAGCGTCGAACCGCGCTCGGGCACGACGGTCGCGCAGCGCCCCGGCACGCGGCACTCGCTCGCGGTCGGTGCACCCGGCATCGCCATCCAGTCGCTGCTCACGGATGCCCAGCTCGCCGGCATCGCACGCCGCGAGCTCGACCCCCGCGGCTGGGCGTTCAGCCACGACGAGGTCCTCCCCGGGCTCAGCTCGATAGCGGTGCCCGTCACGGTTCCGGGCAGCCCGGCGAGCGCGTTCGCCGTGGTGTTCGTCACGGGCTCGCTCGACGTGGAGACCGCGGGCCGCCGCCTGCTCGCCGCGCGCGATGCGCTGGGTTAGGCCCGCAGGATCGACTTCATCTTCTTGCCCCGGGCGAGCTCGTCGACGAGCTTGTCGAGGTAGCGGATCTTCTGCATGAGCGGATCCTCGATCTCCTCCACGCGCACCCCGCAGATCACGCCCGTGATGAGTGACACGTTCGGGTTCAGGTCCGCCGCGTCGAAGAAGCCGGTGAAGTCGGTGCCGTCGCCCAGCATGCGTGCGAGCTCGGCATCATCGAAGCCGGTGAGCCACTCGATGACCTCGTCGAGCTCCTGCTTCGTTCGGCCCTTCTTCTCGACCTTCGCCACGTAGAGCGGGTAGACGGAGGCGAAGCTCGTACCGAAGATCCTGCTCATGACAGCTCCACTCTCATCACGACCCGGCGCTTGGTTGGGCGGGAGACCTCGGCGAATCCCGCCGCCGCGAACGCGCTCACCGGGCCGACGCGGAACTCGTCCCACGTCACCTCCTTGCCCTCCGTGAGCATGGGGTAGCCCTCGACCGCGTCGGCGCCGCGCTCCCGTGCGTGCTCGACGGCCGCCCGCACGAGCTGGGCTGTGAACCCGCGGCCCCGGTAGCCCTTGCGCACGACCATGCACGGGATCGCCCAGACCGTGTCATCCGTCTTCTCCTCGCGCCTGCCCAGCCAGGGCACCGGCGAACCGCGCAGTCGGCCGTACACGGAACGGCGGTCTACTGCCGCCCAGGCCACCGGCTCGTCGTCGAGGTAGCCGACAATGCCGATCGTCTCGGTGGCGCGCGGGTCGTCGCAGTGGGTCTCGGCGCGGAACAGCGAGGCGCGCTCCGACTCCGACATGGGGAACCAGTCGCCGTCGCCGAGCCGCTCGCGCGTGCAGCTGCACCGCGCGGCCATGCCGGTGAGGACGGAACGGAGGTCGGCCCAGCTCGCCTGATTGGCGGGAACGATGCGCAGGATACCTTCCACTTTCAAGATATAGAGCACAGGGGGGCTTGCCGCAAGACCCCCCTGTGCGCGCAGGCTTGTCCGCTGTGACAGAATCCTTCGCCCTGCCCGACTCCCTCGCCGCCAAGTCAGACCCGCAGCTCATCGCCGCGGACGAACTGCAGTTCTCGGCGATCACCGCCACCCTCAAGACCTCGCTCGCAGACCTCACCCGCCAACTCGACGAGGCACGGATGCGCGCCGCCGACCTCGAGCGCGACCTCGAGGTGCACCGGCTCACCGCGCGCATCCGCGCCCTCTCGCGCTACGGCATCGACCTCTGCCTCGGCCGCATCGTCTACGGGGGAACCGGCGGCACCGTCTACATCGGCCGCCTGGGGCTCACCGCCCCGGACGGCACCCGCCTGCTCGTCGACTGGCGCTCCCCCGCCGCCGAGCCGTTCTTCGGCGCCACCCATGCCACGCCGCTCGGCCTCGCGAGCCGCCGCCGCTACCGGTGGACGCAGCGGCGCGTCACCGACTACTGGGACGAGGTGTTCACCCCCGAAGGCCTCGAGCACACCGCCGCCCTCGACGACCAGTCGGCCTTCATCGCCAGCCTCGGCACGAACCGATCGGAGCGCATGCGCGACGTGCTCGGCACCATCCAGGCCGATCAGGACGCGATCGTGCGTGCCGGATCGCGCGGCGCCCTCGTCGTCGACGGCGGGCCCGGAACCGGCAAGACCGTCGTCGCGCTGCACCGCACGGCGTACCTGCTGTACTCCGACCCGCGGTTGGCGGCGGGACGCGGCGGAGTGCTGTTCATCGGTCCGCATTCGGCGTACGTGTCGTACGTGTCGGATGTGCTGCCGAGCCTCGGCGAGGAGAGCGTGCAGACCTGCACGCTGCGCGACCTCGTGCCGGAGGCATCCGTGGGGCTCGATTCGGTGGAGGCAACTCGCCTCAAGGCCGGCCTCGAGATGGTGCGCGCGGTCGGGAACGCGGTACGGATGCTCGAGCAGCCGCCGACCGAGACCGTGCTGGTCGAGACTCCGTGGGCGGATTTGGCGATCGACCCCGGCGACTGGGCCGAGGCGTTCGGTGCCGCCGAAACCGGACTGCCGCACAACGAGGCGCGCGACCAGGTGTGGGAGGCGCTGCTGGCGATCCTCGCCGACAAGCTCGGCGAACCCGCGGACGAGGAGGTCGACGAGTTCGACGCCTACGGGCTCTCCCGCGAGTCGGGCCCGAGTCTCGCGGAGGGGCTCGCCAGCGACCCCGCCCTGAGAGCGGCCTTCGGTCGCGCCTGGCCGCTCGTCGCCGCCGGCGACCTCGTCGCGCGGCTGTGGTCGTCGCCCGCGTTCCTGCGCCGGTGCGCGCCGTGGCTCGGCTCCGACGACGTGTACGCGCTGCAGCGCACGGATGCCCGCGCCTGGTCGCCCGCGGACCTCCCCCTGCTCGACGCCGCCCACCTGCTGCTCGGTGATCCGACGGCGTCCCACGCGCGGCAGCAGCGGGCAGCGGAAACTCGGGCGGAGCGGGCCCGCATGTCGGACGTGATCAGCGACCTCATCGCGAGCGACGACTCCGACCTGCACATCATGTCGATGCTGCGCGGACAGGACCTGCGCGCGACCCTCGTCGATGACACCGCCCTGCCGACGCTCTCGCCTAACGTGCTGGCGGGGCCGTTCGCCCACATCGTGGTCGACGAGGCGCAGGAGCTCACCGACGCGGAGTGGCAGATGCTGCTCGCGCGCTGCCCGTCGCGCAGCTTCACGATCGTGGGCGACCGGGCGCAGGCGCGCGAGGGGTTCGCGGGTTCGTGGGCTTCTCGGCTCTCGCGCGTCGGCTTCGACGATGTCTCCGTCGCGACCCTGAGTGTCAACTACCGCACGCCGACCGAGATCATGGCCGAGGCCGAGCCGATCATCCGTGCGGTGCTGCCGGATGCCAACGTGCCGACGTCGATCCGCAGCACCGGGGTGCCCGTGCGCTACACGACCGAGTCGGTGGAGTCGGTGCTCGACGCCTGGACGTCGGAGGGCGTCGCGTGCGTGATCGGCTCGCCGGAGTTCGTCGAGCGGGATCGCGTGCGCTCGCTCACGCCCGAGGGGTCGAAGGGGCTGGAGTTCGACCTCGTGGTGCTCGTGGAGCCCGAGCGGTGGTCGGCGGTGGATCGGTACGTGGCGATGACGCGAGCTACGCAGGAGTTGGTGATTGTTGCTAGGGAACCAGGATGACCGTCTTGCCGGATGGCCGCGCCCGGGACGAGCCACTCTCGTACGCCGCCCTCCCCTGCGACAGCGGGAATGTCTCTGCGACCGTGACCTGCAGCCGATCGGCCGCCAGGTCCGCCGCCAGCTCGCCAAGCCTGGCAGCGTCGGCGCTCACCACGAAGAACCTCGCGTCGATGCCGTGCTTCGCGGCGAGCGCCTCATCCGGTGGCTCTTGGAGGACGATGAGCCGACCGTCGGCCCGTGGTGCGGCGTACATCCACTCGGGTACATCGCCGCCCACGGCGTCGACGGCGATGTCGAATCCGGCGAGGCCATCTGGTGCATCGCCGCGCGGAACCACGATGACGGTCGACGCCCCCAAGTCTCGGGCATGGCCCTCATCCGCTGGCGAGGTGACGGTGACGGTGACCTCGGCGCCCGCCGCCTTCGCGACCTGCGTGAGAAACGCACCGACCGCGCCGACGCCGCCGCGAACAAGCACGCGCTGACCGGCCGCGATGCCGCCCTGGTCGTGCAGCGCCTCCCGAGCGGTGAGGCCCGGCAGCACGGCTGCGGCGGCGGTCACTGCGGAGACCTCGTCAGCGATCCGCGCGAGGTTGACGGCCGGAACGACGACGAACTCCGCAGCTGCCCCGTCGCGGTCGAAAGGGACGAGGCCGAAAACCGAATCACCGACGGCGAGGTCAGTCACGCCCTGGCCGACCTCCGCCACCACCCCCGCGACCTCGTGCGACGGAATGATCGGGGTGCGATCTTCGCCGTGCGACTCCCACGTCTCGGGCCACGTGAGCTCGGCGAAGGTGATGCCGGCTGCCCGCACCGCGACGCTCACCTCGCCCGACCCTGGCACCGGGCGCGGAGCATCCCCGTAGACGAGCCGCTCGGGGCCGCCTCGTTCGTGGGCTCGCAAGGCCTTCATGGTGTGCACGTCGGTCATGGCCGTCTCCCCTCGATGACGTTCAACTACGTCCATCATGCTCCCTTGGCGTGCATCCGTAACCGCTGGTTAGAGCGAAGTCCGGACTGCTCAGCGGGGGCCCACGAGCAGCTTCGCGTCCGGGTCAGCCCGCCCGAGACGATAACTGCGGCCGCCGAGTAAAGCGAACGACGGCCGTATCGCTACGGCCTTCGTTATCGTCTCGGTCGGGCTGACAGGATTTGACTCCCCTACTGGGCCGCCGGCCTATTGAGGGTTGCGCTCTGAGGAGCTCGGTCACGGGGCCTCAATAGTCCGGACTGCTCAGCGGGGGCCCACGAGCAGCTTCGCGTCCGGTTCAGCCCGCCCGAGACGATAACTGCGGCCGCCGAGTTAAACGAACGAAGGCCGTATCGCTACGGCCTTCGTTATC
>CAIXMB010000031.1 GCA_903920435.1 uncultured Actinomycetes bacterium
AGGTCGGTGTCGTAGGTGATCTTCATGGGTCCACTCAATGCGATACCCCCGGTGACCGGTAGGGCTTGACGTTCATCGCCCCGCCCGCCTGCTTCCACGCCGGTGTTCCGCCCAACACCGAGGAAACCGAGTATCCGCGCTTGGCAAGCGATCGCGCGGCCAGCGCCGAGCGGTGACCTGACTGGCAGATCACGACGACCTCAGCGCCAGCCGGCAGTTCGGCCGCACGTCGGGCGACGAGCTCGAGCGGGATGTTTCGTGCGCCTTCGGCGTGTGCTTTGCCGAACTCGAGGCCTGTGCGCACATCGACGAGCACAGCGCCCCTGGCGACGCGGGCAATCGCGTCCTCCGCCGACACCTCGGCGAAGGGCTTCGGCCTGCGCAGGAAAGGGATTCTCATGCGGAGACCTGGGCGCGCACGGCATCCATGTCGAGTCCTCGGACTGCGGTGATCAGCTGGTCCAGTGCTGACCGAGGTAGGGCTCCGGCCTGCGAGAAGACGAGGATGCCGTCTCTGAATGCCATCAGGGTGGGGATGGACCGGATGCCCGCCGCCGCGGAGAGCTCCCGTTCCGCCTCGGTATCGACCTTGCCGAAGACGATGTCGGGATGTGCCTCCGATGCCTCCGAGAAGACGGGAGCGAAGGCGCGGCACGGCCCGCACCAGTCAGCCCAGAAGTCCACGAGCACGATGGAGCTGGACTCCAGCGTCGTCGGCAGGGTCTGCGTGGTGAGGTCAACAGTGGACATGATCGCCTCCGCCTGCGATGCTACCGGCCGCCGAAGAGGCGGGCGAAGAATCCGGACGTGGAGCGGGGATGCCCGGGGCAACGCCGCGCCGCCGGTACGCCGCGCATCACTTGGTCGACGTGCTGGCCGCATCCGGCCCACGTCGTCTTGCCGCATGTTCTGCACGTGACTGCCTGGCACATGTGTCGCTTCTCTCTTCAGTGTGTTGGGGGTCAGTGCGCGACGACGAGGTCGTCGATCGGCGCGAGGTAGCGGTCGGCGTGATGCGGCAGGGTGGCCCGCAGCGTGAGCATTCCGCCGGAGAGGGTCGCAGAGTCGAACCCGTTCTGCGCGAGCACACGATGGGCGATGTACGAGCGCACGCCCGAGGCGCACATCACTCGCACCGGTCGGCCCGCCGCTGCGGCACCGACCTCCTCGAGCCGCCCGCGCAGTTCGGTGTGCGGGATGTTGAGGGCACCGGGAAGGTGGCCGGTCTCGAACTCGTCGGCCGACCGCACATCGAGCACCAGGCTGGAGTCGAGCACGGTCTCGATGTCGTTCGCGTACCAGAGGGTGATCAGACCCGAGAGCACGTTGTCGCCCTCCATACCGGCGAGGTTGATCGGATCCTTCGCCTGACCGTAGGGAGGCGAGTAGCTGAGGTCGAGATCGACGAGGTCGGCGATCACCATCGCGTTGCGGATCGCGGTGGCGAGGATGTCGATTCGCTTGTCGACTCCCGCTGCCCCGACGGCCTGCGCTCCGAGGATCAGCCCGTCGACAGCGCCGAAGTGGATGACCAGATGGATGGGCTCGGCCCCCGGGAAGTACCCCGCGTGCTGATGGGGGTGCAAGTGCAGCGTGCGGTAGTGGACCCCCGCCGCGTCAAGCGACGCGCGGTTGGCCCCGGTCATTGCGGCGGTGAGCGACCCCATGCGCACGATCGCGGTTCCCACGGGGTGGGGCACAGGACGCGCCGTCTCAGGGTTGAAGATGTGATCGGCGACGAGTCGACCCGCCCGATTCGCCGGACCGGCCAGCGCGACGGGGCGCCGCACCCCGGTCACGGCGTCGGTGCTGACGACGGCGTCACCGACGGCCCACACGCTCGGCGCTGAAGTGCGGCCGTGCTCATCGACGATGATGGCGCCGCGGTCGCACGCGATGCCGGCAGCTTCGAAGACGGCGGTGTCCGGGCGAACGCCGATGGAGAGCACGATGATGTCGGCCGGCAGTTCGGTCCCGTCGG
>CAIXMB010000032.1 GCA_903920435.1 uncultured Actinomycetes bacterium
CAGCTTGTCGGTGATGATCTGCATCACCGACGTGTCGGTGAGGGTCGTCGTGTCCCCGAGCTCGCGGCCCTCCGCGACGTCCTGCAGCAGACGGCGCATGATCTTGCCCGAGCGCGTCTTCGGCAGCTCGGCAACCACGAACACCTGGCGCGGTCGGGCGATGGCGCCGATCTGCTGGGCGACGTGCGCCCGCAGCAGGGTCGACGCCTCCTCGACGGTCTGGGCGCCCTCCTGGTCGGAGCGCAGGATCACGAAGGCCACGACGGCCTGGCCGGTCGCCTCGTCGGCGGCGCCCACCACCGCGGCCTCGGCCACGATCGGGTGCGACACGAGCGCCGACTCGATCTCCTGGGTCGAGAGCCGGTGGCCCGACACGTTCATCACATCGTCGACCCGGCCGAGCAGCACGATGTCGCCGTCGGAGTCGACGTGCGCGCCATCGCCGGCGAAGTACTTCCACGTGTCCCCGCTCGAGAAGCGCGACCAGTAGGTCTCCCTGAACCGCTCCGGGTCGCCCCAGATACCGCGGAGCATCGACGGCCACGGCTCGCTCACCACGAGCAGCCCGCCCTGCGGCGGGTCGACCCGCGTGCCGTCCTCGCCGAGGATGTCGATCTTGATACCCGGGATCGGCACCTGCGCGCTACCGGGCTTGAGGGTCGTGATGCCGGGCAATGCCGAGATCATGATGCCGCCGGTCTCGGTCTGCCACCAGGTGTCGACGATGGGCGCCGTGCCCGCGCCGATCACGTCGCGGTACCAGATCCAGGCCTCGGGGTTGATCGGCTCGCCGACCGACCCGAGCACGCGGACCGACGACAGGTCGAACCCGTCGGGACTCTCGCGGCCGAGCGTCATGAACGACCGGAGGGCCGTCGGTGCGGTGTCGCAGATCGACACCTTGTACTTCTGGATGAGCTCCCACCACCGCCCCGCGTGCGGAGTGTCGGGGGTGCCCTCGTACATCACCTGGGTCGCACCGTTGGCGAGCGGGCCGTAGACGACATAGCTGTGGCCCGTGATCCAGCCGACGTCGGCGGTGCACCAGTAGACGTCGGTCTCGGGGTGCAGGTCGAACACGTTGCGGTGGGTCGAGGCGACCTGGGTGAGGTAGCCGCCCGAGGTGTGCAGGATTCCCTTCGGCTTACCCGTGGTGCCGGAGGTGTAGAGGATGAACAGCGGGTTCTCGGCCTCGAAGCCCTCGGCCTCGTGCTCGGCATCCGCCTTCGCCATCTCGTCGTGCCACCACAGGTCGCGGCCCTCGGTCCACTCGACCTCGTTGTCGCCGCGCTTGACGACGAGCACGTGCTCGACCGTCGAACCCTCGGCGACGAGCGCGCCATCCACGGCCGCCTTGAGCGGGAACACCTTGCCCTTGCGCCAACCGCCGTCCGCGGTGATGACGAGCTTCGCGCTCGCGTCGTCGATGCGGCTGCGCAGGCTCTCCGAGCTGAAGCCGCCGAAGACCACCGAGTGCACGGCGCCCAGGCGCGCGACGGCGAGCATCGCCACGACCGCCTCCGGAACGACCGGCATGTAGATCGCCACGCGATCGCCCTGACGGATGCCGAGCCCCGCTAGCACGTTGGCAGCGCGCTTCACCTCCGCCGTGAGCTCCGCGTAGGTGATGCTGCGGCTGTCGCCCGGCTCGCCCTCCCAGTGGATCGCGACCCGATCGCCGTTGCCCGCGAGCACGTGGCGGTCGAGGCAGTTGTACGCGACGTTGAGCTCGCCGTCGCCGAACCAGCGGGCGACCGGGGCACCCGACCAGTCGAGGGTCTCGGTGAAGGGCTTGTGCCAGTGCAGGAGCTCGCGTGCCTGGTCGGCCCAGAAGCCGACCCGGTCGGCCTTGGCCTCGTCGTAGATCGCGGGGCTAGCAATCGCACGGGCCGAGAAATCGGCAGTCGGCGGGAAGCGGCGACTTTCGTGGAGAAGGCTGTCAATCGAATTGGTGGACATCAGATCCTCGTCGATCTCGCGGACTGCCAGGAACCGCGAACTGTATGTACAGGTGAACCTCTTGATCCTAGAACCTCCCATTGACCCCGGGGCGCCGTGCGATACACTGATTCCCGTCAAATGCAAATTTGGCTGGCCGTGCTCGTGATTCCCCCCAATCCCGCACGGCTGTGGCGGCGCCTGTTCCCCCCAATAGGCGCCGCCCCTCTCTGCTTAAAGCGCGGATCGCTTCGCGATCCGCTAGTCGTGGGTGGTTGGGACACATAGATTCGCTAGTCCTGGGTGGTTGCGACACCGCACCGACGTCGCGCCTCGGGGCTTTCGCGGGGCGGGCGCTCCTCCACAACGGCGCTCGGAGGGGCCGTCCACGGGTGGGCGTGCGCGGGGCCGCCGGCGCCCGCGACCTGCCTAATGTGGGCGGGTGGAATCCGTACCCTTCGTCGCGCGGCGGGCGGGGGCGCCCTCGGGGCGGGCCGTGCATCCGGAGTTCGGGGTGCTCGCCCGCCACCTCGTCGACCCCGACGTGACCGACGTGTTCGTGAACGGCGCGCACGAGGTGTGGGTCGACCGGGGTGCGGGGGCGCAGCGGCATCCGGAGCCCGGGCTCGACGAGGTCGCCGCCCGCGACCTCGCGGTGCGGCTCGTGGCGCTCGGCGGCCGCCACCTCGATGAGGCAGCGCCGTGCGTGGATGCCCGGCTGCACGACGGCATCCGGGTGCACGCCGTGCTGCCGCCCGTGTCGCCGCGGGGAACGCTGCTCTCGATCCGCGTTCCGCACGCGACGGTGCTGACCGTCGTCGACCTCGAGGCGGCGGGGTTCTTCGAGCTCGTGCCCGCGTCGTCGGTGACCGCGCTCGTCGCGGCCCGCGCCAACCTCCTCGTCACTGGCGCCGCGGGCAGCGGCAAGACGACGCTGCTCTCGGCCCTGCTGTCGACGGCAGACCCCGGCGAGCGCATCGTCGCGATCGAGGATGTTGCCGAACTGCGGGTGCGGCACCCGCACTTCGTCTCCCTCGAGGCGCGCCAGGCCAACTTGGAGGGCGCGGGCGGCATCGGGCTCGCGCGGCTCGTGCGCGAGGCGCTGCGCATGCGGCCCGACCGTCTCGTGCTCGGCGAGTGCCGCGGCGAGGAGGTGCGCGAGCTGCTCGCCGCGCTCAACACGGGCCACGACGGGGGCGCGGGCACACTGCACGCGAACTCGCTCGACGACGTCCCCGCGCGCCTCGAGGCCCTCGGTGCACTCGCGGGGCTCGGGCCGACCGCGGTCGCGCGCCAGGCCGTGAGCGCGATCGGTGCCGTGCTGCACCTCGAACGGCGGCGGGGGATGCGCCGGCTCGCCCAGCTCGGCGCGTTCGAGCTCGACTCCCGCGACCGGCTCGCGGTGCGGGCCGCAGCATGAACCGTCCGCCGACCCTCGCCGAGCCCGCCACCGTGGCGCAGCGCCTCGCCGTGCTGCTCGCCGCGGGAGTCCCACCCGCCTCGGCGTGGTCGTACGTCGCCGCGTCAACACCCTCGGAGGTCGCTGGTCGGGTGGCGGCGGGGGTCGGGATTGCGGACGCCATCGACGGTATCCCCGGCGTCACCGGCGACGCGTGGCGCGGCCTCGCCGCCGCGTGGTCGGTGGCGACCGAGGCTGGCGCGCCGCTCGCCCCCGCACTGCGGGACTACTCCGCGTCGTTGCGCGAGCTCGGCGAGGTGCAGCGCGACGCCCGGGTGGCGCTCGCCGGGCCGGTGGCGACGGCGCGCATGGTTCTCGCCCTTCCCGCCGTCGGCATCCTCTTCGGTCTCGCCCTCGGCTTCAACACCGTGGTGACGCTCGTGGCGACGCCCGTCGGGTGGGCGTGCCTCGCCGTGGGCGGTGGGCTGCTCGTCGCGGCCGCACGCTGGAACCGCAGCCTCGTGCGCGGTGCGACCCCCACTCTCGCCACGCCGGGCCTCGCGTGCGAGCTCATGGCCATCGCGATGACTGGCGGCGCGTCCCTCGACCGCGCGCGGGCCATCACCGACCGGGCGCGCGAGGCGTACGGCATCGGCGCGGAAGACGTCGAGGGGGTGCTCGAGCTCTCCCGCCGTGCGGGTGTTCCGGCTGCCGAGCTCCTGCGCAGTGAGGCGCGGGAGGCGCGGGCGACCGCGCGTGCCGCGGCCCAGGAGCGCGCGGCGGCGCTCGCCGTGCGGCTCATGCTGCCGCTCGGACTGTGCGTGCTGCCCGCGTTCCTCGCGCTCGGTGTGCTGCCGCTCCTGCTGACCGTGGTCAGTTCGACGGTGGGAGGGTTCTAGCCAGCCGCTCGACCGCCTCGGTCAGCACCTCGGCGCCGCACGCCAGGTTGAGGCGCGCGAATCCGGTGCCCTGCACGCCGAAGCTCGGCCCCGGGTTGAGGGCGACGCCGGCCGCGAGGGCGCGCACACTCGGGTCGTCGCCCCAGTCGGCGCCCCGGAAGTCGAGCCAGGCCAGGTAGCTCGCGCTCGGCGGCGTGTAGCCCACCAGCGGGAGGTGCTGTGCGAGCAGGGACTGCAGGAGCGCGCTCGACTCGCCGATGGCTGCGAGCGCTCCGTCGAGCCAGTCCTCGCCGTGCTCGAAGGCGATCGCACTCGAGTGCACCCCGAGGATGCTCGTGCGGAACTGCACCTCCTCGGGGAGGGTCTCGAGGTGCCGGTTCATCCGGTCGCCGGCCGTCACCATGAGGGCGCATTTGACGCCCGCCAGGTTCCACGCCTTGCTCGCCGACGTGACCGCGACGCCGTGGTCGCGGGCGGACTCGGAGACGCTGAGGTACGGCGTGAACGCGACGCCCGGATGCACGAGCGGCCCGTGGATCTCGTCGCTGACGACGACCACGCCGTACTTCTCGGCGAGGTCGGCGACCGCCCGCAGCTCGTCGTCGGTGTGCACGAGCCCCAGCGGGTTGTGCGGGTTGCACAGCAGGAAGGCCTTAGCCCCGGCGGCGAACGCGCGCTCGAGCCCGTCGAGGTCGAGGTGTGCGCCGCCCGATTCAGCGGCGAGCGGTACCTCGACGACCGTGCCGCCGGCCTCCGGCACGAGGTCGAAGATCGGCGGGTAGACCGGCGGGGTGATGACGACCGCGTCGCCGGGGGCGATGAGCACGCGCAGGGTCTCGACGATCGCGACGCTCACGTCGGTGGTCATGCGCACGGCCGTGGGCTCCACGGCCCAGCCCCAGCGCCGCGACGCGAAGCCCGAGAACGCCTCGCCGACGGGCAGCGGCGACGACGCGTATCCGGTGTCGTTGGCAAGCACGCGCTCGACGATGCCCTGCGCGATGACCGGCGCGAGCGGGTAGTCCATCTCGGCCACCCACAGGGGCAGGATGTGCGGCTCGTAGACCGTCCACTTGGCACTCGTGCGGGTGCGCAGCACGGCGAGGGGCTCGGCGGTGACCTTTGTCATGACCCCAGCTTGCAGCATCCGTGGCAACCTAGACTTGACGGGTGAGTGACATCGAGATCGGCCGCGCCAAGCGTGCCCGCCGCGTGTACGCCTTCGACGACATCGCGATCGTGCCCTCACGGCGCACGCGCGACCCGCAGGACGTGTCGGTGAGCTGGACCATCGACGCCTACACCTTCGAGATCCCCGTGCTCGCGGCGCCCATGGACTCCGTGGTGAGCCCGACCACCGCCATCGAGATGGGCAGGCTCGGCGGGCTGGGCGTGCTCGACCTCGAGGGTGTCTGGACGCGCTACGAGAACCCCGAGCCGCTGCTGCAGGAGATCCGCGATCTCCCCGAGGGTGCCGCAACCAAGCGCATGCAGGAGATCTACGCCGAGCCGATCAAGCCCGAGCTCGTCGCCGCGCGCCTCGCCGAGATCCGCGCGGCGGGCGTTCCCGTGGCCGGCGCGCTGAGCCCGCAGCGCACGCAGGAGCTCTACAAGACCGTCGTCGACGCTGGCGTCGACCTGTTCGTCATCCGCGGCACGACGGTGAGCGCCGAGCACGTCTCCAAGACCGTCGAGCCCCTCAACCTCAAGAAGTTCATCTACGAGCTCGACGTTCCCGTCATCGTGGGCGGTGCGGCGACGTACACGGCCGCGCTGCACCTCATGCGCACGGGCGCCGCTGGCGTGCTCGTGGGCTTCGGCGGCGGTGCCGCCTCGACGACGCGCGCGAGCCTGGGCATCCACGCCCCCATGGCGACAGCGGTGGCGGATGTCGCGGGCGCACGCCGCGACTACATGGACGAGTCGGGCGGCCGCTACGTGCACGTCATCGCCGACGGCGGTCTCGGAACCAGCGGCGACATCGTCAAGGCGATCTCGGTCGGCGCCGACGCGGTCATGCTCGGTAGCACACTCGCACGGGCGACGGATGCCCCGGGCGGAGGGTGGCACTGGGGTGCTGAGGCCCACCACTCCGAGCTGCCGCGGGGCAACCGCGTGCAGGTCGGATCGCTCGCCCCCCTCAAGGAGATCCTCTACGGACCGTCGACGGTTGCCGACGGCCGCGTGAACCTCATCGGCGCGCTGCGCCGGTCGATGGCGACCACCGGATACTCGGATCTCAAGGAGTTCCAGCGCGTCGAGGTCGTCGTCGCGCCGTACAACGCAGGCTAGGAGCCGCATGCCCAAGGGGTCAGTCACCAGGTCGTCCAAGCTCGGGCCGGAGGAGCGGGCCGCGGCTCTCGAGGTGCTGGCGACCAAGGAGCTCGACATCCTCGTCGTGGGCGGCGGCATCGTGGGCACGGGCTCGGCCCTCGACGCGGCCACGCGCGGGCTGCGCGTCGGCATGGTCGAGGCGCGGGACTGGGCGAGCGGCACCAGCAGTCGCTCGTCGAAACTGGTGCACGGCGGCATCCGCTACCTCGAGCAGCTCGACTTCCGGCTCGTGCGTGAGGCGCTCATCGAGCGCGGGCTCCTGCTGCAGCGCATCGCCCCGCACCTCGTGAAGCCCGTGCGGTTCCTGTACCCGCTCACCAAGCCGGTGTTCGAGCGCCTGTACATCGGCGCGGGAATGCTGCTCTACGACATCTTCAGCTACACGGGCGGGCGCCCGCCTGGGGTTCCCCACCACCGTCACCTCACCAAGCGCCAGATGCTGCGCGCCATGCCGAGCCTCAACCCCGACGCGTTCGTCGGCGGCCTCACCTACTACGACGCCCAGGTCGATGACGCGCGCTACGTCGCCAACCTCGCTCGCACGGCGAGCTTCTACGGCGCCCACGTCGCGAGCCGGGTGCGCGTCGAGGGCTTCATCAAGGTCGGGCAGCGGGTCGTCGGCGTCACCGCGCACGACCTCGAGACCGGCAAGAAGTTCGAGATCCGCGCGCGCCAGGTCGTCAACGCCACGGGCGTGTGGACCGACGACACCCAGGCGATGGTGGGCGAGCGCGGCCAGTTCAAGGTCCGCGCGTCCAAGGGCGTGCACCTCGTCGTGCCGCGCGACCGCATCCACTCGAAGCTCGGCCTGCTGCTACGCACCGAGAAGAGCGTGCTCTTCGTCATCCCGTGGGACAGGCACTGGCTGATCGGCACCACCGACACCGACTGGAACCTCGACAAGGCGCACCCGGCCGCGACCGCCGCCGACATCGACTACCTGCTCGAGCACGTCAATAAGGTGCTCGCCGTCCCCCTCTCGCGCGACGATGTCGAGGGCGTCTTCGCGGGGCTTCGCCCGCTGCTCGCGGGGGAGTCGGAGCAGACCTCCAAGCTCAGCCGCGAGCACATCGTCGCGCACACCGTCCCCGGCCTCGTGGTCGTCGCGGGCGGCAAGTGGACCACCTACCGCATCATGGCGCAGGACGCGATCGACGAGGCGGTCGCGGCTCTCGACGGCACCATCTCGAAGAGCATCACCGACGACATCGCGCTCCTGGGCGCGGAGGGCTACAAGGCGGCGTGGAACAAGCGCAGCAAGATGGCGCGGGCGTTCGGGGTGCACAAGGTGCGCATCGAGCACCTCCTGAACCGCTACGGCGTGCTGACCGACGAACTGCTCGACCTCATCCGCGAGCGTCCGGAGCTGCAGGAGCCGCTCCCCGGTGCTGACGACTACCTCGCCGCCGAGGTGGTCTACGCGGCGACGCACGAGGGTGCGCTGCACCTGGAGGATGTGCTCGCGCGCCGCACGCGCATCTCGATCGAGGCGTGGGACCGCGGTGTCTCGGCGGCCCCGGTCGCCGCCGCCCTCATGGCCAAGGAACTCGGGTGGGATGCCGCGCGGACGAAGCTCGAGGTCGAGCGCTACCTGCAGCGCGTCGACGCCGAGCTCAAGAGCCAGTTGCAGCCGGATGACGCGTCGGCAGACCGCATCCGGCTCGAAGCGCCGGACGTGGTGACGAGCTAGACCAGGTTGAGCACGGTGGTCGCGACGAACGACCCCGCCGTGAGGGCGCCGAACACGGAGCCGATCACGATGCCGGCGATCGCCCAGCCGCGCCGGCGGAGGTTGCCGTCGGCGGTCTCGCGCAGCCCTCGCACGCCGTAGCGGATCGCGGCGGCCGCGAGCGCGCCCACGACGAGGAACTTGATGCCGTCGAGCAGCAGCGCGGCCTGGGTGAGCCGTGACGCATCGACGAGGAACAGGAGCGCGGCGATCGACGCGGTGGCCAGGAGAGCGTTCGCGGCGATCGCGATGGCGCCCAGGTGCAGGCTTCGGGTAGATGCGACACTCGTCGGGTTACCGAGAGTCATGACCCCCATACTAGGGACCCCCGTTCGGGGCGCACCAGCCCTTTCAGCGACGGAATGAGAAAAACTTGTGTCCGAGGTAGCTCATGACCGTGGTCACGACGAGGGAGAGCGCCTGTGCGATCCACGACGGCCACCCGAGCAGCCCGACGAGCAGCCCCAGCAGGAGGGCGTTGACGACGAGCATCACCACGTACACGCTTTCGAACCGGAGGAAGTCGGCGAGCATCCGTTCCCGTCCGGTCACGCCGAACGTCAGCCGCCGGTGCAGCACGAAGGCCACGAGGGTCGCGACGACGTATGACAGCACGAGGCTCAGCAGGTAGCGCGCGTCGAGCGCCCACTCGAACAGCAGGAACAAGCCGTACGCGAATGCTGTATTGAAGGCTCCGACCGCGAGGAACCGCGCGCGCTCGTCGCGCAGGAGCCTCGTGATCACTCGCCCACTGTGCCACGCCTGAGCCGTCAGCGAACGCCCTGAACCGCCGCGGTCGCGCGCTTAGACTGGGTTCATGGTTGATGTCAGGCGTGTGAAGCTCCCCGGCGTCGGTGTGCTGCACACCTTCGTGACCGATGACGGTGGCAAGGTCGGCGTCATCACGCACCGCTCGGGCCACAGCGACCTCATCACCTTCGCCGACGCCGAGGGTGCGTCGGAGAAGAGCAAGGTCTCGCTGCGCCTCGACGAGGACGAGGCCCACACCCTCGCGGAGCTGCTCGGCGGCACCCGCATCACGGAGTCGCTCTCGGCCCTCGAGACCATTCCGGGCCTGTCGATCGACTGGTTCCCGGTGGGCTATGAAGACCACATCGCGGGCAAGAAGCTCGGCGAGCTGCCCGCCCGCGGCATCGTCGGCCTCACCGTCGTCGCCGTCGTGCGCGGCGAGTCCGCGAACCCCGCCCCCGCCGATGACTTCACGGTATTCCCCGGTGACACGCTCGTCGTGGCCGGCTCCCCCGAGAAGGTGGCGAAGGCGTTCACGTTCTACCGCACGGGAGAGATGCACAAGGCGCCCGTCGACGCACCCCCCGGCGGGTAGGCAGTGCACGTAGCCGAAGATCTCCTCATCCTGGGTGTCCTCTTCGTCATTGCGTACGGCCTCGGCAGGCTCGGAAAGCTCATCGGCCTGCCCGCGATCCCCATCTACATGCTCGTGGGGCTCATCGCGAGCCCGCACACGACGCTCGTCCCGATCAGCTTCGAGGCCGCCGACGTCGAGCTCATCGCCGTGTTCGGCCTCATCATGCTGCTGTTCAGCCTGGGCCTCGAGTTCGATCAGGACGAGTTCTACGGCAATGCGGGCAAGCTCTTCATCTCGGGCGGCACGCGCCTCGCGATAAACCTGGGCGTCGGCTTCGCGCTGGGACTCTGGATCGGCTGGGGCACGCGCGAGGCCCTCATCATCGCGGGCATGACCGCCGCCTCGTCGAGCGCGATCATCACGAAGCTGCTCATCGAGTTACGGCGCCTCGCCAACCGCGAGACCCCCACGATCCTGGGCATCATGGTGCTCGAGGACGTCTTCATCGCCATCTACCTCGCGATCGTCGGCGTCGTCCTCAGCGGCACGACGGATGTCTGGGCCATCGTCCTGCAACTGGCCATCTCGTTCACGTTCCTCATCGCGATGTTCGCGCTCGCGCGGTGGGGCGGGAAGGTCGTCTCGCGCCTCGTCAACACCCGGGATGACGAGCTCTTCACCATCCTGTTCTTCGGCCTCGCGGTCGCCTTCGGCGGCATCGGCGAGCTGCTCGGGGTCTCCGACGCCATCGGGGCCTTCCTCATCGGCCTCGTGCTCGGTGCCACCCGCTTCAAGGCCCGCATCGAGCAGTTCGCGCTGCCGCTGCGCGACGTGTTCGGCGCCTTCTTCTTCCTCAACTTCGGCCTTGCACTCGACGTGTCGACCTTCGGCTCCGTGCTGTGGCCGGTGGTGGTCGCGGTCGTGCTCACCCTCGTCGTGAACACGCTCGGCGGCCAGCTCATCGCCTGGCAGAACAAGCTCACCCAGGCCGAGGGCCTCAACGCGAGCGCCATGCTGCAGAACCGCGGGGAGTTCGCCCTCATCCTCGCGACCCTCGCCGTGGGCGCTGGCCTCGACTCGCGCCTCACGCCCTTCGCCGGCCTCTACGTACTGTCGATGGCGATCGTCGGGCCCATCCTCGCCGTCAACTCCGAGAAGATGGGCAGGGTGTTCTTCCGCAACCGCCGGGCGAAGATCGCCGAGGCGGGGCGCGAACGCCTGCGCGGCGCCGGCTCGATCAGCGCCGAGGAGATCGCCCTCGTCGAGGCGGCCATGAGCGGCCAGGAGGTGCCCGAGTCCGCGATCCCCGACGACATCGTCGAGTCGTACCCGAGCGGGCCGATCGACCCGGTCGAGGAGCAGGCCGCCCAGCAGTCCGATGCGCAGTACGAGCGCAAGAGGGATCCGGAATATTGAGCACCCGCACCCAGGGCCCCACGGTCTGGCAGGTCGCCCGTCGCCCGCGCTGGATCGCCGCGCTCATCCTCGCGCTCGCGATTGCGGGCGGGTTCGCCGCGCTCGGCCAGTGGCAGCTCGAGCGCAGCTTCGCGAACGCGGCACCGCGCGAGGAGCAGACCGAGGTCGTCGTGCCGCTGAACGACGTCTCGCAGCCCCAGCACTTCGTTCCCGACTCGGCGACGGGCCAGCTCGTCACGGTCGACGCCACATTCGTCGCGGGCGACTACGTCGTGCTCTCCGATCGCATCAACGACGCTGGCCCCGGCTACTGGGTGGTCGGCCATGCCGTGACGGCGGGCGGCGCGAGCCTGGCCGTCGCGCTCGGCTGGGCACCGACGCCGGATGCCGCGGCGAACGCCATCCGCACCCTCGACTCGACCGCACCCGACGGAACGCTCACGGGGAGGTACCTGCCCACCGAGTCCCCGGCCGAGAGTGACTTCGAGAAGGGGATCCGCAGCACCATGGCCGTCCCCGAGCTCATCAACCTGTGGGCGACGCCGCCCGACGGGGTCTACGGCGGTTACCTGATCGCCGGTGACGCCCCCGCGGGGCTCGACCTCATCGACGCGCCTGCGCCCGACAGCGAGGTGAGCCTGAACCTCCTCAACGTCTTCTACGCGGTCGAGTGGGTGATCTTCGCGGGCTTCGCGATCTTCCTCTGGTACCGCCTCGTGAAGGACACCTGGGAGGCCGAGACGGCCGAGGAGCCGACCGTAGAATAGAGGCATGCCCATCGGACCCAAGCCCGAAGATGTCCCCAAGATTCGCCGTACGGTCTCGGTCTACAAGGTCTCGTCGATCATCACGGGAACGTTCCTGCTGCTGCTCGTGCTCATGATGGTGCTGCGCTACGGCTTCGGCGTCGACATCGAGTTCAACACCGCCTACGGCCTGCTCCTGACGCCCAAGGAGCTCATCACCGGCGTCAACCTCTCCACCGCGATCCTCATCGCGCACGGCTGGCTCTACGTGCTCTACCTCGGCACCGACTTCGTGCTCTGGCGCCAGATCCGCTGGTCGTTCGGCAAGTTCCTCTTCATCGCCCTCGGCGGCATCATCCCGCTGCTCTCCTTCTTCCTCGAGCGCCGCGTCCCACGCGAAGCGCTCGCCGCGATCGCCCACCTCGAGAAGGTTGACGCATGAACTCAGACAAGCGCGACACCGAAGCCCGCCCCGTCCTGGTCGTCGACTTCGGCGCGCAGTACGCACAACTGATCGCGCGGCGCGTTCGCGAGGCGAGCGTGTACAGCGAGATCGTGCCGCACACCATTACCGCCGATGAGGTTGCGGCGAAGCATCCGGCGGGCATCGTCCTGAGCGGTGGCCCGTCGAGCGTCTACGAGGCGGGGTCGCCCACGCTCGACCCGAAGATCCTCGAACTCGGCATCCCGGTGCTCGGCATCTGCTACGGCTTCCAGGTCATGGCCCAGCAGCTCGGCGGCGAGGTCGCGCAGACCGGCGCCCGCGAGTACGGCGCGACGGATGTCACGCTCGCCCCCGGCGACTCGACCCTGCTGGGCGGCCAGCCCGCGGAGCAGACCACGTGGATGAGCCACGGCGACTCGGTGTCCAAGGCGCCGGAGGGCTTCACCGTCCTCGCGTCGAGTGCCTCGACCCCCGTCGCCGCCTTCGCCTCCGACGAGCGCCGGATGTACGGCGTGCAGTGGCACCCCGAGGTCAAGCACTCGGAGTTCGGGCAGCGCGTGCTCGAGAACTTCCTGCACACGGCGGCGGGCATCCCGGCCGACTGGAACTCGGGCAACGTCATCGCCGAGCAGGTGGAGCGCATCCGTGCGCAGGTCGGCAGCGCCAAGGTCATCTGCGGCCTCTCCGGCGGCGTCGACTCGGCGGTTGCCGCGGCGATCGTGCACAAGGCGGTCGGCGACCAGCTCACCTGCATCTTCGTCGACCACGGCCTGCTGCGGCAGGATGAGCGGCGCCAGGTGGAGGAGGACTACGTGGCCTCGACGGGCGTGCGGCTCGTCACCGTCGACGCCGTCGACCAGTTCCTCGACGCGCTCGCGGGCGTCACCGACCCCGAGACCAAGCGCAAGATCATCGGCCGCGAGTTCATCAGGTCGTTCGAGAACGCCGCAGAGGCTCTGGTGCTCGAGGCGCAGGGCGGCGGCGAGGAGATCAAGTTCCTCGTGCAGGGCACGCTCTACCCCGACGTCGTCGAGTCGGGCGGCGGAACCGGCACCGCCAACATCAAGAGCCACCACAACGTCGGCGGTCTCCCGGAAGACCTGCAGTTCGAGCTCGTCGAGCCGCTGCGCACCCTCTTCAAAGACGAGGTGCGCGCCATCGGCCGCGAGCTCGGGCTGCCCGAGGTGATCGTCGCGCGCCAGCCGTTTCCGGGGCCAGGCCTCGGCATCCGCATCGTGGGCGAGGTTACCCGTGAGCGTCTCGAGCTGCTCCGCAAGGCGGACGCGATCGCCCGTGCCGAGCTGACCGCCGCCGGTCTTGACGGCGAGATCTGGCAGTGCCCGGTCGTGCTCCTCGCCGATGTGCGCAGCGTCGGTGTGCAGGGCGACGGCCGCACCTACGGCCACCCGATCGTGCTGCGCCCGGTCTCGTCGGAGGACGCGATGACCGCCGACTGGACGCGCCTGCCGTACGACGTGCTCGCCCGCATCTCGAACCGCATCACCAACGAAGTGCCCGGGGTGAACCGCGTGGTGCTCGACGTCACGTCGAAGCCGCCGGGAACCATCGAGTGGGAGTAGCCCCGCGTACGGCATGCTGGGGGAGTGACTGACTCCGGCTCGGCAGCGCTCAACTCGCTCGAGCGCCTGCGTGCGTCGCTCGCCGACGCCGGCCTGAGCCTGCCGCTCGACGGTGCTGCGGGCCAACGGGATGCCGCGGCGGCGGCGGTGCGTCAGATCAACGACTACATCCGACCGCGGCTCGCCGATCTCGACGCCCCGCTGCTCGCGGTGGTCGGGGGCTCGACGGGGTCGGGCAAATCGACGATCGTCAACGCGATCATCGGCACTCCGACCACGCGGGCGGGGGTCATCCGGCCCACTACGCGGCAGCCCATCCTGGTGCACGCGCCCGTCGACGCCGGCTGGTTCGCGACCGATCGCATCCTGCCCGGTCTCGCCCGCGTGCGCGGTCGCATCACCGAGCCCGGTACCCCGTCCTCCTCGGCCGGTGACGCCCCGGCCGCGGCCCGCATCAACGAGCTCATGCTGCTTGGCCACGACCGGGTGCCGGCCTCGCTCGCGATCATCGACGCGCCCGACATCGACTCCGTGGCCGACGAGAACCGGGCACTCGCGGCGCAACTGCTCGCCGCGGCCGACCTCTGGCTGTTCGTGACGACGGCCAACCGCTACGCCGATGCCGTGCCGTGGGCGCTCCTCGACGGCGCGGCGGCCCGGCACATCACCGTCGCCGTCGTGCTCAACCGCGTTCCGCCCGGCGCCGCCGCCGAGGTGCTGCCCGACCTGCAGTCGATGCTCACCGCGCGCGGCCTGCCGGATGCCCCGGTGTTCGTGATCGAGGAGCAGGAGCTCGACGCACTCGGGATGCTGCCCGCGGCCGCCGTGGCGGGCCCGCGCGACTGGCTCACCTCGATCGCCGCGGACCGTGCGGAGCGCACGCGCATCGCGGCCCGCACGCTTCGCGGCGCGATCGTCGACCTCGACATCAGGGTCGCGTCGATAGCGACGGCGCGCCAGCAGCAGCTCGACTGGGTCGAGGGCACGGGCAAGAGCGTCGCCCACGAGTACTCCAGCGCGGCCGACGCCGTGGACGACGCCACCCGCGACGGCGCCCTGCTGCGGGGTGAGGTGCTCGCCCGCTGGCAGGACTTCGTGGGCACATCGGACGTCTTCCGCAGCATCGAGCGCTGGTTCTCGCGCACCAGAGACGCCGCCACCGCGTGGATCATGGGCCGGCCCCAGCCGCTCGTCGACGTCGAGGTGCGCATCGAGCACGGCCTGCACGCGGTCATCGTCGACCAGGCCGGGCGCGCGGCGGCGGGGGTATGGGCGAACCTGCAGCGCACCGAGGCCGGCCGCACCATCGCCCAGGCGCATCCGGAGCTCGGAACCGAGAGCAGCGGCTTCGGCGACCGGGCGGCGGAGATGATCCGCGACTGGCAGGGCTCGATCATGCGCCTCATCCAGGAGAACGCCGGTTCCAAGCGCATCAAGGCGCGGGTGCTCTCCGCCGGGCTGAACGTCGTGACGGTGGCGCTCATGATCGTCGTCTTCGCCTCGACCGGCGGCCTGACGGGCGGCGAGATCGTGATCGCGGGCGGGTCTGCGGTGATCGGGCAGAAGCTCCTCGAGACGATCTTCGGCGAGGATGCGGTGCGCCGGCTCGCGGCGGAGGCGCGCAAGGATCTCACCGCACGGGTGCGCGTGCTGTTCGCGAGCGAGAGCGACCGGGTCTCCTCGGCGCTCGAGAGCGCCCGTTTCGGATCGTCGCCCGAATCACTGCGGCGGGAATCCGCTGCCCTTCTCGACGACGTGCGCCAGCTCGGGGGCGGCTCGTGAAGCCGGCGACGCTCGATGCCAAGCTGACTGCCCTCCGCACCGTGCGGGAGACCGGGCAGGGCCGCCTCACCGACGCGCTCCTGCACGATCTCGACACGGTGCTCGCCCACGCCACCGAGCGCCGCCAGCGCTCGCCCGAGCACACGGTCGTGGGGGTGTTCGGTGCCACGGGCTCCGGCAAGTCGAGCCTCGTCAACGCCCTCGTGGGCAGCGATGTCGTGAAGACCCACGTGCGGCGGCCCACGACGAGCGAGGCACACTCGATCAGCTGGGATGCCGAGGGTGCCACCGACCTGCTCGACTGGCTGCGGGTGCGCGAGCGCACTGAACTGGATGCCCCGCTCGACCCCCGCGCGGGCAAGCTCCTGCTCCTCGACCTCCCCGACTTCGACTCGGTAGAGCGCGCGAACCGCGCCATCGCGGAGCGCCTCGCGGCCCAGGTCGACGCGCTCGTGTGGGTGGTCGACCCGCAGAAGTACGCGGACGAGGTGCTGCACGCCCAGTTCATCGCGCCGCACGCCAAGCACTCGGCGGTGACCCTCATCGTGCTCAACCAGATCGATCTGCTCCCTGCCGCCGAGGTGCCCGCGGTGGTCGAGTCGCTGCGCGCCATCGTCGCGCGTGACGGCATTGCCCAGGCACGGGTCATCCCGGTGAGTGCACGGACCGGCGACGGCATCCCCGCCCTGCGGGCGGCTCTCGGCGAGCTTGCGGCCGCCCGCAGCGCACGCGAGGCCAGGCTCGCCGCCGACGTCGCGACCGTTGCTGCGGCGATCCCCTCTGCCGGCACGGTCTCGCCGCCGGCGGGCCGCGCCACCGACTCGCTCATCTCCGCGCTCGCCACGGCTGCCGGAGCCGACATCGTCGCCGGCGCCGTCGGCCGCTCGTACCGCAAGCGAGCGGGGCAGGCCACGGGCTGGCCGCTCGTGTCGTGGCTGCTGCGGCTGCGGCCGGACCCCCTCGCCCGCCTGGGGCTCGGCCCCAGCCGCCGCGGCACCGACCCGGCGGTGCACCGCACGAGCATGCCCGCCCTCGACGCCGGTGCGAAGGCCCAGATCTCGCTCGGCGTGCGCGGCTACACGGATGCGGCCGCCGCGGGCCTCACTGAGAGCTGGCGTACCGGCATGCGCGCGACCGCCGAACGCGCCATCACCGACCTGCCGGACCAGCTCGACCTCGCCATCGCCCGCACCCCGCTGCCCGCCAAGGGGTCGTGGTGGTGGGCGATCTTCGCGGTGCTGCAGTGGGTGTCGGTCCTGGCTGCGCTCGTGGGCATCGGGTGGCTGCTCGGCGCGGCGTTCCTGCCGCGTCTCGGGCTCCCCGCGTTCGAGGTGCCTGAGGTCGAGGGCTGGGCGGTGCCCACGCTGCTGATCGCGGGCGGTGTCGCCCTCGGCATCCTGCTCGGCCTGCTCGGTACCGCGATCGCCGCCGCTGCGGGTGCCGCCCGCCGCCGTCGCACGCGTCGGCGGCTGGTCGCGTCGGTGGGCGAGGTCGTCACACGGGTCGCCGTCGCGCCGATCCTCGCAGACCTCGACCGCGCCCGGGAGTACTCCGCGGCGCTCGCCATCGCGCGCTAGTCAGCGCTGCACGATGTGGATCGAGGCGCCCTCGATCTCGAGGCCCGCCCAGCCCGTGTCGAGAGTGAGAGCGACCCCGCTCACGGCCTGAGCAAGTGCCAGGCACGAACGATCGCCCAACGACAGCCCCTTGTGCTTGGTGAGTAGCCAGAGATCGGCCGCAGCAAGGGCCATCTGATCGTCGAAGGGCACGACGCCCCATTCGGCCTGACCGATGAGTGTGTTGACGGTGTGTGCAGCCACCCCGTTGTGCGCCGCCTTCTGCAGCACCTCGGCGAGATTGACCGTCGAGACGATCCCACCCGCGCTGCGTTCGACGACCTCCGACGCACCGCGCTCACCGCCCAGAACGGCCAGAACCGCGGAGGCGTCGAGGACGATCACCCTTCAGCCTCACGAGCGGCCTCGGCGCGCCGCTCGGCGATGAGCTCCTCAGACATGAGGGGCGCGCCCTCGGGGCGGACCTCCGCGAACATGCGCTGCAGCTCGGCGATCGCCGCCTGCCGCGTGCTCATGACTACGCGCCCGCTCTCGATACCGAAAGTCAGGGTCACCCCGGGCTCGAGACCGAGCTCCTTCCGGATGCTCGCCGGGATCACGACGCGCCCTTCCGAACTCAGGACCGATGTCTCCCTGCGCTTCACTTCTACCATGTCAGCCAGTTTATGGCAGGAAAGCCGAAACATGGCAGAGACGGGGCAAGAGAAGAGGCCGCCCCGAAGGGCGGCCTCTGGTGCCGAGCAGATCGGGTCGTTACCGCCGCGCGATTGCGAGCATCCGCAGGATCTCGAGGTAGAGCCAGATGACGGTCGCCATGATGCCGAACGCGCCGGTCCAGCCGTAGCGGCGGGGTGCCTTGTTGTTCACACCGCGCTGGATGAAGTCGAAGTCGAGCACGAGCGAGTAGGCGGCCATCAGCACGACGAAGACGCCGAGCACGACGCCGAGCGGGATGCCGAAGATCGTGAAGCTGCCCCGCAGGCCCCACGGGTCGCTGTTCGCGCCGGTCGCGATGAGGACGAGGTTGACGAGCGAGAAGAGCCCGTAGCCGATCATCGCGATCAGGAAGACCTTGGTCGCGCGCTTCGACGCGCGGATCTTGCCGCTCGCGAAGAGTGCGAGAGTCACGCCGATCACCACGAGCGTCGCGATGACCGCCTGCACGACGACCCCGTCGAACGCCGCCTCGTAGAACGACGAGATGCCGCCGACGAAGACGCCCTCGACTCCCGCGTAGGCGAGGATGAGCGCGGGAACGGGCTCGCGCTTGAACGAGTTGATCAGCCCGAGCACGAGGCCGACGATCGCGGCGCCGATCCAGAGGATGGGCATTCCGCTGATCCACCCGACTGCTGCACCGACGAGCAGGAGCGCGAAGGCGCCCACGGTCTTGGCGATGGTGTCCTCGACGGTCATCACCTCGCCCTCGGCGGGGGTCGACGCGCGGTTGTAGATCTCGTCGAGCTGCTGCGTCGAGACGGCCTGGGCCGCGACGACGCCGCCCTGCGCATTGGTCGCGAACGCGGGGTTGCGGCTGAATGCGAATTTCGCCATGGGGTTCTGCCTTTCGGTGGACGTTGTCTCAAAACTACCGGGACTGGCTGGATGAGGGCAGGGGAATCCCGCGCGTTCGCTCAGGGCTTGCAGCGATCATCCGGGCCAACCAGGCCGAACCCACGAACACGGCGAGCGAGATCGCGAGCGCCGGCAGCATCGCCGAGTACTCGATGAAGTACCGCGGCAGCAGGAAGCCGCTCGCGAGCGGGAAGAGAACGGTGATGTCGATGCGCGCCGGCCGGTGACGCACGAGCAGCCAGCACAGGTAGGGCACGACGAAGGTCCACATCGCGAGCGGGCCCGCGAGCAGGATCCAGACCTGGGCGGTCGCCGGTACCACCGCGACCATGCGGCGCCAGCCGCGCGCGGGCATGATCGCCCACCCCGTCGCGTGCGCGATCGTGCCGATGAGCAGCAGCGGCAGGCTCCAGGTGTTCGAGCCCTGCAGCTGGATGCCCCCGCTGACGATCAGCACCAGGCCGATCACATACCGGTCGTCGTAGTGCCCCCACCGAAGCGGGAGAGCGCGAGTGGGCTCTGCCCATCTGCGCTCAGAGGCCATTCGCGAACCTCAGGAAGAGGACTATCGCGACCGCGAGCCACACGTAGCCGAGCGCGGTCGCGACGAGCGCTATCGCGCGCCCGCGCTCGTGGGTCTGCTTGATCTGCGAGAGCGCGATGTGCCCGAAGGCGATGGCGGGGATGCCGCCGATGCAGGCGAGCACGAGCGCGATGATCGCGATGTGGTTGACCCGTGGCGCGGCCTCGGCGGCCGCCTCGTCGACGGCGGTGGGAGTGACCGCAGTGCCGCAGAACACGCAGAAGCGCCATTCGGGTCGGAGTTCACCCGAGCAGGTCGCGCACGTGGCCATGAACGCATCGTACTGGCGCGGCGACCGCCTAGCCTTGTGGCGTGAGCCTGACAGCGCGTCCCCTCGTCATCGGTCATCGCGGCGCGAGCGGCTACCGCCCCGAGCACACCCGCGCCGCGTACGAGCTCGCCTTCGCCCTGGGCGCCGACGCGGTCGAGCCGGACATCGTCTCGACGAGGGACGGCGTTCTGGTGCTGCGGCACGAGAACGAGATCTCGGGCACGACGGATGTCGCGGGGCATCCGGAATTCGCGCACCTGCGCACCACCAAGGTCGTCGACGGCGTGACGCTCACCGGCTGGTTCACCGAGGACTTCACCTGGGCGCAGCTCGCGACCCTGCGCGCCCGGGAGCGGCTGCCCGCGATACGCACGGGGGGCGCGACCTTCGACGGCCGCTGGCCGATCCTGCGCCTGGCCGACCTGCTGGGCATCATCGACGAGCAGTCCGAGCGGCTCGGCCGCGCGCTCGTGATGGTCGCCGAGATCAAGCACGCCACCTACTTCGCGTCGATCGGCCTGCCGCTCGACGAGCTGTTCGCCGCCGAGATCTCGCGCTGGGCGACGCGCGAGAACCTGATCGTCGAGTGCTTCGAGCAGACCGTGCTCGGCCAGGTACGCGAGCGCGGCATCCCCGGCCGCTACGTCTACCTCGTCGAGAAGAGCGGCTCGCCCGCCGACCTGGTCGCGCGCTTCGGCCGCAAGGCGCTGCCGTACTCGGCGCACCTCACCCCCGCCGGCCTCGCGCGGCTCGGCGGGGAGGTCGACGGAGTGAGCGTGGACAAGGCGATGCTGCTGCGCACGGATGCCACGGCCGCCGTCACCGGAACCACCGACCTCGTCGACCGCCTGCACGCCGCCGGGCTCCTGGCTTTCACCTGGACGTTGCGCGCGGAGAACCGCTTCCTCGCGCGGAACCTCCGGCGCGGCTCGTCGCTGCGCGACTTCGGCGACTGGCCGGCCGAGTTCGAGCTCATCCTGGGCACCGGGGTCGACGGCGTGTTCGCCGACCAGCCAGACCTGGTGCTCTCGCTGGTTGAGTAGCGCGCTCTCGCGCGCGTATCGAAACCTCACCGACGGTTTCGATACGGCCGCGGGCGGCCTACTCAACCCGCAAAGACCGTCAGACCCGCACCGTAGAATCGAGCAGCGATGACCTACGTCCTTGAGCCCTTCGAACACACTGATCCTGCCCGTGGCGGGCGCATCGACGACTCGCTCCTCGAGGGGCTCAACCCGCAGCAGCGCGAGGCCGTGGAGTACCGCGGCCAGTCCCTCCTCATCGTCGCGGGTGCGGGCTCGGGCAAGACGAGCGTGCTCACCCGCCGAATCGCGGGTCTGTTGCAGACCCGCGAGGCGTGGCCGAGCCAGATCCTCGCGATCACCTTCACGAACAAGGCCGCGGCCGAGATGCGCGAGCGCGTGCGGTCGCTCGTGGGCGACGACGCCACCGACGGCATGTGGATCTCGACGTTCCACTCCGCGTGCACGCGCATCCTCCGCCGTCAGGCCGAGCATTTCGGCATGAAGCAGGCCTTCACGATCTACGACACCGCAGACCAGCGCGCGCTGCTCAAGCGCATCATCAAGGAGCTCGACGCCGACACCGTGGGCTTCACGCCGGGCGGGGTCTCCAGCCGCATCTCGAAGCTCAAGAACGAGCTCACCGACATCGAGGCGTTCGCGCGCTCGGTGAACATGAACGACCCGAAGGAGTCGGGCTTCGTCGAGATCTTCCGGCGCTACACGGCGGCGCTGCGGCGCGCGAACGCCCTCGACTTCGACGACATCATCGCCGAGACCGTGTACCTGTTCCGCGCGTTCCCCGACGTCGCGGCCCTCTACCAGCGCCGGTTCCGCCACGTGCTCGTGGACGAGTACCAGGACACCAACCACGCGCAGTACGCGCTCATCCGCGAGCTGGTGCGGCCCGTGCTGCGCGAGAACGTGCCGGCAGACACCCGGATGAAGCTCGACCCGACCGGCGGCATCCCCGCCGCGTCACTGACCGTCGTGGGCGACAGCGACCAGTCGATCTACGCGTTCCGCGGCGCCGACATCCGCAACATCACGGAGTTCGAGCGCGACTTCCCGAACTCCAAGGTCATCCTGCTCGAGCAGAACTACCGGTCGACTCAGAACATCCTCGACGCCGCGAACGCGGTCATCTCGAACAACTTCGACCGCAAGGCGAAGAACCTGTTCACGACGGTGGGCGCCGGCAGCAAGATCGTCGGCTACACCGGGTACTCCGGCCACGACGAGGCCCAGTTCGTCGCCGACGAGATCGACGTGCTGCGCAAGGGCGGCCTGAGCCTCAACGACATCGCGGTGTTCGTGCGCACCAACTCGCAGACCCGACCGCTCGAGGAGATCTTCATCCGGTCGGCGATCCCGTACCGCATTCCCGGTGGCACGAAGTTCTATGAGCGGGCCGAGATCAAAGACGCGATGGCCTACCTCATCCAGGTCGCCAACCCGGATGACGACATGGCGCTGCGCCGCGTCATGAACGTGCCCAAGCGGGGCATCGGCCCCGCGACCGAGGCGGCCCTCCAGGCGCACGCCGATCGCATGGGCATGCCGCTGCGCGAGGCGCTCGTCGACGCCGGCCAGCTCGGCCTCGGCCCCAAGGTCACCGCGGCGATCGTCGAGCTCGGCGAACTGCTGAACGAGCTCACCGCCGTCGCCGGCACGGCCGCGCCGCACGACATCCTGACCGAGATCCTCACCAAGACCGGGTACTTCGCGTCGCTGAAGAACAGCGGGGATGCCCAGGACGAGGCTCGCGCCGAGAACCTCGAGGAGCTGGTCTCGCAGACCAAGGAGTTCCGCACCGTCACCCCCGACGGAACACTTATCGACTTCCTCACCAACGTCGCCCTGTTCGCGGCGACGGACGAGATCGACGACGGCGACGGCACCGTCTCGATCATGACCCTCCACACGGCCAAGGGGCTCGAGTACGACTCGGTGTTCCTCACGGGCGTCGAGGAAGACCTGCTGCCGCACCGAATGTCGTCGAACGAGCCCGGCGGTCTCGCCGAGGAGCGCCGCCTGTTCTACGTGGGCATCACCCGTGCGCGCAAGCGCCTGTACCTCTCGCTCGCCGCGTCGCGCGCGAGCTTCGGCGAGGTCAATGTTGCCATGCCCAGCCGCTACCTGCAGGAGATCCCGAACGAGCTCATCGAGTGGCGCCAGTCGGGCGGCAGCGGCGGCTTCCGCACCCAGGGCCAGCTGCGCCAGCGCGCCGCCCCCATGCGCGACAGCTACAACTCGCTCCCACCCGCGCCGCCGCGCGTCAAGACGGAGTGGACGAGCGCGGTCACGGGCCTGGTACGCGACAACGGCGACCTCACGCTCGAGGTGGGCGACCGCATCCGGCACACCGACTTCGGCGACGGCAGCGTCACCGCCGTCACCGGCGAGGGTTCGAAGCGCGTGGCCGAAGTGCAGTTCGACGTCGCGGGGCGCAAGCGCCTGCTGATCAAGATCGCGCCCATTGAGAAGATCTGACCCTTCGAGAGCCTCAGGGAGCGCGCTCCTCGAAGGGCCCGAGCGCGTCATAGTCCCCCGGCTCCGCAATCCGGATGCCCTCCTGGCCGACACCCTGCGGCAGATCCGGGAGGACCTGAACCTCCCCGAGTCGTTCCCGCCCGCCGTCGAGGCCGAGGCGAGGCAGGTCGTCGAGAGCGTCGAGCTCCCGGTAGCCGACGAGACGGCCATCGCGTTCGTGACCATCGACCCCGAGGGCGCCACCGACCTCGACCAGGCACTGCACCTCGAGCGCGTCATTCGAGGGCCTCAGGAACCGCACGGCTACCGCGTGCGCTACGCGATAGCGGATGTTCCCGCCTTCGTCGCTCCGGGTGGCGCGATCGATTCCGAGGCGCGCGAGCGGGGCCAGACGCTGTACGCGCCCGACGGACGCATCCCGTTGCACCCGACGGTGATCAGCGAGCACGCGGCATCCCTGCTGGAGGGCGAGGTGCGCGCCGCGTTCGTGTGGACCTTCGAGCTCGACGCGGCGGCGAACGTCATGACGACCGCGCTCGTGCGGGCGCGGGTGCGCTCGCGCCACCAGTACTCCTACGCCGAGGTGCAGGCCCAGCTCGACGCGGGCAACGCCTCCGTGAGCCTGCAGCTGCTGCGCGAGGTCGGGGTCAAGCGCTCGCTCCTGGAGCGGGAGCGCGGCGGGGCGTCGCTCAACCGCCCCGACGAGGAGGTCGAGTTCCGCGAGGGGGCGCTACGAGCTCGTGCGGCGCAGCCCACTGGCCGTGGAGGAGTGGAACGCGCAGCTCTCGCTCATGACGGGCATGGCGGCCGCGGCGACGATGCTCGACGGGGGAGTGGGGATCCTCCGCACGATGCCGGCGCCGTTCCCCGACACGCTCGAGCACTTCCGCATGCAGGTGGGTGCGCTCGGCTGCCCGTGGCCGGCCGACCAGCCCTACGGCTAGTACCTGCGCGGTCTCGACCGCTCGACGCCGCAGGGCCTCGCCGCCATCCACGCGGCCGCGTCGCTGTTCCGCGGCGCCGGGTACACGGCGTTCGACGGCGCGCCCCCGGAGAACGCGACGCAGGCCGCGGTCGCCGCCCCCTACGCCCACGCGACGGCGCCGCTGCGCCGGCTGGTCGACAGGTTCGTGCTCGTGACGTGCGAGGCGCTCCTCGCCGGAGAGCCCGTGCCCGACTGGGTGCGCGAGGCGCTGCCGGCCCTGCCGAAGATCATGGGGCGCTCCGACGGAGTCGCGTCGCGGCTCGAGCACGCGTCGGTGGACGCGATCGAGGCAGCGCTGCTCTCCGCACGCGTGGGCGAGACGTTCGAGGCGGTCGTCATCTCGGCGAAGGAGTCGGGCGGCGTCATCCAGCTCACCGACCCGGTCGTGACGGCGACGGTCGAGGGCGCCGTGACGGCGGGGGAGTCGGTGCGCGCGACCCTGGTCACCGCCGACATCGTCAGCGGGACGACGCTGTTCCGCGTCTGAACGCCCGCAGGTACCGGCGCATCGGTGCGTGCCGGATGAGCCGCGGTAGCCGCGGGTAGACGATCCGCAGCGCGCGCACGAGCCGTGCGTACCGGCGCTCGTCGAGCTCCAGCCCGTAGGCGGCGCGCAGGTCGGCGTCGAGGAGCCCGGCGGTGGCGAGCCGCACGGTGGGCATCAGTGCGCGCATCCACCACGGCACGTTCGACGGATGCAGCAGCGCATCCGCCACGCCGCGGGCCTCGTCACCCACCGCCAGGGCCGCCGAGCTCCAGTACTGCGCGAAGGCCGCCCGGCTCGCGGGCCAGCTCGCGCGCGGAACCCCGAGCGCCGTGCCCACCACGGCGTGGTCGTCGAGCAGTGACTCGCCGTCCTCGTCCGAGAGTGTGCCGTAGACGAGTTCGCGCACGCGCATCGCCGTGTCGTAGAGGGTCGCGGCCACCCACAGCTGCAGGTCGGGGTCCGACGCGCCGGTGACCGGGGCGTGCGCCCGACCGACCGCCCGCGCCACGGTCCGCGCCTCGTCGGGAGTGCCGTACACCGTCACGTAGAGGTAGGTGAGGGTGCCGTGCAGCCGGTCGAGGGGCCGCTCCGCGAAGTCGCTGTGCCGGGCCACGCCGTGCGCCACCCCGGGATGCGCGAGTTGCAGCAGGATGGCGCGGGCACCGCCGGCCAGCAGTACGGCGTCTGCCGAGACATCCGTGATGCGCAGCGCCATGCCCTCCATTCTCGCCCGCGCGCGCCGATCTCCCTCCGCGTACCGCCCCGCCGCGTATCAAATGACGGAGATCGAGTCTGACGGATGCCCGGCTCCCGCCCGCCCGCGCTCACCGCGGTGCGTGTCTCCGTCATTTCGCACGCGAACGCGGTGGAGCGGGGAGGGCGCGAACGCGGTGGAGCGGGGAGGGAGCGCGTGGCGGCGGCGGCCGAAGAACGCGCACGCCAGGGTAGAACAAGGCACGGCCGGGCCCCGCGCCGAAAGATCGCCCGAAGTTAACCGGCCAGCGCCACGGCCCCGGACGAAGCCCCAACTTTGGGCGAGTAGAGTGCTTTGTGGTCAAAGTGTCTTGACGTCGAGCTATTTTGGAGAATCACGTGGATCTTTTCGAGTACCAGGCCCGGGACCTTTTCGAGTCCTACGGAGTGCCTGTACTTGCCGGCATTGTTGCCGACACCCCGGCTGAGGCGAAGGCAGCGGCGGAGAAGATCGGCGGCACCGTCGTCGTGAAGGCGCAGGTCAAGGCCGGCGGTCGCGGCAAGGCGGGCGGCGTCAAGGTCGTGCACAACGGCGACGACGCGGCGACAGCCGCCGAGGCGATACTGAAGCTCACCATCAAGGGGCTGCCGGTCAACCGCGTCATGATCGCGCAGGGCGCGAAGATCGCGCAGGAGTTCTACTTCTCCGTGCTGCTCGACCGGGCCAACCGCTCGTACCTCTCGCTGTGCAGCGTCGAGGGCGGTATGGAGATCGAGGAGCTCGCGGTCGAGCGCCCCGAGGCCCTCGCGAAGATCGAGGTCGACCCCATCGCGGGCGTCGACCTCGCCAAGGCGACGGCGATCGCCAAGGCCGGCGGCTTCCCCGACGAGCTCGTCGACAAGGTGGCCCCCGTGCTCGTGAAGCTCTACGAGGTCTACAAGGGCGAGGACGCGACGCTCGTCGAGGTCAACCCGCTCGTGCTCACCGAAGACGGCCAGATCCTCGCGCTCGACGGCAAGGTCACGCTCGACGAGAACGCCGGCTTCCGCCACCCGAACCACGAGGCGCTCGAGGACAAGGCCGCGGCCGACCCGCTCGAGGCCAAGGCGAAGGCCAACGACCTCAACTACGTGAAGCTCGACGGCGAGGTCGGCATCATCGGCAACGGCGCCGGGCTGGTCATGTCGACCCTCGACGTCGTCAGCTACGCCGGTGAGCGCCACGGCGGCGTGAAGCCCGCCAACTTCCTCGACATCGGCGGCGGCGCCTCGGCGACGGTCATGGCCAACGGCCTCGACGTCATCCTCGGCGACCCGCAGGTCAAGAGCGTCTTCGTGAACGTGTTCGGCGGCATCACTGCGTGCGACGCGGTGGCCAACGGCATCGTGCAGGCGCTCGAGATCCTGGGCGACTCCGCGACGAAGCCGCTCGTCGTGCGCCTCGACGGCAACAAGGTCGAGGAGGGTCGCGCCATTCTGCGCGCGGCCAACAACCCGCTGGTCACGCTGGCGGACACCATGGACGAAGGCGCCGACAAGGCCGCCGAGCTGGCTAACGCGTAAAGGGCTGTAGAACAATGTCGATCTTCCTCAACAAGGACAACAAGGTCATCGTCCAGGGCATCACCGGCGGCGAGGGCACCAAGCACACCGCGCTCATGCTCAAGGCCGGCACTCAGGTCGTCGGCGGCGTCAACGCGCGCAAGGCCGGCACCACGGTCGAGCACGACGGCGGCGTCGTCCTGCCCGTCTTCGGCACGGTCGCGGACGCGATGAAGGAGACCGGGGCCGACACGTCGATCGTGTTCGTTCCGCCGGCCTTCGCCAAGGACGCGGTCGTCGAGGCCATCGAGGCCGGGATCCCGCTCGTCGTCGTCATCACCGAGGGCATCCCCGTGCAGGACTCCGCGGAGTTCTGGGCGCTCGCCAAGGCCAAGGGCGGCAAGACCCAGATCATCGGCCCGAACTGCCCCGGCATCATCACGCCGGGCGAGTCGCTCGTGGGCATCACCCCCGCGACGATCACCGGCAAGGGCCCCATCGGCCTGGTCTCCAAGTCGGGCACCCTGACCTACCAGATGATGTACGAGCTGCGCGACCTGGGCTTCTCGACGGCCATCGGCATCGGCGGCGACCCCATCATCGGCACCACCCACATCGACGCGCTGCGCGCCTTCCAGGACGACCCCGAGACCGAGGCGATCGTCATGATCGGCGAGATCGGTGGAGACGCCGAGGAGCGCGCCGCCGACTTCATCCGTGAGTACGTGACCAAGCCCGTCGTGGGCTACGTCGCCGGCTTCACGGCGCCCGAGGGCAAGACCATGGGCCACGCGGGCGCGATCGTCTCCGCCGGCGCCGGCACCGCCCAGGGCAAGAAGGAGGCCCTCGAGGCCGCCGGGGTCAAGGTCGGCAAGACGCCGAGCGAGACCGCGGCGCTCATGCGCGAGGTGCTCGCGGCCCGCTAGCCTGCAGAGGTGAAACGTCGCCTGCCCCAGCTCGTCGTCGCCGCGGCGGCCATCATGGCCGTGCTCGCCGGATGCCAGTTCTTCCCGTCCATCGACCCGATCGACGGCCCCGCCCCGACGGACGCCGACGGCTTCTACTCGCAGTCGGTGACGTGGGGCCGGTGCGGCGACGGACTGCAGTGCACGACGATCAAGGCGCCGATCGACTGGGATTCCCCGGCCGATGGCGCGATCGACCTCGCGCTCATCAAGCACGTGGCGACGGGCACGAAGCAGGGCTCGATCCTGCTCAACCCGGGCGGCCCGGGTGGTTCGGGGTGGGACTACGTCTACTACTCCGGTGACCAGGTCGCCGGGGCATCCGTCGTCGATGCCTTCGACGTCGTCGGGTGGGACCCTCGCGGGGTCGGCCAGTCGACGGGCGTGAAGTGCTACACCGACGCCAAGGACAAGGACGAGCAGCTCTACGGCACCTTCGACAGCCCGTACGACACCCAGGGCTGGATCGACGAACTCACCGTCGACATGGAGGCGTACGCGAAGGCGTGCGAGGCGAACACGGGCGAGCTGCTCGGCAACCTCGACGCGGCGAGCAACGCCAAGGACATGGACATGATGCGGGCGCTGCTCGGCGACAAGAAGCTCAACTACCTGGGCTACTCGTACGGCACCTACTTCGGGGCGGTGTACGCCGAACTGTTCCCGCAGAACGTCGGCCGGTTCGTGCTCGATGGCGCTGTCGACCCGCTGCAGAGCGACTTCGAGTCGCTCAAGTTCCAGATGGCGGGCTTCGACAGCGGGCTGCGCGCCTACATGCAGTCGTGCCTCGACAGCGGCGAGTGCCCGTTCACGGGCGACGTCGACACCGCGCTCGGGCAGGTGCGCTCGGTGCTCGACACGGTTGACGACAAGGGGCTGGTGAACTTCGACGGCCGCGTACTCGACTCCGCGACCCTCGCGACGGCGATCATCGAGAACCTGTACTCGGAGACCTACTGGACCGACCTCACGCAGATGTTCACCGAGCTGCAGCAGGGCGACCCGACGCTCACCTTCACGAGCGCCGACTACTACAACCAGCGCGGCACGAACGGCAGCTACGACTCGAACGCCAATGACGTCTACATCGCCGCGACGTGCGCCGACGGCGACTTCCGCACCGACGACGAGTCGACGCTCGACCGCATTGCGGAGATCGACGAGTTCGCGCCGATCCTCGGCAAGTACGCCACCTACGACGACTTCGCGGTGCTCGACACGGCCTGCACGCACTGGCCGTTCGGGCGCGGAGCCGACCTGCCCTCGACCTTCGAGGCGAAGGGCGCCGGCCCGATCCTCGTGATCGGCACCACCAACGACCCGGCGACGCCGTACGCATCGTCGGTCTCGCTCGCCGACCAGCTCTCGAGCGGCGTGCTCATCACGCACACCGGCGAGGGCCACACCGTCTACAACCAGGGTGTCGCGTGCGTCGACGATGTCGTCGACGCGTACTTCGTGAGCGGCACAGTGCCGGCCTCAGACCCGATGTGCTGATGAGTACCGTGTGATGCGCGTCGTCGGGCTCGCGATCGCGGGGGCACTGCTCCTCGCCGGATGCACGGCCGCGCCCGCCCCGTCGGTAGACACCGGTGCTCCCGCCGGGTTCGAGTCGATCTACGAGCAGCAGGCCTTCTGGAACGCGTGCGGCGACGGGTTCGACTGCACGACGGTGAGCGCGCCGGTCGACTGGTCCGACCCGGAGAGCGACCGCATCCAGCTCGCCGTCGTGCGGCAGGAGTCCACGAACACCACGAAGGGCACGCTGCTGACGAACCCGGGCGGGCCCGGCGGGTCCGGGTTCGACTTCGTCTCGTTCGGCTACGCGGTGAGCCCCGCGCTGCGCGCCGACTACGACGTGGTGGGGTGGGATCCCCGCGGCGTCGGCCGCTCGACGCGCGTGACCTGCTTCACCGATCCGAAGCAGACCGACGAGCTGCTCTACGGCGCCTACGGCAGCCCGTACCCGTCGACGCAGTGGCTCGACGAGGCCACGACCCGCGAGCAGGGCTTCGCCGATGCGTGCGCGGCGAACTCGGGCGAGCTGCTGGCCCACATGGACACTGCGAGCAACGCGCGCGACATGGACCTCATCCGCGCCGTGCTCGCCTCGAAGAAGCTCAACTACGTCGGCTACTCGTACGGCACGTGGCTCGGCACCGTCTACGCCCAGCTCTTCCCGCAGCGCGTCGGGGCCATGGTGCTCGACGGCGGCTACGACCCCGCCCTGCCCGCCTTCGACCTGTTCCAGCAGCGCATGGTGGGCTTCGACCTCGCCTTCCGCTCGTGGATGCAGTCGTGCCTCGACAGCGACGGATGCCCGTTCTCGGGCGACATCGCGGCGGCCCTCGGTGCCGCCACGACCCTCATCGCCTCCGCCGACCAGACCGCTCTCGTGGCCGACGACGGCCGCGTGCTGGACACCGCCACGCTCGCCACCGGCATCGGTGCGCTGCTCTACTCCACGAGCTACTGGAACGACCTGACCGCACTGCTGACCGCCTACGCGGCGGGCGACCCGGCTCCTGCCTTCGCGGCGGCGGACGGCGCGAACAACAGGTTCGCCGACGGCACCTACGGCAACACCGTCGAGGTCGCGTTCGCGGTCACGTGCCAGGACTACGACTTCGCCGCCGACACGACGGCGATCTCCGACCGGCTCGCGCAGATCGATGCGGCGGCGCCCATCCTCGGCACCTTCATGGCGCGCGACGACTACGCCCAGCTCGCCACCGCGTGCCGGTCGTGGCCCGAGCCGCCCGCGCAGCTGCCCACGGCGTTCGACGGCGCGACGGTGCCCATCGTCGTCGTCGGCACGACGAACGACCCCGCGACCCCGTACGCGTGGTCGCAGGCACTCGCGTCGCAGCTCGGCAACGGCGTGCTCATCACGCGCAACGGAGACGGCCACACGGGCTACAACAAGGGCAACGCGTGCGTCGACTCGGCGGTCGACGCGTACGTGCTCGAGGGCACGCTCCCGGCCTCCGACCCGAACTGCTGAGCGGCCTGTACCGTAGCCGCATGGGGTTGCTGCAGCGCGTTCGGGAGCGGCTCGTCACGCCCGACGCCGTCTACGGGCTCATCCTGTTCTCGGCCCTCATCGGCGCCGTCGACGATGACGACTCCGACGCCCTCGAGGTGCTCCTGGTGTCCGTCGCGTCGCTCGTGATCTTCTGGGGCGCGCACGTCTTCGCGGGCACGATCGCCGCCCACGGGGCAGACACGACCCTCGGCGCGGCGCTCCGCAGGTCGATCGGGCACTCGACCGGGATGCTCTACGCCGCGATCCTGCCGACCCTCGTGCTGCTGCTCGGCGTGTTCCACGTGCTCTCGGCCGACGACGCGGTCGGGCTCGCCCTGCTGGTCGCGACCATCGTGCTCGGGGTGCTGGGCTACAGCGCGTTCGCCCAGCGGCGGCGGCACGTCGTCATCCGGATCCTGGGCGGGCTCGGCACCGCCCTGTTCGGTGCGCTCATGATCATCCTCAACATCGTCGTGCACTGACCCCGGATGAACCGCCAGCTCACCATCCTCTTCGCGGCGTTCGAGGCGATCCTCGTAGCGGCGATCGGCGTCGCGATCCCGCTCGTGCCGCTCACGCTGCTGTGGGGAATCCAGTACGGGCTCGCCGTCGACTGGACCGTGTTCTGGCGTGCGGCAGTCGACATCTGGCTGCTCGGCCACGGTGCCGACATCACGCTCATGCTGGATCCGACGAGCGCGGCCCTGCTCGGGCTGCCCGGCGCCGCCGCGCCCATCACCGTCACGATCGCTGCGCTGGGGTTCGCCCTGCTCACCGCGCTGCTGGGCATCCGTGCCGGCCGTCGCGTCGCGGAGACCGGCCACCGCCTGCTCGGCCTCATCGTCTCGCTCACGACGTTCGGCATCGTCTCGTTCGGGCTGGCGTTCTCGGCGCTCAACGACTTCGCCCGGCCGTCGCTGGTGCAGGGCACGCTGCTGCCCGCCGCAGTGTTCGCCGTCGGGGTGCTCATCGGCTTCCGCAGCACGCAGCTGCTGCGCGCGCAGGCCTCGACGACGCCCGTGCGCGACTGGCTCGGCGACCGCACGCTCACGACCCGCACGGTGCTCACGACCGCCGTGCGCGGGGGCGCCGCTGCGGCGGCCGGGGTGCTGCTCCTGGCCGCGGTGGTCACTGCGGGGGCGATCGCGTTCTCCTACGCGCGCATCATCAGCCTCTACGAGGCGCTGCACTCCGAGGTGCTCGGCGGGGTGGCGGTGACCCTCGGCGAGATCGCCTTCCTGCCCAACGCCGTGGTGTGGACGGCGAGCTGGCTCATCGGGCCCGGCTTCTCCCTCGGCACCGGGTCGACGGTCAGCCCGCTCGCGACACAGCTCGGGCCGGTGCCGGGGGTACCGCTGCTGGGGGCGCTGCCGCAGGGCCAGCTCGCGCTCGGGTTCCTGGGGCTCCTGGTGCCGGTGGTCGTGGGGTTCCTCGTCGGCGCCATCCTCGGGCCGCGTGCGCGCCGCGACCTGGAGCGGCGCGAGCTCGTCCTCGTGGCCCTGGGCATCGCCCTCGTCGGCGGCATCATCCTCGGCATGCTCGCGTGGCTCTCCGGCGGGGCCGCCGGGCCCGGCCGGCTCGTCGACGTCGGCCCGAACCCGTGGCTCGTCGGCGGGTGGGCCGCGTTCGAGCTGTTCGTCTCCTCGCTCATCGGGCTCTTCGCGAGCCTGCGCGGAATCGCCGCGGGACGGCGCGGGTAGGCTGTTCGCGTGCTCTCACTCGTGGTCCTGATCTCGGGCGGCGGGTCCAACCTCCGCGCCCTGCTCGACGCGTCGCAGGACGCGGAGTTCCCGGCGCGCGTCGTCGCCGTGGGGGCGGATCGCGACGCCGACGGCTTCGCGCACGCCGAGGAGTACGGCATCCCCACCTTCTCCGTCGCGATGTCGAACTTCGCCGACCGTGACGCGTGGGCGGCGGAACTGCTCGCCCAGGTGCGGGCGTGGAACGCCGACCTCGTCGTCCTGAGCGGGTTCATGAAGCTGCTGCCCCCCGACTTCGTCGCCGCGCTCTCGCCCAACCTCATCAACACGCATCCGGCCTACCTGCCCGAGTTCCCGGGCGCGCACGGCGTGCGCGACGCCCTCGCGGCGGGAGTCACCGAGACGGGCGCGAGCGTCATCGTGGTCGACAACGGCGTCGACAGCGGTCCGATCATCGCCCAGGAGCGCATCCCGGTCGAGCCGGGTGACACCGAGGCGAGCCTGCACGAGCGCATCAAGCCCGTCGAGCGCCGCCTGCTCATCCAGGCCATCCTCGACATCGCCAACTCAGCCATCGACCTCAAGGAGCTCACGTGAGCGGCCCCACGCACGACGCAACCGACTACCGCGAGCGCGACGCCATCCCCATCAAGCGGGCACTGGTCTCGGTGAGTGACAAGACCGGCCTCGTCGAACTCGCGACCGCTCTCGTGGGCGCGGGAGTGGAGATCGTCTCCACGGGCTCGACGGCGAAGACGATCGCCGCCGCGGGCCTGCTCGTGACCGAGGTCGCGGCGGTCACCGGCTACCCCGAGTCGCTCGACGGCCGGGTGCGCACCCTGCACCCCGCCATCCACGCCGGCCTCCTCGCCGACCTGCGGCTCGAGTCGCACGAGGCCGAGCTCGCCGAGATGGGCATCGCGCCGTTCGAGCTGGTGATCTCCAACCTCTACCCGTTCGTGGCGACCGTGGCATCCGGCGCGCCCGTGCACGACGTCATCGAGCAGATCGACATCGGCGGCCCCGCGCTCGTGCGGGCCTCGGCGAAGAACCACGCGAACGTGGCGATCGTGACGAGCCCCGACAGCTACCCGCAGGTCGTCAAGGCGCTCACCCTCGGCGGCACGACCCTCGCGCAGCGGCAGCGGCTCGCGGGCGAGGCGTTCGCGCACACTGCGGCGTACGACGCCGCGGTCGCGGCCTGGTTCGCCCAGAACGTGGGCATCAGGGCCGAGCATCCGGTGGTCGAGCCTGCCGAGACCCGCGACTACCGCGTCACCCTCAAGCAGACCCTCCGCTACGGCGAGAACTCGCACCAGACCGCCGCGCTCTACGTCGAGGCCGACGGTGCCGGCATCGCCCAGGCCACCCAGCTCGGCGGCAAGGAGATGTCGTACAACAACTACGTCGATGCCGACGCCGCCCTGCGCGCCGCATACGACTTCGACGAGCCCGCCGTGGCGATCATCAAGCATGCGAACCCGTGCGGCATCGCCGTGGCGCGCGGCTCGGGCGATGCGATCGCCTCCGCCCACGCCCGGGCGCACGCGTGCGACCCGGTGTCGGCCTACGGCGGCGTGATCGCGGCGAACCGCCCGATCTCGCGCGCCGCCGCGGAGTCGATCAAAGACATCTTCACCGAGGTGGTCGTCGCCCCCGGCTTCGACGACGACGCCCTGCCGATCCTGCAGGCGAAGAAGAACCTGCGTCTGCTCAAGCTGCCCGCCGGCTACCACCGCGCGGGGGAGGAGTTCCGCCAGATCTCGAGCGGCGCTCTCATCCAGTCGCCCGACACCTACGACGACTTCAGCTCGGATGCCTGGACCCTCGTCGCCGGACCCGAGGCCGACCCGGCCACGCGCGCCGACCTCGAGTTCGCCTGGCGAGCGGTGCGCGCCGTCAAGTCGAACGCGATCCTGCTCGCCCACGACGGCGCCTCGGTCGGTGTCGGCATGGGACAGGTGAACCGCGTCGACTCCTGCCAGCTTGCCGTCGCCCGTGCTGGCGACCGCGCCAAGGGCTCCGTTGCGGCGAGTGACGCGTTCTTCCCATTCGCCGACGGCCTCGAGATCCTGCTCGATGCGGGGGTCAAGGCCGTCGTGCAGCCCGGCGGCTCGATCCGCGACGAGGACGTCATCGCGGCGGCCAAGCTCGCGGGCGTCACGATGTACTTCACGGGCGAGCGCCACTTCTTCCACTAGGGCGCCCGCCCTTCCGCCCCGGCCCCCTCCCACCCGTACCAAATGACGGACCCACGGGCATCCGGACTGCGTTTCCGGCGGATACCAGCCTCCTTCGGGGCCTGAAGTCCGTCATTTGGCACGAGGGCGGGTGAGGGATGCCCGGCTCGCCCTCAGCCGGCTCAGAAGTTCGTCCCGATAGGTTGACCTCATGACCCGCGCTCTCAGCCGCCCCCTGCCCCTCGGCCGCCGCCTCCTCGCCGCGATCCTGGCGGGCCTCGCGACCGCGATCGTGGCCCATGTCGCGATCATCTTCGTCTTCTACGTGCTGCAGAGCTCAGGCCTGAGCATCGTCCCGGCCGTGAGCAACTACTTCGGCGGCAGCTCGATCGCCCTCTTCGTGCTGGCGACGATCGCGGCGGCCGCGGGTGCGTTCCGGCGCTGGTACGTCGCTATTCCCGTCGCCGTGCTCGTGGGGGTGCTCGCCGAGGCCGTGGGCATCGTGTTCATCATCCTCACGCAGGCCAGCTGGAACGAGCAGGCGCCCGGCTATGTCGCGCAGGCGCTCGGGACCAATCTGCTGTATGTCGTGCTCGCCATCGCCGCCACGCTGTGCGTCGGCCGACGGGTCTGGCGCGCCGCGGCATCCGTGCCCGCCCGCCCCCGCGTGCTCGTGCGCGTGCCGTCGTCCCGGCTCGCCGAGGGGCAGGTCACGCACATCGACCGCGTCGAACTCGACGAGGACCTCGCCGACGCGCAGTGGGAGGCGTACGTCGCGACCCTGGAGGCCGAGGGCTTCGACACCGTGCCCGTCGACCCGAGCGACGACCACCCAGATTCGGTTTTCGTCGAAGACGCGATCGTCATCTTCGGCGGCACCGCGGTGATCACCAACCCCGGCGCCGAGAGCCGCAAGGGCGAGACGGATGCCCTGCGCCCCCTGGCCCGCCGCCTCGGCTTCACCGTGCGCGCCATCGAGGGTGCG